>BNZC01000001.1 GCA_026000755.1 Clostridia bacterium
CTTGCCATGCCAGCATCACCATAACAGGATAACATAAATTTGTAAGGATAACATCCACCCCTTTATTTGCAAGAGTAAATTCCACGGATAAGGGTAGGAGGGGTGGCATTTAAATTTTCAAGTTATAAAATGAAAAAAAATTGAAAAAGATGAAAAAAAGGTATTGACTTTTTTCGTGAGAGTGATATAATAATATTCGTTGCCAATGATGCACGTGCCCGGTTAGCTCAGTTGGTAGAGCAGAGGACTGAAAATCCTCGTGTCTCTGGTTCGATTCCGGAACCGGGCATTATACCTTTCGGCAGTACACCGATATGCGGGTGTAGTTCAATGGTAGAACACTAGCCTTCCAAGCTAGATACGTGGGTTCGATTCCCATCACCCGCTTGACTGTTGCGTTACGGCGAAAGTTGCTGTCAAGTAGCAGGAGATATTACCGAAACTGCGTTTCGATAATCAAGTATTACTGAAAATTAGTTACAATATGCGCGAGTGGCTCAGCTGGTAGAGCACGACCTTGCCAAGGTCGGGGTCGCGGGTTCGAATCCCGTCTCGCGCTTTTAGAACACCGTGAAATCGGTGTTTTTTATTTATCAGTACACGCAAGTTATCACCAACGTATCGATGATAACTTGCGTGTGTCGATTTTACGTGGAACTGTTATATATTGTCTTTCGCCAAATACGCCTTTAATTCCGGCATAATCTCCTTGGCATAGCGATACCCTTCCTCATAGAGTCTCGTCAGCTTTTCCGCTCGGGATTCTGTACGCCCCATGCCAAAGGTGGTTTCCGGTGCAATGACAAACACCTCCCCCCTTTCGTGGGCAGCCCATAATTCAGCAATTGTAGCATTGTATTCTGCCGGCCTGCGTTTTAAGGATTCCGCCAGATTGGGATAACGTTTATAAAGCCGCATGGAAGCCCCGGAGCCTCGCTCCTTGGTTTTCACATAGCCCTGCTCTCGGGTGAGTATGATGATATTTTTGTCACAGCCTGCCCCGATGGCTTGCTTGTAAGGGATGGAATCGGCTATGCCCCCGTCTAAATAATAACGCTTGCCTACCTTAACCGGCTGAAAAAAGACGGGCAGGGCGCAACTTGCTGTAATCAGATGAAAGTGCTGTGGATTTCTGGGTACATTCAGGTATTCCGCCTTTCCTGTGTGGATATTTGTAACAGCGGCTACCACCTGTCCCTTAAAATTTTCGAATGCCTCATAGTCAAAAGGCAAAAGCTTACGGGGGATTTCATCAAATACAAAGGGGATGTTGTAAAAACTCTTATTTTTTCGATTAAATAAATGACGGAAACCCGCATAACGCTTGTCCGGCATAAATTTTTGCATAAGTTCCAAATTGCGTCCCTTCTGCTTGGAAAGATAAGACATTCCAAAAGCAATCCCGGCGGACACACCAATAAAATAATCCGGCATCAAATCTTCTTCTAAGAAAGCATCGGTTACGCCACAGCTGAAAGATGTTCTGCTGGCACCGCCCTCCATTGTAATTCCCAGTTTCATAAGTAAGTCCTTCTTTCTGATGGTATCGTGAATGTATCAAGTGAACTCTCAACAAGTTTTATTTTAATATACCTGTACATTTTTTGCAAGAGTGAGATTGGTTTTTTTTATCAATGAGTGAGATTGAGAAATAGTTGCAAAATGTTTCGTGAACGAGCGAACAATGCAAGAAAAACAGTTATACACGTTGGTTTTTCAGAAGAACTTGCAGTGAAAATTTTCCGGTATCCTTATCAAAATCAGCACTTAAATCCCCATCATATTTTGCTGCAAGAATTTTCATCTGCGCAATGCCGAAGCCATGGTTGGCTGCATTTTTTTTCGTGGTTCGCAAATTTTTATCCACCTGCTCGGATGTAAAGTTTTCAACCAGTATGGAGAGATAATTGGAAGGATTCGTTATTGTAACAGTAATATCCGTATCTATGTTACTGCTTTTGCTTACAGCCTCCAAAGCATTGTCCAACGCATTTGCTAAAATAACAGCCAGGTCGAACTGGTCTACAAGCAGCTGACCGTCAGCCAGCATTTTATAATGGATTTTTAAGCCATGTTCTCTTGCTACGTTCATTTTTGCATTTACGATGGCATCCATGGCAGGATAGCCGGTGTCTAAAACAAGGTTTGTGGATTCTAAGAGTGATTGTTTGTTTCGGATGTGTTGTATGGCACCTTCGACATCATGTCCTTCCAACATACCCAAGAGAGCAATCGTTTCATTTTTCATTTCATGGCGAGCCTTTTTTAATTCTTGTTGTGCTAAATAAAGTTCATCATAATGATTGATTTGGGTTCGCAAACGAGAAAGGGCGGTTTCATAGGCTTGCCGGTATGCTCTTGATTTTTGCTGATTGTTTAAGAGGAAGGCCGCAACAGCAATGAGAAGGAAAGAAAAAACAAGCACAATATTGCCTAAAAAGGCTACGTTTTCCATGTCGGAGCCGGAGTCAATGCTTTGAACCAGACCGCAGATGAGTATTGATTGCAGCGGCAAAAACAGCATGATTAGGTCAAGCCAATTATTGCGGAAGGGACGGTGTTTTTGAGGGAAGAAAATCCGCATAACCTGTATTAAGACAAGTGCAAACAAATTTGACCCGAGCAGACCGACGGCATAGGAAAATGTTCCTGCTTGCACCTGTTCAAAAGGGAGCTTTAGCAGTCGGGTTAAAATAGTGGCAAATACTGTTTCGGAAGCCATAGCCAAAGAGGAAAAAAGAAAAGCAAATAGAATCCGATTAATCCAATTGTTTTTGAAATAGAAACCAAGAAAAACAACGAGGAGAATAAATGTGCCGGCGAGCAGAACGTTATTATGAAGAAATTGGATACTAAGCAGGTTCCAGACAGAAACCCCGCAAAATCCCAGAACAAAAAAACGTTTTTTTAGGAATTTCATTTCCCAGAAGGTTCCAAAAAACAGCATGATTAGATAGATTTGAAAGCCTATGCCGAGCAAATCAATGAGTGTTTTTGAAAGATTCATATACTACGCCTCGCAAGATATTTATTGTATGCACGCAAACAGTCCGCTTTTTTTCGAACGCTCATATCTATTTCTTCATTTGGACTGTCTGTTAAGCCTCTGTTTATGCTGATTTGTTTGCTCCCTATATCCGTTATGTATCTCATGTTGACCAAAAATCCTTGGTGACATCTTAAAAAACCGTAGGAGTTTAGCTTTTTTTCATAATCGTTTAATTTGCCAACGCATTCATATTTTTTGAATGTGTTTCCTGTACCCGTTCTATTTGTATGAAAAATGGCGTGTCTGTCGTAGCCTTCTACATAGGCGATTTCATGTACCTCAAGAGAATGGGATTGTTCCTGCCATTTTATATGCACGAAATAGTGCTGGTGCTGATACTTCGTTGCTATGCGCCTTATCAGGCTTTGTGCGGTGTCCATTTGTACAGGTTTTGTCAGGAAATCAAAGGTTTCTATTTCAAAGGTTTGGAAAACATAGTGTTCAAAACTTGTCAGAAAAACAATAATGGCATTTTTGTCCATTTTCCGAATCTGATGTCCGGTTTCAAGACCGGAAAGCCCCGGCATTTCAATATCCAAAAAGATGACATCAAACATTTCTTGTTTCAAATAGCAGGAAATCAACTCATCTCCACTGGAAAATGAAGCGATGCTTAAGTCAGGGAGCATTTCCTTACAAGCAAGCAGTATTTGGCGAAAGCTTTCACGGCAGTGTTGTTCATCATCGCAAATCGCTATTTTCATTTGTATGATTTCCTCCATTCCTCTTAACTCTTAGGTGGCTACCTACATATAGATTATAGGGTTTTCGGTGGTGAAAGTCAAGACGGCAATACTGTTGACAGGTTTACCTAATGATTATCCGGCATTTAACCGAAATATATAGCACCATGCCACATGGAACTGCTATAGAAATCAAGCATAATAAGACAAGAACGTTTATGGCTATAAAAACAGATGATAAACTGCGAAAACACAGGGAGAACATAGTGATGCTGTTATTTATGATGAGTACGCTTGAAAGTCCGGCCGAAAAAGATAGATTTGCCCATTTATACGAAAAGAATCGACAGCTGTTGCTGTGTATTGCAAAACAGATTCTGCATTCGGAGGAAATGGCTGAAGATGCTGTTTCTATGACATTTATTTCCGCTATTGAAAATAAATCAAAAGTTTTTAGCATGGATGACGAAAATTTCCGGAACTGGAGCGTTACTGTAGTAAGAAGGAAATGTTTTGACATACTGCGCAAATCGAAGCGTGAAGACTGCTTCCCCTCCATTGAATTGGAAAACCTTGCAAATAGGACAGCAGAGGAAGAGCCTCTTGACTTTTTGGCAGAAAGGCAGGAGGCATATGATTTGATGATAAGGTGCATGGCAAAACTGGAGGAAGAAGACCGTGAACTTTTGGTGATGAAGTATGTGCTTTCGATGTCACTGAAGGAAATAGGGAAAAACATGGGTCTGTCTGATATGCAGATAGGCGGGAAGCTAAGCCGAATACGGGCAAGAATCCGGAAAATAATGGAAAGCGAGGCGAAAAGCAATGAATAGTGAGCAGATATTCAAAGATGATGTATCCGAAGCTCTGTTCCGGCAGGCGGTCATTGACGATTTCAATCGTCGGATAGCGGAAGCGGAACAGGAAGCAGCAAAAGAAAAGCATGTTTTTTCAGAACGGCATGAGCGGCAAATGAAAAAACTGTTTGCTCGTGAGCGGAGAAAAGAAAGCTTACAAAGGACGTTTCGCCGAATAAGAAAAGCAAGCATTGCAGTTGCAGCGGCATTTACTAGTTTTGGGCTACTGCTATGGACGGTGCCGGAAGTTCGGGCGGCAGTTACGAAAACGGTTGTGAAGTTTTTTGACAAATTTGCGCAATTTGATGGAGGAGCACCTGCGACAGAAAATATTCACTGGCACCTGTCCTATCTGCCGGAGGGTTATGCAGAAACATCAAACATGACAGAAGGTTTTGCTACTTTTATTTCGTATAGCGACACATCCGGAACCCCCCTTTCTTTTGATGCCGTGCCTGCTGATGCCTCTTCCATAGCAGTAAACAATGAGGGCGTGATTTATGGGCAGACGATAATAGACGGACTGGTCTATCACACGTTTACGGCGGATTCTGACAGTCAAGGAAACACCGTTGTCTGGGATAAGGACGGTTATCGACTGGTGCTGGGCGGAGGAGTTTCAATTGATACGCTATTGAAAATGGCGCAGTCTGTTGCAAAAGACTGAAAAAAATTGTAAAAGGTGGGATACCCGAAGCAAGGATAGGGTGTCCCGTTTTTTATGCTTGTGCTTTATCAATCGTGTTTGAGAGATGATTTCAAAAAAATTAAAAGATAGGCGAAAATTCCCCTAACTCGTGCGTTTCTATAATATGAGGGGATGTTTTTTGTTAGGAAATGACATATTCATATCATTTTCGCACTTATTCTCTACACTTTTGCAGAGCCTATTGTAAAGCTTTTTGGAGTGTGTTACCCTAGATGGCAAAGGAAAAATAGTAAGAAAGAAGGAGGTAATAACGATGATGGTGCGAGATTTGTGGTTTGCTCTATTTCCTATTGTTGTATTTATTGGGGTACCAATAGGTGTTTTTTTTGCTCTCAAAGCGTTAATAAATTATAATGCCAGAGTAAAAATACAGTATTTGAAAGAATTGGTGGATTCATTGCCTTGTCTAAAGAAGGAGGACGATGGAGCAGATGGTCTCATGACTGGCTCTCAAAATCACGAAAGAAACGGTGAAAAAACATGAATCGACACCTTATCATCTTCAATCTCTTTATAAAGAACAAAATTCGTACCCGCTACGAAGCCATCTTTAAGCTGTTAAAAATCAAAAAAGCAATCCCTGCCTATACCATTTTGATGATTGGGCAACTGATTGTCATCGGCATAATGTTGCTGCTTCTCTTTCAGTTCTTTTCGGTGGAAAGGCTTAAGACACCCCTCTTTTATCTGTCCAGTCTGCTGTTGTTTGGCACAAATGCGAATTTGTGGGTGTGGGGTAATCGGTATGTGACCAACCCGAAAAATACAGAGCTTCTCACAATGACGGGGGTGGGGGATAAGAAGATGTTTACTTCCCTTCTTTCGTTGGAATACCTCTGGGTGAAAACCAATAATTTGGATAAAGTAGTTCCGGCAGTCGTTATGCTCATTTTTTTGCTTGGAGCAAGGGGTATCGTGTGGATTGTCCTTTTGGAATTTTTATCCATTGCCCTATGTCTGCTTTACAGTAAGAAGCGCCTTAAGGTAAATAGCGGCAGAGTGCCATTGGTATGGGATTTGTCCAAATTTATCCTAGTCGGGTTTTTGCTATTTTCGACCACCTATTATATTGTGGACTTTTTGGCAAAAAGTATGATCCTGATCAGTAAGAATCTGAATTTTAGCCGTGGAGTGAATGAGCTTCTGGAAGCAGAACTGAAGGTGCTGATGGATACGGAGTGGAGCAGTATTTTTCATCACCTACATCGCTTTAATGTGGGAATGCAGCATTTTCTTTACGGAAATATCATATTTTTGGTACTGGTGTTTTTTGTCTTGGCAGGGATTGTCCTCATGGCAACGATTATGCCGAACTATCGGATTCCCATAAGAAAAGTGAGAGAATCCAAGCTTTCAAAATGGTATCTTGGCTTCTTGAAGAAACAGAATCGAAGTCGAAACTTTGATTTTTTGATAGAAAAAGACCTGCGCTTGCTTGGGTGGGGGGCAGCCCCCTTTAGTAAAGTTGTTCTGCCTATTATCACCTTTTTTATGGATTATGTCATCCTGTCAGCCTTTTACTTGGCAATTGTGAAATACTGCCATAATGCGTGGCTCATAGCCCTGCTGACGGTATTTTTCTTTGGCAACCAAGTAATGAATCAAGTCTTTAATATTACAAGCAATCTGAAATCGGTATTCAGAATGCAACTGGATCTTCCACTCATGGATTTGTATAAAATAGCAGGAAAAACTATAAAGGATGTATACCGTTCCAAGCTTTCTTTATGTCGTTTGTTTCTTAAGATTCCCTTGCTCTTATATGGGATTTTGACAGCAATAGCAAGCATTATTTACATAAAAAGTTTGGCGGTATTGATACTTACCTTGTTGGCTGTGCTTCTGTTTTCCATACTATTGTATTATTTTGCCCCGGAATTGTCCTTATATATGAGTCCGCTCTTGTGTTCTACAGTAGGAGATAAAGAGTCGGCGGAGCAGATAGAGGAAACGATGGGGGAGGAAACTTTAGCGATTAAATTTTACGAAACGCCGAAGAAGGCATTAATGTTTCCGCTGACGTTTTTGTTGCTGGGCAATGCAGTCGTAAATCTCATTCCGCCGGGCGCATGGAAATTTATCTGTGTGGCATATGTAATATATATGTTGCTTTGGATTCTCGTTCAGCATAAGGCATTTCAAAAAATCGTAGACAAAGGAGTGAATGCACTGTATGGAAATAAAAAAGCAGAGAGCAGTTCTCCTTGAGATTGGCAGGAAAGAAACATACAGAAAGAAAAAGGTGGCGTAATGTGTAAAACGAACAAGATAATTTCTATTCAGAACTTAGTTTTTTCCTATGAAGAGGAGCTGATTTTTAAGAGAATCGACGTAACTGTTTTCCGAAATGAAATACTATGTATAAAGGGCAGAAACGGCTCGGGAAAGACCACTTTGCTTAAACTTTTGGCGGGAATTCTAAGCGGTGAAGAGGGAAGCCTCCGCATATTCGAAGGGAAAAGCCTGTTCTTTGTTCCAAGCAGTCCTTATTTATATGAAAAATTAACAGGACGGGAAAATGTATCTCTTATCAAACAGCTGTGGAATGCCGATGAGAGCTACGATCAAAAAGCGGAACATTTTTACGAAGTCTTTGACATGGCAGGGTATGTGGATAATCTGGTGGAAACCTATTCCTTGGGCATGAAGTATAAGGTTTTTCTTGTGGCAGCATTGAGCCTAAACTGCGACCTTCTGCTTATGGACGAACCCCTAAACGCCATGGACGTACAGGGGCAGGATTTGGCAATTGAGTTGTTAAAGGAATATTGTGCCTCCACAGATAAAACCATTGTGTTCTCCAGTCATATCAGGGATTTGGTGAATACTCTGGCAACACGGGAAATAGAACTGAATCATGGCGTAATTGCCAAAGGGGGAAAAGTGGATGAATAAAAAGAAAATTGTGCTGTTTGTGATTGCAACAGCTATTTATGTAGGACTGAGCCTGCTGTTTCAGGCGATCATTTTAAGAATGATTTTTATTGTAGTCTATTGTATTGCATTGCGGGTAATTTGGGCGTTTAAGAGATAGGTTTTGTCATAAAACAGAAAGGGCGTATTTCGGGATACGTTCTTTTTTTGTTCGAAAAAGATTTTACACAGATTTTACACAAACGCATATATAGATTTTACATTTGCCAGTTATGATGATAGAGCAGTTTGGCGTAACCGGACAGCAGTTTTACATGAAACGCCCATAATATAATATGTGGATTGGCGCAATTTGCGTACAAAAAGGAGGAAGTAAGGAAATGAAGAAATTAGCAGTAATTTTAGCAATTGCCGCATTGGGAGTAGCAACTCTCGTGGGTTGTGGCACAAAGGATGATGCAGACACAAGTAAGACCGGATCAACTACAGGTGGTGAGATTCAAGTTATCTCCAGAGAAGACGGATCCGGAACCCGAGGAGCTTTTATTGAACTCTTTGGTGTGGAAGAAAAGGATGCCGATGGTAAGAAAGTAGATAAGACAACGGAAGAGGCTACCATCGTAAACAACACGGAAGCGGTACTTACCGGTGTTGCAGGAAATAAAGATGCAATCGGCTATGTTTCTCTTGGTTCCTTAAAGGACACGGTAAAGGCATTAAAGATCAATGGTGTGGATGCAACCGTTGCAAACATCAAAGATGGAAGCTATGAGATTTCAAGACCCTTTAACATTGCAACAAAGGGAACACCAAGCGAAGTGACACAGGATTTCATTAACTTTATTTTAAGCAAGGACGGACAGGACATCATTGAGAAGAACGGATACATTAAGACCGATGACAGTGCCAAGGAATTTACAAGCAATAAGGCAAGCGGAAAGATTTTAATTGCAGGCTCTTCTTCCGTATCTCCTGTTATGGAAAAGCTGATTGAAGCTTACGAGAAAGTAAACACAGCGGCAACCCTTGACTTAAACACCAACGATTCCACCACAGGCATACAGGCAGCCATAGACGGAACAGCAGACATTGCAATGTCAAGCCGTGAGTTAAAGGATAGCGAAAGTGAACTGAAAGCCACACAGATTGCTTTAGATGGTATCGTAATCGTGGTAAATAAGGATAATGCAACAAGTGATTTGACCAAGGATGTGGTAAAAGAGATCTTTACCGGAGCAAAAACCGAGTGGTAAGATAGGTGCAAGCCGTAGTTGATTTGCCAAACAAATTGTGCTATAATTTTATAAGTGAGTACAGATCCGATTTGTGAGGCAAATAAAAATCGGCATAGAATAGAGAATGCGGGAGATAAATCCCCCATTCTCTATTCCCATGAAATGGCTTTTTGAAAATGGAGATTCTGGTATGAATAAAGATGAAACGGCAGCCCTTGGCGGATTTCGATCCTCTCGGGCATGGAGAAAAACAAAAGAGAATCTAGCCTATGTTTTGTTTTTGGCAGCGGCATTGACCTGTATTTTAGCAGTTCTTCTCATTTGCATATTTTTGTTTATTAATGGCATTCCCGCAATGAATAAGATCGGATTTTTCTCATTTTTAGGAGGAACAAAGTGGGCGCCCAACAATGTTCCGGCTTCTTATGGGATCTTCCCAATGATACTGGGCAGTATTTATATTACGGCAGGTGCAATTGTAATCGGCGTGCCGATTGGCATTTTAACCGCAGTGTTTATGGCACGTTTTTGTCCCAGGAAGATTTATTTTCCTCTAAAATCCGCAGTGGACTTACTGGCGGGTATTCCCTCTGTAGTATACGGCTTCTTCGGTCTTGTGGTCTTGGTTCCCCTTGTGATGGACGGCTGTAAATTCTTCGGGATAAAAAGCCCGGGAACTTCGATTTTTACCGCATCCATCCTCTTGGGAATCATGATTTTGCCTACCATTATCGGCGTAAGTGAGGCTGCCATTCGAGCCGTTCCGGAAAGCTATTATGAAGGGGCTTTGGCACTGGGGGCAACCCATGAGAGAAGTGTGTTTTTCTCCGTTGTACCGGCGGCAAAGTCAGGCATTATGGCAGGCGTGGTCTTAGGCGTGGGGCGTGCAATCGGAGAAACCATGGCAGTTATTCTCGTGGCAGGTAATCAACCGCGAATCCCTACGGATTTATTTCATGGTGCACGTACCTTAACCGCCAATATTGTTATGGAAATGGGCTACGCTTCGGATTTGCATAGAGAGGCTTTGATTGCCACAGGAGTGGTGCTTTTTGTCTTTATTCTGATTATCAACCTGCTATTCTCTTTGTTGAAAAGGAGGGGGGAAGAATGAATGACGTAAAGGAAGCAAAACGTAGTAAAGGAAAACGGGGACTCCTTTCTTGGGTCTTATTTATCCTGGTGATAGCGGCGGCATTTATCACCTTTGCCGTATTGATTTTTTTGATTGCCTATATCTTAATACAGGGCGTACCCCATTTGCGGCCATCGCTATTCGCCTTCAAGTATACCAGCGATAATGTTTCCATGATGCCCGCCATTATAAATACTTTGTTTATCACTTTAGTATCCTTGCTGATGGCAGTACCCCTTGGCATTGGAGCCGCTATTTATCTGGTGGAATATGCGAAACGGGGCAATAAATTGGTAAATCTGGTACGCATTACGGCGGAAACCTTATCGGGCATTCCATCCATTGTATACGGACTCTTCGGTATGCTGTTTTTCGTAATCAATCTGAAATTAGGGCTGTCTGTCTTATCGGGATCCCTTACCTTGGCAATTATGATTTTACCGCTGATTATGCGTACCACAGAAGAAGCCTTAAAGGCTGTGCCGGATTCCTTCCGGGAAGGAAGCTTTGGTCTGGGAGCAGGAAGAGTGCGAACGATTTTTCGCATTGTCTTGCCATCGGCTGTACCCGGGATTTTGGCAGGCGTTATTTTGGCAATCGGGCGTATTGTGGGAGAAACGGCGGCGCTTATGTACACCGCAGGAACCGTAACGAAGATTGCGGGTAATCTGTCGGCGCCTGGGCGTACTTTGGCGTATCATATGTATAACCTCTCAGGCGAGGGCTTGCACACCAATGAAGCTTACGCCACGGCGGTGGTTCTTTTGGTTGTAGTCGTGCTGATTAATTTCCTTTCCGGCATGGTTGCAAAGGCATTGGCGAAGAATTAGGCACACAGAAAGGTGTAAGCAGAAGATGAAACAAGAAAAGGCAGAAAAAATCAAAATCAGCAACTTGGATTTATATTACGGAGACTTTCACGCCTTAAAAAATGTGAACCTCTCCCTTGTGGAAAATAAAATCAGCGCATTTATCGGACCTTCCGGCTGTGGGAAATCAACCCTGTTAAAGACACTAAATCGCATGAATGATTTGGTGGAGGGCTGTAAGATTACCGGTACGGTTACCCTTGATAATGAGGACGTTTACCGTTCTTTAGACACCAATGAATTGAGGAAACGGGTGGGCATGGTGTTTCAAAAACCGAATCCATTTCCTATGAGCATTTACGATAACATTGCCTTTGGCCCCAGAACCCACGGGATCAGGGGCAAGGCACAGTTAGATGAAATCGTTGAAACCTCACTGCAAAATGCGGCAATCTGGGATGAGGTAAAGGATAGGCTCAAAAAAAGTGCCTTGGGCTTATCGGGAGGACAACAGCAGCGTTTGTGTATTGCCCGTGCTTTGGCGGTAAATCCGGAAATTATTTTAATGGATGAACCAACCTCTGCACTAGATCCGATTTCTACTTCTAAAATAGAGGATCTTGTGATAGAATTGAAGAAGAAGTATACGATTATTATAGTGACCCATAATATGCAGCAGGCAACCCGTATTTCAGATACAACGGTTTTCTTCCTCTTGGGAGAAATCATTGAAACGGCGGATACCCACACTCTGTTTGCTCGCCCGAAGGATAAGCGGACGGAGGACTATATTACAGGAAGGTTTGGATGATGATATGAGAAATCGTTTTGAGAAACAATTAGAGCAGGTACACAATGAATTGATCGAAATGGGAAATCTGGTGGAGAAATCCATTCAAATGGCAATCACGGTTTTCCTGAAAAAGGATGAACAGCTTGCCCAAGAGGCCATTGACTTTGACCGGGAAATCAATCGCCAAGAGCGAAAGGTGGAAGGCTTGTGTATGCGGCTTTTACTGGAGCAACAGCCGGTGGCAAAGGATTTGCGGATGTTGTATGCGGCATTAAAAATGATTGCGGATATGGAACGAATCGGTGATTATGCACAGGATATTGCAGAAAGTGTTTTGCAAACCCCAAGCGATTTGTATATTAGTGATTTACCCTTGACGGCACAGATGGCAATGGAAACGGTGCTTATGGTGACCAGAAGCGTAGAAGCTTTTGTACAGAGCAACTTGGAAATGGCAAAATCTATCTTGGCACAAGATGACGCTTTAGATGCCCAATATGAGGAAATGAAGCAGCTCTTGGTTCAAAAAATAAAGGAACATCCGGAACATGGCATGGAAGCCGTGGAGATGTTGATTGTGGCAAGACATTTAGAACGTATTGGCGACCATGCGGTGAACATTGCGGAGTGGGTGATTTATTCGATTACAGGACGTCATGCAGGCAAGCGAGAATTAGAAGAGGAGCAGTTAAGTCCCGGGCTGTAGGGTCTTTCATATCTAAGACTTTTGGTTGCTGCGATAAGCAAATACAAAAAAGGAGCAAGTCAAATGAGTGATTTAAGGGCAGTTATTTTAGCGGCGGGAAAAGGAACCAGAATGCAATCCGACCTGCCGAAGGTTTTGCATGAAATAGAGGGAACCCCTCTGGCGGATTATGTCATTGATGCCGCCCGTGGTGCAGGGGTGGCGGAAATCTGTGTTGTGGTAGGCTATCAGGCGGAACGTGTCAGGGAAAGCTTGCACCACAAGGATGTGGTATATGCCTTGCAAGAAGAACAGCTTGGAACCGGTCATGCGGTCAAGTGTGCGGCGGATTTTCTGGGAAATACAGGAGAAACCTTAATCCTGTTCGGAGATACCCCTCTCATTACGGCGAAGACATTAAAAGAGCTGATTGCTCATCATAGGGAAAAGAAAAATGCTGTGACGGTACTTACCGCCGTGGTAGAAGATCCCTTTGGATACGGACGTATTATCCGAAATGAAACCGGTGAATTTGTAAAGAGTGTGGAACATAAGGATGCCAAAGAACAGGAATTGTTTGTCAATGAAATCAATTCGGGTATGTACGTGTTTGACACGGCAGAGCTAAAGGAAGCCTTAGAACAGTTGCGCCCTGACAATGCCCAAGGCGAATACTATCTGCCGGATACCATAGTAAGCATTAAGAAAAAAGGCTTGTTAGTGGATGCCTATCAGGCGAAGGATCCCTTAGATATTGTGGGAGTCAATGACACAGAGCAGTTGAAAGCGGCAGCGGGCGTGATTCGGAGAAGACGATCATAATGTTTTTATTTGGAAAAAAAGTGATAGGTACCCCCCCCTATGTGCTTGTAGGTCTTGGAAATCCGGGGAAGCAATACGAAAATACCCGCCACAATGCGGGCTTTGCCGTAATTGATGCCTTGGCAAAGGAATATGGCATTTCCTTGAAAGAAAAGAAATTCCATGCTATTTTGGGAAGGGGCGTAATTGCAGGACATAGAGTTCTGCTCCTAAAACCCCAGACTTTTATGAACAAAAGCGGGGAAGCCATAGCGGCGGCATTGAAGTTTTATAATAGTGAGCCGGAGGGCAGACTGATAGTGATTTACGATGACATCAGTTTGCCACCCGGCAAATTGCGTATCCGCACAAAGGGTAGTGCAGGTGGGCATAACGGAATCAAAAACATTATTGCCCATATGAAAACTCAAGAATTTTTGCGTATCAAAATAGGGGTAGGCGAAAAGCCAAAGGAATGGGATTTGATTGATTATGTACTGGGGCATTTTTCCAAAGAAGAACAGTTTGTTATGGAAGAAGCGGGCAAACAAGCGGTTGCTGTGATACCCTTATTGTTGGAAGGAAAAGTAGAACAAGCTATGAATCAAATTGGAATTATGCAAAAAGAATAGAAGCTTGCTCGTTTCTGTTACACTCTTGTTGTTGGAAGGAAAAGTAGAACAAGCTATGAATCAGCTTGGAGTTAGGAGATCATAATGGAACAAAAAACAGATCGTGTCATTATTACTGTATTGGGAAAGGATACCGTGGGTATTATCGCCAAGGTTTGTACCTATCTGGCACAGAAGAAGATCAATGTGTTAGACATTAGTCAAACCATTGTGCAGGATTTCTTTCAGATGATGATGATTGTGGATCAGACAAACAGTCTTGTAAGCTTTGAGGAATACGTGGGGGCATTAGAGGCCTTGGGAGAAGAAATCGGTGTGGTCATAAAGTGTCAGCGGGAAGCGATTTTTGAGCAAATGCATCGAATCTAATCTGCAAATTAGTAGTAACATTCATTGCATAATCAACGTGTAGGCACGCTCCTTTTGTCTGCACTCATGTATAATTAGGAGTAAGTATTATGGCAAGTCTTTGGGAAGTACATGAAACCAATCAAATGATAGAGAAGGAAAACCTGGATGTGCGTACCATCACGCTGGGTCTTTCTCTCTTGGACTGCGCAGGTTCGAATCTGGCTGAGGTAGAACAAAAGATTTACGATAAAATAACCAAAACGGCCGCTAACTTGGTGTCCGTAGGGGAATCAATTGCAAGGGATTATGGCATTCCCGTAGTGAATAAACGCATTTCGGTAAGCCCCATTTCCTTGGTGGGCGGATCTGCCTGTAAGGACAGTGCAGATTTTATCCGTTTGGCAAAGACATTAGATAAAGCGGCAAAGGCTGTTGGGGTGAACTTTATCGGAGGTTATTCCGCTCTGGTGCAAAAGGGCATGACAAAGGCGGATGAACACCTGATTCGTTCGATTCCGAGGGCTTTAGCAGACACGGATGTGGTATGCAGTTCCGTCAATGTGGCATCCACAAAAAGCGGCATTAACATGGACGGCGTACGCCTGATGGGAGAAGTGATAAAGGAAACAGCGGAACTTACCAAAGAGCGGGATTCTTTTGGCTGTGTGAAACTTGTGGTCTTTTGCAATGCACCGGATGATAATCCGTTTATGGCGGGAGCATTTCACGGTGTGACAGAAGCGGAGGCAGTGATTAATGTGGGAGTCAGCGGCCCCGGCGTGGTAAAGACCGCCTTAGAAAGTGTTCGGGGGGGGGACTTTGAACTGCTGTGTGAAACGATTAAAAAAACTGCCTTTAAGATAACACGAGTGGGTCAGTTGGTGGCGCAGGAGGCAAGCAGACGGCTTCAGATTCCCTTTGGTATTATTGATTTATCCCTTGCTCCTACTCCCGCAATCGGGGATAGCGTAGCGGAGATTTTGGAGGAAATTGGTTTAGAATACGCAGGCGCACCGGGAACTACGGCAGCCCTTGCCCTCTTAAACGATCAGGTCAAAAAGGGCGGCGTTATGGCATCTTCCTATGTGGGAGGACTAAGCGGTGCGTTTATCCCTGTGAGCGAGGATCAGGGCATGATTGATGCGGTGCGTGCAAATGCCTTAAGTTTAGAGAAATTAGAGGCTATGACTTGTGTCTGTTCCGTTGGACTTGACATGGTTGCCGTGCCGGGAGATACAACGGCAAGCACAATTTCAGGGATTTTAGCAGATGAGATGGCAATTGGTATGATTAACCAAAAAACTACGGCGGTACGCCTGATACCCGTGCTGGGAAAAGGTGTGGGAGATGAGGCTCAGTTTGGCGGTTTGCTTGGCTATGCCCCCATTATGCCGGTCAATCCCTATTCTTGCGAGAAGTTTATAGGTAGGGGAGGACGAATTCCTGCACCGATACATAGTTTCAAGAACTAGATATAGATAAAATACCTCGTCGTCACCGTTTTTTTTCGTAAATTCCAAAAATAATTGCTTGACATTTTTTCAAGCTTATAGTATAGTATTCTTTGTGAGGTTTTTTAGTGAACCATCGTATTTTTTTGGCACAATGTGCCTTGTCGGAACATAGACATTCCTCACTTTGCTGTTGTAGCACAGTCGGTAGTGCGTCGCATTGGTAGTGCGGAGGTCATGGGTTCGATTCCCATCAACAGCTTGCGTGTATTGAAAATTTCCATATTGAAATAAAAAACAGCCGGTACGTTAATTGTAACGTAGGCTGTTTTTTATTTCGATGATCTTACAACTCGCAATTATTCCAAGTCCTTGGAAATGGTATCACATCCCGAATATTTCCCATACCCGTTACATACATAATCAGGCGTTCAAAACCCAGACCGAAACCGGAATGTCTGGCAGAGCCATATTTGCGTAAATCCAGATAAAAGCCGTAATCTTCTTCCTTTAAGTCCAGTTCCTTGATACGAGCAAGGAGCCGTTCATGATCGTCTTCCCTTTGGCTTCCGCCTATGATTTCTCCGATTCCGGGAACCAGGCAGTCCATGGCGGCAACTGTTTTACCGTCGGGATTCTGTTTCATATAAAAGGCTTTGATGTCCTTGGGATAGTCCGTTACAAAGACCGGGCATTTGAAGAGTTCCTCGGTCAGATAGCGTTCATGCTCCGTCTGCAAATCCGCTCCCCATGCGACTTTGTATTCAAAGTGTTCGTTGTTTTTTACAAGCAAATCAATGGCTTGCGTATAGCTGACACGTGCAAAATCAGAGTTTACCACATGGCGTAAGCGATCCAGTAAGCCTTTGTCCACAAAACTGTTAAAAAATTCCATTTCCTCGGGTGCTTCGCTAAGCACGTAGGAAATCACGTGCTTTAACAGACCTTCCGCTAAGAGCATATCGTCGCTTAAGTCTGCAAAAGCAATTTCCGGTTCAATCATCCAAAATTCCGCCGCATGGCGAGTGGTATTGGAGTGTTCCGCTCGAAAGGTAGGTCCAAAGGTATAGATGTTCCGAAATGCCATAGCGTAGGTTTCACCATTTAACTGACCGCTTACGGTGAGGTTTGTGGGTTTTCCGAAAAAATCCTTGCTGTAGTCAATGCCACCGGTGGGAAGATGGGGGGGGGTATCTAAGCCCAAGGTTGTAACTTGAAACATTTCCCCGGCACCCTCCGCATCATTTGCAGTAATGATGGGTGTGTGTACATAGACAAAATCCCGCTCCCTAAAGTACTGGTGAATGGCATAAGCCAGCAAGGAACGCACCCGAAAGACAGCGAAAAAGGTATTGGTTCGCGGTCTTAGATGGGAAATCGTCCGTAAATATTCAAACGTGTGGCGTTTCTTCTGCAAGGGGTAATCGGGGGAAGAAGCCCCTTCAATTATCACTTCTTTTGCCTGTAATTCAAAGGGCTGCTTCGCCTGTGGTGTGGCGACTAAGGTTCCGCTCGCTAAGATAGCAGTTCCTACGTTTAATTTGCTAAGCACATCAAAATTCGGCAGAGTTTCTCCATATACGATTTGTAGGGGTTCAAAAAAAGTGCCGTCACTTACAGCAAGAAAGCCGAAGTTTTTTGAACTGCGATTATTTTTCACCCAACCGCATATGCGAATTTCTGTTCCTGTATAGTTTTCTTTGTTACGATATAAGTCTTTGATATTCGTAAAATCTGTCATGGGTTTTCTTCCTTTGGATTTATAGCAGTTTTACACGACAAAATGTCATATAAAACTGCTATATTTTTATTACACTTATGCTTTTTCTTATGGTGTTGTAGTTTCTGTGTCGGTATTACTTGGTGCAGTAGTATCATCGGTAGCAGCACCATCGGTAGTAGCATTATCTGTAGCATCATAAGTCACAACTGCATTTTCCATGACAACGTCAAGAGCCTTATCGCACAGATAGGAATTTTCCATTTCCTTTTTGCTATATTCTTCATACAAAGCTTTGTCATCTGCATAGCCTTGGCTGCTCACGATGTCGTCAATGTACGTCTTGTAATCTGCTTCGTCGATTTTAATACTTTCTTTTGCGGCAATGGCTTCTAAAATCAGTTCAAGACGCAGGTTCTTTTCCATGGCATCTTTTAACTGTTTATCATAGTCGTCCTTGGTCATATTGTAGTTTGCCAGATAATCATCCATGGTTACGCCATAGGAATCTAACATTTTCTGCATAGTTTCAGCATAACGTGCCAAACGATCTTCCAGTAAGCCCTTTGGCAGATCTTTGATTTCACAAATCTCTTGCAACTTTGCGATGACAGCCGATTGCTTTTCGTCTTTTTCAGCCGCTTGATTGTCCTCTTCTAAACCGGAGCGGCAGTTGTCTACAAATTCCTGTACCGTGGTAAAACTGGAATGTGCTTTTACAAAATCATCGGTCAAATCATCATAGTGCCGTTCAGGAGCTTTTTGCTCAAGAAAATTCAAGGTCACGGTAAAGACTACCTCTTTTCCGGCTAAGTCTGTATTGCTATAATCTGAGGGAAAGGTAAGAGGCAAATCCTTTGTTTCCCCTACGTTCATGCCGATAACTCCGTCCTCAAAGCCGGCAATGAACTTGCCATCTCCAAGTGCAAGGTCATAACCACTGGCAGTACCGCCCTCAAAAGCGGTGCCGTCTAATTTTCCAACATAGTTAATATTTGCAACATCGCCGGTTTCTGCTGTGGTCTTATCCGTCTTATCGTAAGGAGCCTCATTCATCTTATCCTCTACATATGCGTGGAGCGCTTCGTCTGTGATTTCATTGGGGTGAAGGCTGACCGGTAGACCTTTGTAGTCACCTAATGTTACATAATCAAGGGCTTTGTAGCTAATCTCCGCTTTCTTGCCGCAACCGGCCAAGAGAGAGAGCAGCATAAGACCGACCAAAAAGATTGTTGTTATTTGTTTCTTCATTTTTTCCACCTTTCTATTCATGGATGTCTTAGATTTATAGCTATAAAAGCTAGTACAGCGGTTTCGAAATAACGTTAAAATAACGAGTTATTAGAAACACGCTTATTAGAATAACACATTTTTTGGAAAAAGAAAAGCCCTATCTTTTAGAAAAATAGTCAAAACACAAAGAAAACACAAAATATAGTAACAAAATATTCAGAGGAAGCCTCGGTAATGGAAACATTATATTGCAATTTTTCTTGTAAACTGGTAGACTATTAAGGAAAGAAGAGTTAAATTGCAGATACGGCATTTACGGAAATTATAGAGGAAGTAAAAAAAGAAAAAAGCGGATTGTTTGGGTCAATCGAAAGGAGTAATCAAATGTCAGAACCCTATTACGGTGAATATGGCGGACAATTCGTGTCCGAAAGCTTAATGAACATCTTACAGGAATTAGAAGTGGCCTTTCATGCTGCCATTACGGATACGGATTTTCTGAAAGAGTACCACTACTATTTGAAACAATATGTAGGACGTCCTGTACCGCTTTATCATGCCAACAGGCTAAGCGAAGCCTATGGTACAAAGATTTACTTAAAACGCGAGGACTTAAACCATACAGGTGCCCACAAGATTAACAATGTCATAGGGCAAATCCTTTTAGCGAAGCGCATGGGAAAGAAAAAAGTCATTGCGGAAACAGGAGCAGGGCAGCATGGTGTGGCAACAGCTACAGGGGCGGCCTTGTTTGGCATGGAATGCACTGTATTTATGGGCGCAGAGGATATGAAACGCCAAGCCCTTAACGTATTTCGCATGGAAATGCTGGGAGCTAAGGTGGTTCAGGTGACCTCGGGGAGCAATACCTTAAAGGATGCCACAAATGAAGCACTTCGCACTTGGGCAAAATACGCAGAAGATACCTTTTATGTCATCGGCTCCGCCGTAGGACCTCACCCCTATCCTCGCATGGTAAAGGAATTTCAGCGTATTATTAGTGTAGAAGCCAAACAGCAGATATTAGAGCAGGAAGGTCGCTTGCCCGATGTTGTGATGGCGTGTGTTGGGGGGGGGTCAAACAGTATCGGTATGTTTGCGGAATTTCTGGAAGAAAGGGTACGTTTAATCGGCGTTGAGGCGGCGGGTTTTGGCATTGACACGGGAAAACATGCCAGTGCAATGGCATTGGGGAAGCCCGGCATCTTGCACGGCATGAAATCCTATCTGCTTCAGGATTTTGACGGAAACGTTGCCCTTGCTCATTCCATTTCCGCAGGTCTGGATTACCCGGGGGTAGGACCGGAACACGCTTATTTGAAAGACTCCGGAAGAGTTACCTATGCCTGCGTAACCGATGAGGAAGCCATGGCGGCACTTACGGAACTTTGCCGGTTGGAAGGGATTATCCCTGCCATTGAAAGCGCTCACGCCTTGGCCTATGCAAAGAAATATGCCAAAGAGATGACAGCAGAGCAGGTGATGGTGGTATGCTTGTCGGGGCGAGGGGATAAAGATGTGCATACGGTGGCGGAGTATTTTAGGGAGAAATAGTGCTGTAATTAGGAATGAAATGAAGAAAATATGCAAGTTCATAGTAAAGTTTTAGGTGTTACAGTGTACTAGTTGTCGGATAGAAAATCAGGAAATTGAAATGACTTAAAAAAGAGGATTGTCATGCAAAAAACAGCAGTCGAAATACAGCTTCACCAAATACTGGCATTTACGAAATATGCCCATACAATCAAAAATTGGGAACAATACAAGATCCTTCATGACACGTCCGAGGAACGGTGGGAGCAGTTTTGGGATTCCTTACAAGATCCTGCTTATGCAGAAGCTTGCTTTACGGGTAACAGAACAACGAAGTTGCAGATAGAGGCTATTCCCGCAAAGGAGCAAAGTATTTCTGCCTATGCAGAAATCATCCTTACCGCCGCCAAGGACTATGGTTTTTCCACACATGTTTTTGCCGTCTCCTTTCTGGTGAAGAAACTAGGCGACTTTCGTCTATTCTTGCATTTACTTAAAACCATAGAATCGGAAGCAGGGGCAGATTGGAGTTTGAAATATTGTTTATATGGGCAGATCCAAACCATGATGGTGACACAACCGTCTTTTCAGGGAAACGATGCAAAACTGATATGTGGGAAAATATACAAAGATCTTATACATACGGTCAAAGCAGATTTTGCCGCTACGGGATTCGCTACGGGGAAATGGAGGGGACCTTTAGATAAGGGGTTTGTCATTGTGACAGTATACCAGTTTTTAAGCTTAGGGCATGGTCCTACAAAAACCGCTTTAGACCGCTGTATCACCCTAATCAAACGAATGGGGAAATCGGTACTGCTGCTTAATACGACGGAATTTATGGGCGGAGCAGAAGCGGATTATGCACCTGTCTATCATGCAATGTTTCCACCCTATGAAAAAGATTACTCCGAAGAATCACAATATGTCTACGAGGGTGTAAGCATACCGTTTTTTCAATGCCCACCCTATATGCCGGATTTATTGGTGATAAAAGAATTGCTGACGTATCTTAAGAAATTACAGCCGGCCTATCTGATCCACATCGGCGGAAGCAGTATTTTCACAGAAATAGCAAGTGATTTTCTGCCCACACTTACGATTTCTACTGCGCCAAGCGAGCTCGCAATGACTTTAGGTCAGTTTCAGGTGATTGGGAGAAAGCTTTTGCAATCGGATTTGGAACTCCTACAGGCAAGAGGTAAGGACAAGAGTCATGTGATAGAAGGGCGTTTCACCTCCTCTTTGAAGCCACAGGAAAAGCATTTTACAAGAGAGGACTTTGGTTTTTTGCAGTCGGATTTTCTCTGTGCAGTAGTGGGCGGACGCTTGTATGGGGAAGTAAGAGAGGAATTTATTTCCATGCTGCTTTCTATAGAGGATAAGCGAGTCAAATTCGTATGGATTGGTGATATGGGAGGGGCTTATGAGAAGTATTGTGAGAGTTGGGACGGCTTTCGGGAGAGGAGCTATTCTCTTGGATTAGTAGAGGATGTGCTTGCAGTATTAGAATGTTGTGATGTGTATGTGAATCCAATCCGTTTGGGGGGAGGAACCTCTGTAATCGAAGCCATGCACCATGGTCTGCCTGTAATCTCAACGGCATATGGGGATGTGGGACTTGGTGCAGGAAGTGATTTTCAGGTGTCAGATTATGAGGAAATGGCAAAAGAAATACGGCGATTAGAATCAGACCCGGATTATTATCAGAAAAAATCCGCATTGGCGAAAAAGAGAGCAGAGGAAATGCTTGATACGGATACAGCGTTTACAGAGATTATAGAAGAAGCAGAAAAACGGATGTTTGGGATAAAGATGTGCATACAGTGACGGAGTATTTTAAGGGGAGATAGGTGCTATGATTAGATGTGTTTTATTATTGGTATCAAAGGGAAGGTTCGTTGTCCCATAATGGAGAGAAACGCTGTAAGCAAATATTTTTTGAAACAGCGGAGATGCTCTTAGCATACTACAAGGAAATGGGGCTTCGCTTCCGTTTTCCACGTGACACAGAATACCATGTTATGCACATGATTTATTATACCTTGATGGCGTATATTGATAGTAACGAGGGGTTTCCATATGCTGTTTATGCAAAAATAGCAGAAGTTGTAAACAAAGAGTTCCCGGATTATGAGAATAATCCGACATTAAATCGTTCAGATAACGACTACAGCTTTCAAAAAACAATATTAAGTATTATCAAGTTGAATTTGAAAGAGGGGCAGTTTGCTCATGTGATAAAAGAGTGGAAACCGGCTTTTGCAGGAGGGTAATAATAAATACTTATTTGAACCCGGGGTGATAAAGATGTGACACCGTGTCAGAGTATTTTAAGAGAGTCGGCAATCGATCGAACAGATCGAAAAGAGGGAGAGAATATGGGAAACTATCTGAATCCTACAAGTAAAAAATTTAAGGAAGGCTTGCGTTCTGAAATTTACGTGGACAAGAGTGAGTTGATGGTACAAACAAATGCATTGATTGATACGAGGCAAAAATTTATCTGCATCAGCCGCCCCAGGCGATTTGGAAAATCAATGGCATTGGAAATGGTGTCCGCTTATTATGGCTGTGAAGAAGATACCGGCAGTCTGTTTCAGAACCTAAAAATCGCAAAATCACCCTCTTATCAGGAGCATTTGAATCAATACAACTGTCTTCTGCTCAATATGCAGGAATTTTTGAATGAGGCAATGATGGAAGAGGGCGATAATCGTCTTTGTGTCATGAACAAAATGCTTGCAGATATAAAAGATCGCCTGTTATATGAGTTTAAGGAGGCATACCCGGATGCAAATTATCGAAACGGGGAACATTTGACGGAGATTATGAACGCAGTTTATAAAAAAACGAAACGTCCGTTTGTTATTTTGATTGATGAATGGGACTGTGTGTTTCGCATTCTTAAAAATAGAGAAGAAGACCAAAAAAAATATAGCAACTTCCTCGGTATGTGGTTAAAAGATCAGGCATATGTGGGACTTGCCTACATGACAGGGATTTTACCAATCAAAAAATATAACATACATTCTGCCTTAAATATGTTTATTGAATATTCCATGACAGATCCCAAAAACTTTGCCCCTTTCTTTGGTTTTACCGAAGACGAGGTGCTTGCACTATGCGAGATTTACCATGCAAGCCCGGAAGAAACCAAGGCTTGGTATGACGGCTATCATTTGGAATACCGTAGCAGAGCCGGTTTTGATGCTCCGATGATACACCTTTCCATGTATAGTCCAAAATCATTGGTGGAGGCTATGACAAGTGGAAAATTTGGACCTTATTGGAACAAGACAGAAAGCTATGAAGCACTAAAAATCTACATCCGGATGAATCAGGACGGCTTAAAGGATGCGGTTATTGCCATGTTGGCAGGGGAAAGGGTTAAGGTCAACACAGGAACCTTTACCAATGACATGACCACCTTTGTGAATAAAGACGATGTACTGACACTTCTGGTACACTTGGGTTATCTCAATTATCATGATGCAGAAGAAACCGTATCCATTCCTAATAAGGAGGTCAGTCAAGAATATCTAAATTCCATTAAAACCATTGCATGGAATGAAGTGACACGTTCCATCGAGCATTCAAAAAAACTCTTAGAGGCAGTCTGGAACTTGGATTCTAAGACGGTGGCAGAAGGTATTGATCGTGCACACCAAGAAGTGTCCATTTTACAATACAACAGTGAAAACGCACTAAGCTATACCATAGGGCTTGCTTTTTACTACGCAAGAGAGTATTATACCATTATAAGGGAATTGCCAAGCGGAAAGGGATTTGCAGACGTTGCCATGATACCCAGGAAGGCACATGCAGATAAACCGGCACTTATTATAGAGTTAAAGTGGGACAAAGATGTGCAGGGAGCCATTGCCCAAATAAAAGAGAAAAACTATGAGGATGCATTGAAAGAATACAAGGGGAAGTTGCTCTTGGTGGGAATCAGCTATGACAAAAAAGAGAAGATTCATAGTTGTCGGATAGAGAAGTTGGAAAGCTACAAGCATTAAGATATGTTACTTCCATTGAAATGTTTGGAAAAGAAAAGCTAAAAATTTTTTTGAAAGAGGTATATAATGGAAAACAGAATTGTCGCTGCCATGGCAGCATTGGGTGGAAAAAAAGAAAAGGCGTTCATCACTTACCTAACGGCAGGCTTGCCTGATTTAGAGGGCATGAAAGAACTGATTTTAGAACAGGAAGCGGCGGGTGTTACCGTATTAGAACTTGGGATTCCCTTTTCCGATCCTGCGGCGGACGGGCCTGTCATACAGGCAGCCTCCTATCAGTCCATAAAGCAGGGAACCAATGTAAGGTCGGTATTTCAGGCAGTAAAAGAGTTGCGAAAGGAAGGCTTAGGCTTGCCCATTTTGTTTATGCTCTATTACAATACGGTATATCATTACGGACTTTCTGATTTTGTGACTTCCTGTATTGATTGCGGTGTGGATGGGCTTATCATCCCGGATTTGCCCAAAGAGGAACAGGGAGAGCTAAGTGCTTATCTTGAGCGGGCAGATGCACCGGTGTTGATACAGTTGGTATCTCCGGTATCAAAGGAACGCATTCCTTTGATTGTGGAGGGGGCAAAGGGATTTATTTATTGCGTATCCGCCATGGGAGTAACCGGCCAAGGCGGTAGCTTTCATAAAGAATTGCGGGAGTATCTTTCGGCAGTAGGGAGTCATACAAATTTACCTGTTATGATGGGTTTTGGTATTCGCACGGCCAAGGATGTGCTGCCTGTGGCAGATTTGATTGATGGGGCGATTGTGGGCAGTCATTTTGTGAACCTTTTGATGGAAAGCGGTTATGATAGGAAAGTGGCAGGAGAGTATTGTAGGGAGTTTAAGCGGGAATTACATGCTGTAGTTTAGATAGTTGGCGAGCGGCGAATTTTGATCATAATTCGCAGAATCATGATATAATGTTGGGAGAGGAGGGAAAAGAATTGGAAAATCAACAGGGTCAGCCGAATCAAATACAACCTGAACAGGAGCAAGCAGAACCAAACGAGCAAGATCAGCCTCAGGAGGAAGAATACTCAAAACAGGGTCAGCCGAAAAAACGCACCATAGTACTTGCACCGCTTACCTCAATTGGAATGCGGACAGCAAAGACCGGGCTTGCAGTTTTTGCCTGTCTGTTATTTTATGAATTGGAACGCTTTGTGGTCTTGCATATGGGTGTACCCTCGGAATCTCTCATCTATCAAATGGTGATGGACAATGAAATGCGTCATCCTTTCTACGCCTGTTTAAGTGCAATTTTATCCATGCAAGACTCGGTTCACGGTTCGCTCAAATTCGGCTATTATCGTATCTTAGGCACGGTAATAGGTGCAGTGTTAGGTCTTTTGTTTTTAATCCTAAATCACCAAGTTTTTCAATACAAGCTTACCTTACTGCTTGCACCTTTGGGCATTATCATTTTGATTCAGCTGTGCAATCTTGTTAAAATACAGAGTGCTACGATTATTTCCTGTACCGTCTTTTTACTTCTTGTGATGGTTGTTCAGGGAGAAAGTCCCTATGAATATGCGGCGGCACGGCTCTTTGATACCTTTGTGGGCGTGTTCCTTGCTATTGGAATTAATCATTTTGTGTATCATCCAAAAGGAAAGGAACAAGTCGAATAGAGGTGTAGAAGTGTAGAAAGAGAGCAGAAAGCCCCACACTACAGTGCTACATCGCAGTTATCAACTCCACCTCATTTGCAATCAAATAATCCACCAAACTTTTTCCATTACTCACCTCTTTCGGCAATAGTATCCCACCACGTCCCAAATCCTCCGGATTGTGAAAGTCGCTGCCGGAAGAGAACAAAAGACCCTCCTTTTGCGCCCAAGCAAGGGCTTTCTTATCTTGGGAATTGTGGTGAGTATTGCCATTATAGACTTCGGCACCGTGCATAAAGGCAGGATTTCTCCGCTGACACCAACTACGATAGGGGTGTGCCTGATAGAGCAATGCACCATAACGTTCGCATTCTACAAAGACTTCTTTTTGACTCATAGCAAAAAGGCGCAGATTCTCCAATAAAAAATCGGATTCTGCACCGAAAATCAAAAAATCATCACCGCCGCCGGCGATACAGGTTTCTATGCCAAACCAGACCTCTAAGCCCACAGCGGCTCCCAATTCCTGTACTTTAAGAAAGCGGTCAATATAAGCCTTTGCAGCGAATTTTGCCGAAGAACCCTTAGGTATCGTCTCTTGATTGTAGTGATTGGTAAGGATGAGTACGCCGTAATCTGCTTCTTTATAGAGTTTCACAATTTCCTCGGGGCTAACATGGGCGCAATGGCTTCCCCCCAAGCTATGGCAATGGGTTTCTACCGCTATATAATTTTCAGGGATGTGACCTTTCATATAAAACTCCTAAATACTACCGCTGCTCTTAATTAGGTTAAGCACAGTAGGCGAATATTTAATGTCCTGATACGCAAGCTTTTTCTCGTCTTCGTTGTTCTGTTCTTTTTGCGCTTTGTTCTTTTCCAGTTCCTGTGATTTCAAATACAAATCCAAAAACTTCAAATAATCGTCGTAGGAAAACAGCTTGTCCACTAAGGTGTCATAGGCATCTTTTTCTATGGTAGGAATGGGTGTGGCAGCCGCTTTTTTTGCCATGGCTGCTCGAGCAGCAGAGGAAATGGTAGGCGTAGATGGGGCGGTTGCCTGGGGTGCTGTGCTTGCCGCAGTTACGGCATAGGAAGCATTGGGAACAGAAACACCTTCGTTCATGTAGTTGGCAACCTTGACCACGTAGTTTTGCGTTTCCTTATAGGGAGGAACGCCGCCATATTTTTTGACAGCATTGCTGCCGGCGTTATATGCGGCACAGGCTAAGGTAGTGTCGCCGTCATAGCGGCTTAGCATCTCCGCCAGATACTTGGTGCCGCCCATAATATTTTGATAGGGGTCGTAGGAATCGGTAACACCTAAGCTCCGTGCGGTGGCAGGCATTAACTGCATGATGCCCTGTGCACCGGATTTTGAGGTGGCGTTTGGATTAAAATCCGATTCAGCCTTTGCCACGGCTTTTATGAGATTTAAGGGAACGCCGTAGGTTTTAGAAGCCTCAGAAAAGATTTGTTCTAAAGAGGCACTGGTTTTTAAGTAAGAGGAAAAGTTGGAGGGGGCAGCGGAAGCCGTCACAGCTGCTGCACCATTTATTGTTGTTGTATCGATATTATTTACCTTCATAAAAAATCTCCTTTTCATCATAATCCAACTTATATATCGGCAAAATCAAAAAATATATAAGCCTTTTCTTGTGTTTTTTCGAAAAATATGATATTATTAGTTTTTATGTAGAGGCAGAGAGGCACCCCATCTATCAATAGAAAAAGCATTGGAGCGACTAGGGAGGAAAGACTCCCATTTTTGGGAACCTCTGTTCCCGAAAATATGTTTTTAGGAGGCTTGTCCGAACTGTTTTAGAGCGGGGCTTTTTCTATGATAGGATGGGTGACTCTCTGCACTACAAAAGGAGGCGTAATGGCACAGCAAGGAACTTACAAACAAGCCTTTCGCAGGGCATTTCCTTACACCATGCCCGTGCTGATGGGATACTTATTTATCGGCATTGCCTTTGGGGTGATGTATCAGGAAAAGGGGTATAACGTTCTTTGGGCAAGCCTGATGAGCCTACTGGTCTATGCGGGCAGCGGGCAGTATCTGGCCATTTCTTTTTTTGTGCCGGGAATGCAGTTTCTTTCCATGATTTTTTTGACTTTCATGGTAAATGTACGGCACATTTTCTATGGACTGTCTTTACTTACACGCTTTGAAAATATGAAAAAAGAACGTTGGTACATGATTTTTTCCCTGACGGACGAAACCTATTCTCTGTATTTTAATACGAAAGTGCCTCCTGATGTAAAGGAAGAACCTTTTCTTTTTGCCATTGCTTTCTTAAACCATTCCTACTGGATTATCGGCAGCATCATTGGAGCCGTAGCGGGAACCTTGATACCCTTTAATGCCAAAGGGATTGATTTTGCCATGACGGCACTGTTTCTGGTTATCTTTGTAGAACAATGGTTGGCAGTAAAGAGCCATTTTCCGGCATTGGCAGGGATTTGTGCAGCTTTTGCCTGCCTTTTGATTTTCGGAAAAGAACGCTTTATTCTGCCGTCTATGATCTGTATCATGCTGCTGTTATTGTTGTTTCGGAAACATTTAGAGGAGAACGATCGGATAATAGGGAGTGAACAAAATAAATTGGAAGAGGAGGAAAGCGGTCATGCCAATTAGTCCAATTCGTTCCTTACTGATTATCTTAGTAGTGGCAATCACCACCTTTATCACCCGAGCTATTCCCTTTCTCTTGTTTCCAAGAGGACGGAAAATCCCAAAGGTGGTGCAGTATTTGGGAAAGGTTTTGCCCCCTGCCGTTATTGGAATGCTCCTTATCTATTGTGTAAAATCAGTGGAAATAAACACCCATCAAAATGGTCTGCCGGAGTTGATTGCCGGGGCGGTGGTGGTGCTTTTGCACGTGTGGAAACGAAATAATCTGTTGAGTATTGGGGCGGGGACAGTGCTGTATATGGTATTAGTGCAGAAAGTGTTTTAGGGGAATTGCGAGAAAATCTTGGAAGACGAATCAATATATGGTATAATGTCGATAGACATTATACTAGCGCCGCTTGCGGTGAGCGAAAGCGAACATTACCAAATGCAAGTGTGTGCATCCCCCGGAGGGGGCATGATTCGCAGAATCATGGTATAATGTCGATAGACATTATACTAGCGCCGCTTGCGGTGAGCGAAAGCGAACATTACCAAATGCAAGCGTGTGCATCCCCCGGAGGGGACATGATTCGCAGAATCATGGTATACTAAACAAAACCCACACAAGGAGAACCCAACATGACCAATCTAAGCCTACTAACCGACCTTTATGAACTGACCATGATGCAGGGTTATTTTACAGAAAATAATCATGAAACAGCAGTCTTTGATGCCTATTACCGCAGTAATCCGTCAGGGGGGGGGTATTCGATTGCAGCGGGACTTGCCCAAGTGATAGAATACATCAAAAACCTGCATTTTGAAGAATCAGACATCGCTTATTTAGGTGACACGGGACTTTTTAGCAAAGCGTTTTTAGCCTATTTGCGGGAATTTCATTTCTCCGGTGACATTTATGCCATTCCGGAGGGGACGGTGGTCTTTCCAAGAGAACCCCTTATTAAGGTGATTGCACCCATGATGGAGGCACAGTTGGTGGAAACAGCAATCTTAAACATTATAAACCACCAGAGCCTAATCGCCACAAAGGCTGCCAGGGTCTGCCATGCGGCGGGGTCAGATGGGGTAATGGAATTTGGTCTGCGTAGGGCGCAAGGTCCGGATTCCGGCATTTACGGAGCGAGAGCGGCGATGATTGGCGGCTGTATGGGTACCTCCAATGTTCTTGCAGGCAAGCTCTTTGACGTGCCGATAAAAGGCACCCACGCCCATAGTTGGATTATGAGTTTCCCGGATGAATATACGGCATTTTCCTGCTATGCCCACCTCTATCCAAATGCCTGTATTCTCTTGGCGGATACCTACGACACTCTACAGTCAGGGATTCCCAATGCTATCCGTGTTTTTACGGAAATGAAAGCAGAAGGCATTCCACTGGGCTTTTATGGCGTGCGCTTAGACAGCGGAGATTTGGCTTATCTTTCCAAGAAAATCCGAAAAATGTTGGATGAGGCGGGATTTCCCGATGCTGTGATTTCCGCCTCCAATGATTTAGACGAATACCTCATTGAAAGCTTAAAGATTCAGGGGGCTACCATTACCTCATGGGGTGTCGGCACAAGCCTGATTACTTCAAAAGACTGTCCTGCCTTTGGTGGAGTCTATAAACTTGCAGCAATTCAAAATCCGGACGGCGAATTTGTTCCCAAAATCAAGCTTTCCGAAAATACGGAAAAAGTGACAAATCCGGGCAACAAGACCATATACCGTATTTATGAAAAAGAGTCGGGTAAGGTGAAAGCGGATTTGATTTGTTTGACGGAGGAGCATTTTGATGAAGCGGAAGATTTGCGTTTGTTTGACCCTGCGGAAACATGGAAAAAGACTAGGTTGGCGGGGGGGAGCTACACTCTGCGAGAGTTGCTGATTCCTGTTTTTGAGCAGGGGAAATGTGTCTATGAATCTCCATCTGTCATGGAAATCCGTGACTATTGCAGTAAGGAGAAGGACACCCTCTGGAATGAAGCCAAGCGTTTTGTCAATCCTCAAACAGTGTATGTGGATTTGTCCGAGCGGCTTTACCGTATCAAGACGGATTTGTTTAATCAGATGAGCAGGGAATAGCAATAGTGGTGACATGAAAACTCGCAACGCATTACGTGAAATAGAAAAATGGGGTGAAGTGTCCGCAAAATGGAGAAATTATTTATGGAACAATGGGTCGTAACCGCCAAAGGGGCGGATTTTACAAAACTCGCACAAACATTTTCCATTGATCCGGTAACCGCACGGATTTTACGCAATCGTGAAGTGGTGGGAGATTTAGCAATACGTCAGTATTTAGAGGGAGGGCTGAGCGATTTGAATTCGCCTGCCCTCTTAAAGGATGCCATAAAAACCTGTGGAATTTTACTGGAGAAAATCAAAAATCACAAAAAAATCCGCATCATAGGAGATTACGACATTGACGGAATCATGTCCTCTTATCTGCTGTATCGGGCACTTAAGGATTTGGGTGCAGAGGTGGATGTGGCAATTCCGGAGCGTATGACAGACGGCTATGGCTTAAATGAGCGGCTCATTAAGCAGGCGGCCCACGATGGCATTGATACGGTTTTAACCTGTGACAATGGCATTGCCGCCGCAAATGAAATACGCTTAGGCAAAGAAATGGGGCTTACGATTCTGGTGACAGACCACCATGAAGTGCCGTATATTGAAATTGAAGAGGGGGGGGGTGTTAAACAGCCGCCCTATCAGCGTATCGAACAGCTGCCTTTAGCAGATACCATTGTAAATCCGAAACAGGGGGGCAGCCCCTACCCCTATCAACGTATCGAACAACTGCCCTGTGCAGATGCCATTGTAAATCCAAAACAGGTGGATTGCCCCTATCCCTATAAAAATCTTTGCGGCGCAGCGGTGGCGTATAAGCTGATGGAATTGCTCTATGAAACGGTGGGAAAACCGAAAGAAGCGATTTTAGAATATTTGCAATATGCGGCATTTGCCACGGTTGGGGATGTGATGGAGCTTACAGGAGAGAATCGGATTATCGTAAAAGAGGGATTGGCACGTTTACAGAGAACCGAAAACTTAGGACTACTAGCCCTCCTTCATGTAAATGAGATTGCAAAAAGTGACATTAAAGCGTATCACATTGGCTTTGTCTTAGGTCCCTGTTTTAATGCCAGCGGACGCTTAGATACGGCAATTCGAGCGTTTGGGTTGCTAAATGCCACAGACGAGGAAACAGCAAGAAGCTTGGCAAAGGATTTACTGGATCTTAATATTAGCCGTAAGGAAATGACCGCCCTTGGGGTGGAAGAGGCGACAGTTTTGGCAGAAGAAGCCGTAGCGACAGGGGATAAGGTACTGGTACTCTTTTTGCCGGATTGCCACGAGAGCTTGGCCGGCATTATTGCAGGGCGAATCAGGGAACGCTATCACAGACCGGTCTTTGTGTTGACAAAGGGACAGGAGGGGGTGAAAGGTTCCGGGCGTTCCACGGAAAGCTACTCCATGTACGAAGAGATGAGCAAGTGCAAAGACCTCTTCGTGAAATATGGCGGACATCCCATGGCGGCGGGACTTTCTATGGAAACGGAAGAGCATATCGCCTTGCTTCGAAAACGTTTGAATGAGCAGACGAATTTAAGCGAAGACGATTTACGAGGGAAAATCAAAATCGATGTACCCATGCCTATATCCTACATAAGTACCAAATTGATAGAGGAATTAGAACGCTTAGAACCCTTTGGCAAAGGAAATGAAAAACCGATTTTTGCGGATCGAAAATTAAAGATAAGAGGTTTACGTATTTTAGGCAAAAATCGGAATGTGTTAAAGCTTGTTTTGGAGAGTGAAACAACAGAGCGTATGGAAGGGATTTATTTCGGGGATGCCACGGCATTTCAGGAAGAATTAAGAAGTGCATATGGAGATAAGGCTCTCACAGACTTACTGCAAGGGAATAATGGGGGGGGGAATGTAATGGCAGACTTCTTGTATTATCCGAAAATCAATCGCTATCAAGGGCGGGAGAGTTTGCAAGTGGAGGTGAAGGGGTATCGGTTTTGCGGCTCACTCCCTATAGCGTAAAGAGGGTTACTGTTCAGAGGTACCCTCTGAACGTAACAATTATGCACATAAATTGCAAAAACGCAATTTGGCGCATGAAAAACTCGGGTTTTTCTGCGAAAAACACCTTGCGGAATGGTTATGTGTGAACAGCAACTAAAGAGTCACCCCGTCTATCATAGAAAAATACAGCTATTGAATTACATGGTAAAATGTGCTAAAATAAGAAATTAGAAAAAGAAATGAAAAAAAGAAACAAAAAAGGAGCATATTACAATGAAAAAGAAATTTATTTCACTTACCACTTGTCTTATCTTGGCGACTACCCTTCTCATCGGTTGCGGAGACAAAACAACTTCCACAAACGAAGGCGGAGAGAAAAACACCCAGTACACCATCGGTATTTCCCAATTTGCAGAACACAGTTCCCTGGATAATTGCAGGGAGGGCTTCATTGCAGGCTTAGCGGATGCGGGCATTGTAGAGGGGGAGAACCTAAAGACCATGTATGACAATTCACAAGCATCTATGGATCAGGCCAGTCTGATTGCTAATAATTTTGTCCAAAAAAAGGTGGACTTAATCTGCGGTATTGCAACGCCCAGTGCTATGACAGCGTACAATGCTTGCCGAGAAACGGATATTCCGGTAGTCTACACGGCAGTTTCAGATCCTGAGGCAGCAGGTCTTACGAAGGGCAATGTAACAGGTTCTTCCGATGTTCTTCCGGTGAAAGAGCAGCTTGCTATGATTCACAAGATTCTGCCGAATGCGAAGAAGATTGGCATCATTTATACCAGTAGTGAAGAAAATTCCCTTAGTACCATTAAGAAATATAAAGAACTGGCAGGAGAGTATGGCTTTGAAATCGTAGAAAAAGGTATTACCACCGCCTCTGAGGTTGGCATAGCGGCCTCCGACTTGGTGTCTAAAGTAGACTGCATTTCCAATTTGACAGACAATACCGTGGTCTCTGCTTTACAGACCGTGATTTCTGCTGCAAATGAACAGAAAATCCCTGTCTTTGGCAGTGAAATTGAACAGGTAAAAGATGGTTGTTTGGCCGCTATGGGCATTGATTACTTTGCACTTGGGAAGGAAACAGGGGCATTGGCTGCAAAAATCCTAAAAGGTGAGAAAACTGCTGCGGAACTTCCGTTTATCACGTCAGAGGCTGCGGAATTTTACGTCAATACAGGGGTTGCGGAGAAATTGGGTATTACGCTTGATCCGTCTTATTTACCACAGGCGAAAGAGTCATTTGGAAACTAATTGGGGGAGTATTGCCGTTCAGAGGCACCCTCTGAACAGTAATACTTATGCACACAACTCGCAAAAAAAGCGAGTTGGCGCATGAAAGACTCGGATTTTTCTGCGAAAAACACCTCGCGGAATGGTTATGTGTGAACAGTAACGGGGGAATCAAACACAGTATGATATTACTGAGAAGTGTCCTGGAACAGGGCATGATATATGCCATTATGGCGTTGGGGGTCTATATTACCTATAAGATTTTGGATTTTCCGGATTTGACGGTAGACGGCAGTTTCCCATTAGGGGCGGCACTTACGGCACTTATGATAAGGGGGGGGGTAAACCCCTTGCTTACCATGCCTGCCTGTTTTTTGGTGGGGGGCGTGGCAGGTATGCTGACAGGGCTTATCCATGTGAAGCTAAAGGTGCGGGATTTGTTATCCGGCATTATTATGATGACGGCACTCTATACGGTCAACTTGCAAATTGCAGGACGGGCAAATCTACCCTTTTACGATAACAATACGGTTTTTGACAATGCCTTTGTATCCTCAATTTTTACGGGCGTACTATATCCCTACCGAACTCTTGTGATTTCGTTTCTCCTCATGCTTGTAGTCAAATGCTTGTTGGATGGCTATCTGTCCACCAAGTCGGGATTTCTCCTGCGTGCGGTAGGAGATAATGATAGTATTGTCACCTCCTTGGGGTTGGATAAGGGAACCGTGAAAATCATTGGACTGTCCATTGCAAATGCCTTAGTGGCACTGTCCGGTTGTATTTTCGCCCAACAGCAGCACTTTTTTGATATTTCCATGGGTACGGGAACGGTAGTCATTGGTCTTGCCAGTGTTATTATCGGGACGGGATTATTTGCCAAAGTGACTCTGTTTCGTATCACTACAAGTGTAGTGATTGGAGCCGTTTTGTACAAAGCCTGTGTGGCAATTGCCATTTCCTATGTAGAGCCTGTAAATCTGAAACTGATTACAGCGGCATTGTTTTTGCTGATTTTGGTTTTGGGCATGGAGCGAAAGAAGAAGGTGAAACAAAGTGCTTGAAGTACGTCATCTGGATAAATACTATAACCCCGGAACCATTAGCGAACTGTGCCTGTTTTCCGATTTTAACCTGATTGTGGAGGACGGGGAATTTTTGTGCGTGGTAGGGAGCAATGGTTCCGGGAAAACCTCGTTGCTGAATCTGATTGGTGGGAATCTGTCCCTGGACGGGGGGGGTATCTTTTTCCATGGAGAGGACATCACCAAACAAAAGGATTTCCTACGTCACAGGCGAATTGGGCGAGTCTATCAAAACCCCGGAGCGGGAACCTGTCCAGGCATGAGCATTTTGGAGAATATGTCCCTTGCCGACAATAAAGGCAAACACTACGGCTTAGGTCGGGGAATTAATAAGCAGCGGATTCCCTATTACAAAGAACTGTTAAGCGGACTTAATCTGGGTCTGCAAGATAAATTAGATGGTAAGGTATCCTCCCTATCCGGCGGGCAAAGACAGGTCTTAGCTCTTTTGATGGCAACCATGAATCCCATCGAATTTCTCATATTGGATGAGCATACAGCCGCCTTAGATCCCAAAACGGCGGAACTTGTCATGGAACTGACACAAAAGATCGTAAATGAAAAGCAAGTAACCACGATTATGGTGACCCATAACCTCCGCTATGCGGTGGATTACGGCAGTCGCCTGATTATGATGCACCAAGGAAATATTATTTTAGATAAAGGAAAGAAAGAGAAGGCAGGACTTAAGGTGGAGGATATTTTAGGGACGTTTAATGAGATTAGCATTGAGTGCGGGAACTAAGATACCCGTAGGCGAAGGAGGAAAACAGAAATTGCAAAAACAGGTTTTAGATTCATCAAATCATTTCAAAGATTCACAAAAAGCGGACAAAAATCTTGAAGCCCCCATTGCACTCTCAATAGGGGGAGGGATGGAACAACTTCCATTTATCAAAGCAGCTGTTGAAAAGGGTTGGAATGTAATCGCAGTTGACCAAGATGAGAACGCAGTTGGCATGAAGAGTGCGACAGAAAGCTACCCCATCAATATAGTCAATCAAGAGGAAGTGATTGACTTAGCAACTCGTAAGCAGGTGCAGTTTGTCTTGCCCTCCCCTATTGGACGTTATTTAACCACGGTGGGAGCAGTCAATACTGCGTTAGGCTTAAATGGTGTTAGTCTGGAACAGGCGGAAATCTCTGTTGACAAGGTGCGTTATAATACATTTTTGAAAGCACATACTATTGCTTGTGCGAATCAAATCTGTGTGCGAGGGAAAGAAGCAATCCGATCGGCAATTCATGAAATCGGCTTCCCTTGTATCCTAAAGCCACGTTTTGGTTCCGGTAGCCGGGGTGTTGTTGTCGTCACAGATGCAGCTACTTGTGAACTTTGCGTACAAGAACATATGTTTGGCGTTGGGGGCGAGGGAGATTCTCTCATAGAAAGTCTACTAAGCGGTGAGGAACATGGACTGGATGTGTTGTTTGTAAGTGGCAAACCCTACATTATGGCTCTGCGGAAAAAATACATCACACCGCTTCCCTATCGGCAAGAATTAGGCTACATTAGCGTTTCCCATGAGGGAAATCAGGTTTTGCACCGAATGCTTGAAAAGCTTGCGAAAGCCTTTGGCGTAAACAATGCAGTCATGCACATGGATTTGTTTTTTAGTGAGGAGGGGCAGTCTGTTACTGTGATTGAAAGCTCGTTTCGTTCGTCAGGCTATGCTATTACCGAAAGGATGTTAGACCACATCCTGGGTACTTCTGCCATTTCATTTATTATGGAGGCGATTTTTACGGGGTGTATGCCTGAATTGCCGAAGAAAGAGCCGGTTGTTTATGGCTTATTCTTTCCGAATTTGCAAGGGAGTGTTATATCTGAAATAAAACCGTTTCCAAGTTCAGCGAATATTTTAGGTAATACACTAACAATCCGCCCGGGCGATGAAATCACGATAATCCGAAACGGCACGGATGCCATGGGACATGGCTATGTGTTGTTGCGTGGAGAAAATGAGGCGGAGGTTTTGCAGCTGTATCAAGAGATTATAGATTGTTATGTGTGTACATAGAGCTTTGGATATTCGACGAATCTTATGAATGATTGAGCATTCACTTGGAAAGATTGTTATGATACGGGGAGAATTTATCATGAACGAAATAAAAGAGGTAAACGATTATAATAGAGCAGGATTGAAAAAGTCCAACAAAAATAACGGCATCTTACGTTATCCTAGCGAGGAATGTATAGCTTTTCTTGCCCGAAATTTCGCTGACAGAGAAGCAAACCAAACCAGAAACGCTTTGGACATTGGTTGTGGGAATGGAAGACATTTAGGTTTGCTTTCCGACTATGGATTTTCTGTTTACGGCATTGACTATAATGAAGATGCCGTCGCACGCTGCAAGATATTGTTTTCTGATGACCAAAATGTAAAACAGGTGTATGAAAAACCGTTTCAAGAATGCGAAGAGTTGCAGAAGCTTAGCTATCACGCCGTGATTGTGTATGGGATTTTTATGTACACAAGCGAGGCGGAAGCCTTGGAACTATTAACACAGATACGAGATTCTTTGGCGGATGACGGTTTGTTTTTTGCGGATTTTCGGACGAAAGAAGATGTGCTTTTCGGTAAGGGCGAGTTTGTGGGGGAAAATACATACAAATTAGACGAACGAGCGGGTGTCTATTCGGGGCTTGTCTATCGGTTTCATAATATGGAAGAAATCGAGGCATATATGGCAAAGGCAGGAGTTACTATTGTCAGCCGCGGACGGAAAGATTTATGGAAAAATGAATTGGCTGATCGGCATTCGTGGTGGCAGGTGACAGGGAAGAAAACGTTGGGCTGACCGAGTTGTTTTTTTATTGGCTGATTGGCAGTACATCTGCCTTAGCCGTCCGAGGCGTTTTGGCCAGTCTATTAAAAATATTTTCAAAAAACCTCTTGACAAATCTAATGGTACCGTTTATAATATTTATAGATGGTACCTTTAGAAGATTGCGTGTGCGATTTTCCAAGGAACTGTCAGAAGGAGGTATTTTTATGAATAACGAACTTTACGAAAAATTAACAAGGCTTCAATGGCTGTTGCACAAACAGCAAATGCAAGGCTACCGACAAGGTGGACATTTGGCGGATGCCACAAGAGGGCAAGGGCGTATTCTGGCGGCACTAAAGATGCAGGATAAGCTTAGTACAAAGGAATTGTCGTATTTGCTTGGCTTGGCGGTTTCCACCCTAAATGAGTTTCTGTCCAAATTGGAAAAGGGCGGTTACATCACAAGAGAGCCATCCGATCAGGATAAGCGGATTATGCTTGTACTACTAACCGACAAGGGTCGGGCGGAACAAAGTCAAACCAAAGAGGCAGACTTAGGGGATTTATTTGAATGCCTAAGTTCCGAGGAACAGGCGTCATTTGAAACCTATCTGGACAAGCTGATTGCCGGACTCTTGGTGAAGTTAGGCGTGGATGAAGAAGAGTTGGAATGGCTGAAAACGGCACAGGATAAGCGAGGCAGAATATTTTCTGAAATGCTAAAAGGCAAAGGGCGAGATTTTGATCCGGAAAAACTGCGGGAAGAATTTGGCCGCAGATTTGGGAGCTTTGGACATGGTCGTGGCGGACTTGTGGAATCAGGATATGAAAGAGGACAATTTGGGCATACTGCAAATGACAGAGCTGCAAGGCGTATAAAAGGAGAAGGTAGAAATCGATAAGAAATAATTACCATTCATGGTTGAGTTGAAAACAGCTGCCCACTCCGCAAAAAAAGAAACTTCGAGCGAAATGGAGGGAAGCCCCTCCTTGCAGGAAGCCCATGCTGACTGCAAGGCGTACTGAAAGGGGCTTGCCCGAAATGTTTTAAGCGAGAGATCTTTTTTTGCGGAGTGGGCAGCTGTTTGGGGTTGAGCGTGAATAGTAATATATTCGGAATTTTAAGCATTTTTTCCCCATAACCCATTGACTGAATGCAAAATGAAATATATAATAGAGAAAGAGAAACGCAAAATATTTTTAATTATATAGTTCATTTTTGATATAGTATACCAGAAAAAGAAAACAGGGAGGTCTTTTATGTACCCGATTACGAAAGCAAGAAAGCTTGCCGACCAGATTTACCTTATGGATGTTGTGGCAAAACGGATTGCCAAGCATTGCCAGCCGGGGCAGTTTATCATTGCCAAGATAGACGAGGTGGGCGAGCGGATTCCCCTCACCATCTGCGACTATGACAGGGAAGCGGGAACGGTTACGATTGTATTGCAAACCATAGGAGCCTCCACAACGCGGATGGCTAAGTTACAGGAGGGCGACTCCTTCTTGGATTTTGTAGGTCCCCTTGGGCAGCCTTCTGAATTTGTAACAGAGGATCTTGCCGAAATAAAAGAAAAGAGCTTCCTTTTTGTGGCAGGCGGTGTGGGAACAGCACCCGTCTATCCACAGGTGAAATGGCTCAAAGAACGCGGCATTTTGGCGGATGTGATTGTGGGTGCGAAGACCAAGGATATGCTGATTTTGGAAGAAGAGATGCGTGCGGTGGCAGGAAATCTCTATATTGCAACCGATGATGGCACATACGGCACCCATGGCATGGTGACCAAGGTCATTGACGATTTGATAGAAACGGAAGGCAAGCACTACGATGTCTGCGTTGCCATAGGTCCCATGATTATGATGAAATTTGTCTGTAAACTCACGGCGGAGAAGAAACTGCCCACCATTGTTTCCATGAATCCCATCATGGTAGACGGTACGGGAATGTGCGGGGCGTGCCGTGTCAGCGTAGGAGATGAGGTGAAATTCGCCTGTGTGGACGGACCGGAATTTGACGGACATCTGGTGAATTTTGACGAAGCCATGAAACGTCAGCAGACCTATCGAACCAAAGAAGGAGCTGCCTTGTTGCGATTACAGGAGGGTGACACTCACCATGGCGGCTGCGGGCAATGCGGAGGGAATGATTGATGGATGTGTTAAAGAAAATACCCGTAAGAGAGCAGGATGCAAAGGAGCGTGCGGCAAATTGGCAGGAAGTCTCCTTCGGTTATGGCAAAGAAGAGGCAGTAGAGGAATCACAGCGTTGCCTGTCATGCAAAAATGCAAAATGTATTGAGGGCTGTCCGGTATCCATTGACATTCCGGGATTTATCACACAGGTAAAAGAAGGAAATATCAAGGAAGCGGCAAAGGTTATAGGGCGTTCTTCCTCCCTGCCGGCAGTCTGCGGACGTGTTTGTCCCCAGGAGAGCCAATGCGAGGGCAAGTGTATTCGAGGACTTAAGGGAGAGTCGGTTTCCATTGGGAAATTAGAGCGTTTTGTAGCGGATTGGGCAAGGGAAAACAACATCAAACCGGAACAACCTACCGAGAAGAACGGTCGTAAGGTTGCCGTTGTAGGTTCCGGTCCTGCCGGACTTACCTGTGCAGGTGATTTGGCAAGGAAGGGCTATGATGTAACGATATTTGAAGCACTCCACGAAGCGGGGGGGGTACTTACCTATGGTATCCCTGAATTTCGTCTGCCCAAGAAAAAGGTGGTACAAGCAGAGATTGATAATGTAAAGGCGTTAGGCGTTATCATTGAAACCAACGTGGTGATCGGCAAGGCGACCACCATAGACGAGTTGATGAACGAGGAAGGTTTTGAAGCCGTATTTATCGGTTCGGGTGCAGGTCTTCCTAAGTTTATGGGCATTCCCGGCGAAAATGCCAACGGCGTATTTTCCGCAAATGAATACTTGACCAGAAATAATTTAATGAAAGCATATGCGAAAGATTATGATACGCCTATTTTTGAAGGTAAGAAAGTCGTTGTTGTAGGCGGCGGCAATGTGGCGATGGATGCGGCAAGAACAGCATTACGTCTTGGGGCGGAGGTTCATATCGTCTACCGCAGAAGCGAGGAAGAGTTGCCCGCCCGTGTGGAAGAGGTTCACCATGCAAAGGAAGAGGGCGTAATCTTTGATTTGCTTACAAATCCCACGGAGATTTTGACAGACGAAAATGCTTGGGTAAAGGGGATTCGCTGTATCCGCATGGAATTAGGTGAACCGGATGCCTCAGGGCGGCGGCGACCCAAGGAAATTGTCGGGTCAGAATTTGAAATAGAGGCGGATGCCGTCATCATGTCCCTTGGCACCTCACCCAATCCCTTGATTTCCGCTAGCACAGAGGGGCTTGACGTGAACAAATGGCAGTGTATCGTGGCAGATGAATTAAACGGTGCAACCACAAAGACCGGTGTCTATGCAGGCGGTGATGCCGTAACAGGAGCAGCCACCGTGATTCTGGCCATGGGTGCGGGAAAAGCAGCAGCTGAGGGAATTGATGAATTTTTGACCGAAAGCAACTAAGCCCTGTTTTATAGGGCGCTGCTTACCGAATGTTTTGTACTCGGTAAGATAGTCGTGAATTATTATGACATGGAGGGAGATAAATTTATGAAAGAAATATCAAAATATGTTCGCTATATCGGCGTACTGGATAAAGGCATTGACTTGTTTGAAAGCCAGTACCTTGTACCGGATGGGGTAAGCTATAACTCCTATGTGATTTTAGATGAAGAAGTGGCGGTGATGGATACCGTAGATTCCAGAAAAACAGAGGAATGGCTTGTTAATTTGGAGCGTGAGCTTGACGGTCGTGTCCCAAATTATCTTGTCATACACCACATGGAGCCGGATCATGCCGCCAGTGTGCAGGTTTTAGCGGAAAAATATCCCGACTTAAAAGTAGTGGGCAATACCAAGATCTTTAACATGATTCGTCAGTTCTTTACCTTTGATTTAACAGATCGTATGGAATTGGTGGAGGAAGGGGATGAATTGTGTCTGGGCGAAACGATATTAAGCTTTTATATGGCTCCCATGGTGCATTGGCCGGAAGTTATGGTCAGCTACCTGGCTCCGGAGAAGCTTCTCTTTTCCGCAGACGGCTTTGGAACCTTTGGACCCATTGATCAGACCGGTGACTGGAGTAAGGAAGCACGCCGTTATTACTTTAACATTGCAGGGAAATACGGTCCTCAGGTATTGGCACTCTTAAAAAAGGCGGCAACCTTAGATATTGAAAAGATTTGCCCACTGCACGGGCCTATACTGGATGAGAATTTAGCATACTATTTAGAAAAATACAACACATGGGGCAATTACATTCCGGAAGAGTCGGGTGTTGTCATTGCCCACGCATCCATTCATGGGCATACAAGGGATGCGGCATTAAAGCTTGCAGAACTCTTTCGGGAAGCGGGAGAGGAAAATGTGGTGGTATTTGACCTGGATAGGGATCAGGTATCCGTTGCCATAGCAGAGGCATTTCGCTATGATCGACTGGTTTTGGCATCCGCAACCTATAATATGGACATCTTTCCGCCCATGCGAACCTTTGTTCATTTGTTGAAGGCGAAAAATTTCCAGAAACGCAAAGTGGCAGTCATTGAAAATGGTACTTGGGTACCTGCCGCAGGAAAGTTGATTAAGGAATATTTAGAAGGCATGAAAGACGTTGTTATAAGCGAGGCATCGTTTACGATTACGTCGGCGTTGAAAGAGGAAGAGATTCCAAAATTGCAGGCAATTGTTGAAGATTTCAGGTAAAGGTGAAAATCACTTGATAATTGTGTCCAATTGTGCTATTCTTAATAGGTGAACTGAAGTGGAAAACCCAACCGAGAAGGAGAACATTTTATGAAAAACGAGAGAGCTTTTTTCAAATGTACACATTGTGGCAAGGTAGCAGGAGTGGTAACAGACGGCGGCGGAAAGCTGATTTGCTGTGGAGAAGAAATGGGACTTTTACAGGCAAATACCACGGATGCGGCACAGGAGAAGCACGTACCCGTAGCGGTAAGAGAAGGCAATACCTTAAAGGTACAGGTAGGTTCCGTGGCACATCCTATGACAGCGGAACATCACATTGCTTGGATTGCCATTGCACAGGGAAATAAAACACAGCGTGTGGCTTTGGCAGAAACAGGCGAACCAAAGGCAGAATTTACCATAGAAGACGGTGCTGTGACGGTATACGAATACTGCAATTTACATGGACTTTGGGCAACAGAAGCGTAAAACGCATACTCGTAAAATGTGTACATAGCCGACAAAGGTGCATTTGTTGCGGAACGAGAAACAAGAAAGGCAGACTATTTCATGAAAAGGCGCGCACTATCCATTGTAGTTGAAAATACGCCCAATGTGTTAAGCCACGTGTCAGGCTTATTTAGCAGACGTGGCTATAACATTGACAGCCTTTCGGCGGGTGTGACGGCGGATCCTCGGTTTACCCGAATTACCGTTGTCGCAAGCGGCGATGAACTTATTTTAGAACAAATCGAAAAGCAGTTGGCAAAGCTTGAGACGGTGTTGGACATCAAGCCCTTAGAGGACGGCAATTCCGTTTGCAGAGAGCTTATTCTGGTGAAAATCAGGGCAAAGGATACCGACCGCCAAGCCATTATTTCCGTTACGGAAATCTTTCGGGCAAATATTGTAGATGTGACCCATCACTCCATGATGATCGAACTGACAGGTGGTCAGAACAAATTGGACGCATTTTTGGATTTGCTTGAGGGTTACGAGATTCTGGAACTGGCAAGGACAGGGATTACAGGCTTGACCAGGGGCGTAAGCGATGTGAAGTATTTTGAGTAAATTTTCATAAGATGACAGCTATACATTGGATTTTATAGAAAATGACAAAACATTCTAATTGAATTTAGACTAATTGAATTTAGACTAACAAAACATTAATAATAGGGAGAACAAAAAAATGGCAAATATTTATTATCAACAGGACTGTAACTTATCTTTATTGGAGGGAAAGACCATCGCAGTAATCGGCTACGGCAGTCAGGGTCATGCCCATGCCTTAAACGCCAAGGATTCCGGCGCACACGTGGTAATCGGTCTGTATGAGGGCAGCAAGTCTTGGAAGAAAGCAGAAGAGCAAGGATTTGAGGTGTATACCACGGCGGAAGCGGCAAAACGTGCCGATATTATCATGGTTTTAATCAACGATGAGCTTCAAGCGGATGTATATCAGCAGGAAATTGCCCCCAACTTAGAGGAAGGCAATATGTTGATGTTTGCCCATGGCTTTAACATTCATTTCGGCTGTATCACCCCCCCAAAGAATGTGGACATTACCATGGTGGCACCAAAGGGACCGGGACATACGGTAAGAAGTGAATATCAGTTAGGCAAGGGCGTTCCCTGTCTGATTGCCGTGCATCAGGATGCCAGCGGAAAGGCCAAAGAAAAAGCATTAGCCTATGCTTTGGCAATCGGCGGAGCAAGAGCCGGTGTATTGGAAACCACTTTCCGTACCGAAACAGAAACTGATCTTTTCGGCGAACAAGCCGTACTCTGCGGCGGTGTTTGTGCCTTAATGCAAGCAGGCTATGAAACCTTAATCGAGGCAGGCTATGACCCAAGAAACGCTTATTTTGAGTGTATCCATGAAGTGAAACTGATTGTAGATTTGATTTACCAGTCAGGATTTGAAGGCATGAGATACTCCATTTCCAATACGGCGGAATACGGCGATTACATCACAGGACCTAAGGTGATCACGGATGAAACCAAGAAATCCATGAAGAAGATTTTGACGGATATTCAAGACGGAACCTTTGCAAAAGAATTTTTGCTTGATATGTCACCGGCAGGCCGCCAAGTACACTTTAAGGCAATGAGAAAACTTGCGGCGGAGCATCCCTCCGAAGTAGTGGGCAAGGAAATCCGCAGCCTGTATAGTTGGAGTGACGAGGACAAACTAATAAATAATTAAGCACTGCCAGAAGGAGAGCAGAAACACATGGGAATGACAATGACGCAAAAAATCCTCGCAGCCCACGCAGGTCTTGAATCAGTCACAGCCGGGCAACTCATAGAGGCAAAACTGGATCTGGTCTTGGGAAATGACATCACTGCCCCTGTTGCCATTCATGAAATGGACAAGATCAAGCAGGAGGGCGTATTTGACAAGGATAAAATCGCCCTTGTCATGGATCATTTTGTGCCAAACAAAGACATTAAGTCTGCACAAAACACCAAATACGTCCGTGAATTTGCCGAAAAGCATGACATCACGCATTATTACGATGTAGGAGAAATGGGGATTGAACACGCCCTTTTGCCGGAGCTTGGGCTTACCGTGGCGGGAGATGTGATTATCGGAGCGGATTCCCATACCTGCACTTATGGAGCCTTAGGTGCATTTTCCACCGGAGTGGGCAGTACGGACATGGCGGCAGGAATGGCGACAGGTAAAGCATGGTTTAAGGTGCCCTCCGCCATCAAATTTGATTTGACAGGAACTCCGGCGAAATGGATTAGCGGAAAAGATATTATTTTACATATCATAGGTTTGATCGGCGTAGACGGAGCCTTGTATCAATCCATGGAATTTACAGGCGAGGGTATTCAGCACCTGTCCATGGATGATCGCTTCACCATTGCTAACATGGCCATTGAAGCAGGAGCGAAAAACGGCATTTTCCCTGTAGATGAACAGGCGATTACCTATATGAAAGAGCATTCCGGTAGGGATTTTGAACTCTATGAGGCGGATGAGGATGCAGAGTATGAGAGGGTTATTTCCATTGATTTAAGCACCTTACGCCCAACCATTTCTTTCCCCCATCTTCCGGAAAATACAAAGACCGTGGACGAATTGGCGGATATTCCCATTCAGCAAGCGGTTATCGGTTCTTGTACCAACGGGCGGATCGAGGATTTACGCATTGCGGCGGAGATTCTAAGAGGGCAGAAGGTGGCAAAGGGGGTACGTTGTATCGTCATTCCCGCCACCCAAAAGATTTACCTAAAGGCCATGGAAGAGGGCTATATCAAAGACTTTATCGAAGCGGGAGCCATTGTCAGTACGCCAACCTGCGGACCTTGCCTTGGAGGCTACATGGGCATTTTGGCGGATGGAGAACGCTGTGTTTCCACCACTAACCGTAACTTTGTAGGACGTATGGGACATATCAGTTCGGAAATCTATCTGGCAAGTCCTGCGATAGCGGCGGCAAGTGCCATAGCAGGCAAATTGATCGGACCATCAGAATGGGGGGGGGTATCGGAATGAAAGCAGAAGGAAGCACCTTTCGCTACGGCGACAATGTAGATACGGATGTCATCATTCCTGCCCGATATTTAAGTACCTCAGACCCGGCGGAATTAGCGGCGCATTGTATGGAAGACATTGACAAGGACTTTGTAAATAAGGTACAGTCAGGCGACCTTATTGTAGCGGATAAAAATTTCGGTTGTGGCTCTTCCAGAGAACACGCCCCCATTGCCATTAAAGCTTCGGGAATCAGCTGTGTCATAGCGGAAACGTTCGCTCGCATTTTTTATCGAAATGCCATTAACATTGGCTTGCCTATTATAGAAAGCAAACAGGCGGCTAGGGGTATAGCGGCAGGAGATCGAGTGAGTGTGGACTTTGATACCGGTGTGATTACCAATGAAACAAAGGGCGAAAGCTATGAAGGACAGGCTTTTCCGGCGTTTATGCAAAAGATTATTCAGGCGGAGGGGTTGATAAATTATATTAACCAAGAGTAACAAGCAGGAGTAAACATATGGCGGTAACAGTGAAAGAGTGGGGAACCACAGAAGATGGAAGGCAAGCATTTTTATATGAATTATCTGATAAATCTGACAAGAGCGGCATAAGGGTCAGGCTTACCAACTATGGTGCAAGTATTGTGGGAATAGATGCTCCCGACAAGAATGGTGTCTATGCGGATGTGGTTTTGGGCTATGACAATTTGAATGACTATGTAAATGGTACCGTGTATCACGGTGCCACTGTTGGCAGATTTGCAAATCGCATTGCGAATGGCAGTTTCAGCTTGAACGGGAAGACCTATGATTTGCCGAAAAATAACGGTGGAAACTGTTTACATGGAGGAAGTGGTTTTACATATAAGCTATGGGAGACCGCTGAAACAGGTGAAAATTCCGTTACTTTCACTTATACAAGTGAGGATGGGGAGGATGGATTCCCGGGAAAGCTTGACGTATCGGTGCAGTATCTGCTGACGGATGACTGTAAGCTTAACATACGATATACGTTAAAGGCATCTGCCGATACGGTGGCAGGACTTACGAATCACGCCTATTTTAACCTGGGCGGTAAGGGCGATACCGTAATGGATACGCTTCTTAAAGTTTATGCAAAACACTATACCCCTTGTGATGATACAGGGATTCCAACCGGTGAGCTTGCCGATGTAAGCGGAAGTAAGTTTGATTTTAGGACAGAGCGTACAATCAGCGAAGAATACGACGACAATTTTGTCTTAGGAGATGAGGTGTCGCAGGACTTACGCTTGGCGGCAGAAGCCTATGACGGGGATAGTGGGCGTAGCTTGAAGGTATTCACCACCATGCCGGCATTGCAGTTTTATACCGGCAACTACTTAGATGAAACTAAGAAAAACGGTGTGACTTATGGCAAACACAGTGGATTTGCCTTAGAGGCACAGTTTACACCCAATACTCCGAATCTGATCAATGAAACAGATAAGTTTCCGTCTTGCGTTGTGAGAGCGGGAGAAACCAAGTACTATGAAATAGTATACCAATTGGGAGTTAAATAGGGGATTATCCCGACCGCCCGGATAAATTGTCCCGAAGTGTTATATCCGATGTTGGCAGTATGACGGTGAAAACACTTCCTTTATTAAGCTCACTATTTACTTCAATTGTTCCGCCGCATAATGCGATGATCTGCCTTACAATCGCAAGACCAAGTCCATTCCCTTCTTTGGCACGGGAAGAATCGTCTTGATAAAATTTCTCGAATATTTTAGCTTTTGCGTTTTCATGAAATCCTATCCCATTATCGCAAATGGTAAATCGGATGTCGCTGTTCCATTCTACAAGTCGAATTTTTATAATGCCACCTTGCTTGGAAAATTTTATGGCGTTATCCAAAAGGTTCAACCAAATTTGCTGTATTAAATCTTCATTCCCGTTAAACATTATTTCTGCCATTTCTACATCAATGTTTATTTCTTTTTTCGCCCACTTCGCTTCCGTCATAACAACCGTCCGGCGTATTTGTTCATCCAGTCTAAAACAAGTCTTATCCCCGATTATTTCCATGTGTTCATATTTTGAAAGGTTTAATACATTTGTGGAAAGCCCGGAAAGACGTTCCGATTCCGTAATGATAATATTAAGATATTCGTCTCTTTCTTCTTTGGTTAAATTTTCGTCTTTCAGTAATTTGGCAAAGCCTCTCACCGAAACAATGGGCGTCTTAAACTCATGTGAAAAGTTGTTTACAAAATCACTTCGCAGCGTTTCGATAGAAGATAACTCCTGCGCCATTTTATTAAAGCTATTGGCTAATTCCTCTAATTCATATACACCGCCTATATCCAGTTGCACATTAAAATCACCCGCGGCAATTTTTTGTGTGGCTGTAACAACCGTGCGTATCGGTTTTAATGCCTTTTTGCTGAAAAAAGCCGCGATTGCGGTTCCCATAACCGTGCTAAAGCCCATCATTGCTAATATGCTGCGAAATGGCTCAAATCCATTGCCATTTGCTTGTTCGTATTTCATTTCATTCCCCAAACGAATGGCTCCCGTAACGTGCAAAATCATAACAAGCATCCCTGCAAGCAACATTGTCGCAAGAATAACACAAAAAACAAACAGCACCAAAGAGATGGTAAGTCCAAAGCGTTTTTTGACCTCGTTTTTAATATTCACTTTCATATCTTTTTCACCGCCTTATAACCAAGTCCGCGTACCGTTAAAATTTCAAATTCCGACCAATTTCGGAAACGGTCACGTAAACGGCTGATATGCACATTCAATGTGTGGTCATCTGTTTCCGATTCTATTCCCCATATTTCATCCATAATTTGCAGGCGGGTAAAGATCATATTGGGATAAGTCAGTAATTTGAAGAGGAGTTGGAACTCTTTTTGCGGCAAGGTGAAACTTTCCCCGTGTCCCGATACGGTCAACGCATCATAATCCAACACAACCTCCCCTACCGTCAATTTATGGTCGCTGGCAATTTGTGCCCGGCGCAAAAGTGCTTTGATTCGCAAAATCATTTCTTGTTCATCAACAGGCTTTATCATGTAGTCATCGGTACCGACAATAAACCCGTATCGTTTGTCTTTCGGTTCTTGTTTCGCCGTAACCATCAAAATAGGTATCGTTTCCCATGTCATACGAATCTGCTTTGTCAATTCGTATCCGTCCATATTCGGCATCATCAAATCCAATAAAACCAAGTCAACGTGTTCTTTATCCATAAGTGCTAAGGCATCCATCCCATCCGCTGCTTGCAAGGCATAAAAACCGTTTTGTTTCAAAACAGCACACATGAGTTTTCTTGTGTTAGCATCATCTTCAACGACCAAAATTCGAAACATAATGAAAGTACCCCCGTGTTCATATTATACCATTTTAACAAATAAACCTCAACTGAATATCAACGGAAAAGACCCGTTTTGTTGAGGTTCGCTTGAGGTTCGTCATTTATACTAAACGCATAGCAAAAAAAGGGAGGTAAATTATCATGTTGAAACTAAAACTGGACAACATCAAAAAAACTTACAGAGGTGCGGAAACGGTAACTGCCTTAAAAGGTGTGTCGCTCGCATTTCGTGAAAACGAATTTGTATCAATACTTGGTCCGTCCGGGTGCGGAAAAACCACACTGTTAAACATTATCGGAGGGCTTGATCAATACGACAACGGCGATTTAGTGATCGGCGGCACATCTACAAAAAAATTCAAGGATTCCGATTGGGACGCATACCGCAATCGTTCGATTGGCTTTGTGTTTCAAAGCTATAATCTTATCGGACATCAAACAATTTTACAAAATGTAGAGATTGCAATGACCCTTTCCGGCGTATCCGCTTCGGAAAGAAAAAGCCGAGCCAAAGAGGCATTGACGCAGGTCGGACTTTTGGATCAAATAAAAAAGAAACCGAACCAACTTTCCGGCGGTCAAATGCAACGTGTCGCTGTTGCGCGGGCACTCGTCAACAATCCCGATATTATTTTGGCAGACGAGCCTACCGGTGCGCTGGATAGTCATACGAGCGTTCAGCTTATGGAAATGCTGAAAGAGATTGCGAAAACGCGGCTTGTTATAATGGTAACGCACAACGGCGAACTGGCACAGGAGTATTCCAGTCGGATCGTTCGTGTGTTGGACGGTGAAATACAATCGGACAGTAATCCTCCGAAGGAAGAAACGAATGCGGCGATGGCTCCGGCTGATACGGAAAAATTCAAGAAAACTTCTATGTCATTTACTACCGCCACCGGCTTATCCCTTAGAAATCTGCTTACCAAAAAAGGTCGGACAATAACGACAGCGTTTGCAGGAAGTATTGGCATTATCGGTGTGGCATTGGTACTTGCACTGTCAACCGGATTATCGGGATTTATGACAAAAATGCAAACAGAATCACTGTCCGGCTTGCCGATCACCATAAATGAGGCTCCACAGACGATAGAGCGAGGCGGGTCCAGCGGTGATGGTGAAACACCAATTTTAAGCCGTTCGGATGAATCGGGTAAATTTACGGATGATAACGTGCTGTATCGCCATGACAGCCAAGCAAACAGAGTAGAACATAAGAATGTATTGACACAAGAATACTTTGACTATATAGCAAACATACAATCCGAACTTCCCTCTGCGGTAAACGCTGTTTCTTATTCAAGGGCTGTTGGTATCAATTTGTTTGCCAAAGGTGAGGATTCCGTGGTTAAATTTGAAACCTCCGCCTCTGTCGGTGAGGGCGGAATGGAAGCTGCGTTTGGCGGCGGTAGTCTGTATTGGCAAGAAATGGACGGAAACGAAGATGTTATCCTTTCATTATATGATCTTGTAGGCGAGGGCAGTCGTTTACCGAAAGAGAAAAATGAGGTAGCTATTGTTGTTGATGAATACAATCGGCTTGATAAGACTTTCTTTGAAAAATTAGGTATGACCTCAGAAACAGATAGCTATAAGCTGACTGACTTTATCGACAAAACAGTATTAAAGGTAATACCGAACGATGTTTATTACACGCAAACAGCGGATGGATTATTTGCCCCGGCTATGGTTTCAGAATATAACGGATTGTATGATAACGGAGATGGCGTTGAACTTACCATTACAGGTATCTTGCGTATAAAAGAAAATTCCGCATCCATGGTAAGCTACCTTTCACCCGGATTGATATATACCACGGCGTTGACAGACTATATTGTTACGAACGCCCAAAAGTCAGAAATAGCGGTCGCACAGCAAAAATCAGATAAAGATGTAATCTTGAACACGCCTTTTGCAAATGAAAACGATAAAACACAAAAATTGTTACTATTAGGAGCGAATACTACGCCGACAGGCATAAATATTTATCCAAAGGATTATGCAGGAAAAGATGCAATAAAACAATATCTTGACAACTATAATGTAGGCAGACCCACTGACGAACAGATTGTTTACTCCGACGTAGCGCAAATGGTTGAAAGTATGTTTGGCACAATACTAAACACCGTAACTTATGTCTTGATTGGCTTTGCCGCTATCTCCCTATTGGTTTCCACGATTATGATTGCCATTATAACCTATGTATCGGTATTGGAAAGAACAAAGGAGATCGGTATCTTGCGTAGCGTTGGCGCACGAAAAAAGGATATTTCACGGGTGTTCAATGCGGAGGCTGTAATCATAGGCTGTGTTGCCGGACTTTTAGGTATCGGTATCTCTTATCTGCTTACGATTCCGATTAACAGTATTGTTTTATCGCTTGCCGGGGTAAGTGGAGTAGCACACTTAACAATATTTCACGCTACATTGCTTGTGCTTGGCAGTATGGTTTTGACATTGATTGCCGGATTCATTCCGTCAAAAATGGCGGCAAAGAAAGACCCTGTTGTAGCACTCAGAACAGAATAGCTTTATCGTGAATAGCAACAAATATTTTGGAATAAAATCGAAAAAAATTAGTAATATTCTATTGACAATGGATAAGCACAGCTGTATACTGATATAGTTGTGTTTATCCATTTGTTATTTTTGGAAAACGAAAAATCAAAAAAGAAAAGGGAGAGCAGTATGAAAAACATGAAAAAAACGATTATCAGTTACGGAATAGGAGGATTCGGAAATGACATATTCTTTTGGACACTTTCCCAATACTTTATTATGTTCATCACAAGTCAGCTGTTCAACACAGGGGACTCTGCGGTGGACGGAAAATACATTGCATGGATTACGGCACTTATTGGTGTTTTACGTATTGTTGAACTTCTGATTGATCCCTTAATCGGCGGAACGATTGATGCCACAAAAACCAAAATCGGCAAGTTTAAGCCTTGGATTTTAGGCGGTGGTACGATAGGATCCGTCTGTATGGCGTTTTTATTTACGGATATTTTCGGCCTTGCAAGCGGAAAGCCCTTCCTCTATCTTGCGATTTTTGCAGTAGTTTACATACTGATGGACATTGTGTATAGTTTCAAAGACATTGCTTTTTGGGGCATGATGCCCGCTCTTTCCATGGAAAGCCGTCAACGTGAGAAGATTGCAACAGGTGCGCGTATCGGCTCAACCCTTGGACAGGCGGCAGTAGCTATTTCTGTGATTCCGCTTGTAAAAATGTTCTCTAAGACTTCCGGTGTAGGCGATGCCATAGGTGACAAGCAAGGATGGTTTATCTTTGGTTTGATTATCGCTGTAGTTGCACTGATTACCTCCATTATCGTAGCCTTTGGCACCACGGAGCAGGACAGCTTGGTTCGTTCCTCCGGTGAGAAAAGTTCCATCAAAGACGTGTTCAAAATTATTGCAAAAAATGACAAATTGTTGTGGCTTTGTGTGTTTTATGGTCTGTTTGCCTTGGCGTATACCTTGACCAGTTCTTTTGTGCTGTATTATTTCACCTATGTTTTGGATAAAGCCGATATGTTCCCTATTATCGGTGTCATTCAGATGGTAGTCGGTTTTGTTTCCGTGGCGCTTTTCCCTGTTTTGACACAGCTGATTGGTCGCCGTAAATTATTTTATTGCTTGGCATCCTGTATGATTGCCGGTATCGTTTTGTTCTTCTTTGCAGGAACTTCCGTACCCCTTACCTTTGCAGCTTATGTATTGTTCTTTGCACCTTATCCCATGTGCTTCCTTGTTACCCTAATGACCATTTCCGATATTGTGGAATACGGTCAATGGAAATTGGGTACTCGTAACGAAGGTGTGACACTTTCCGTTCGTCCACTGCTTGATAAGTTGGCAGGTGCTATCTCAAATATTGTGGTAGGTCAGGCGGCAGTGATCTGTGCCATGACAACCGGAGCTACTGCTGTTTCCGTGGCAACAAATCCTTCCAATATTACGAATTTTAAGATATTTATGTTTGTTGTTCCGCTGATTTTGTTACTGATTTCCCTGTTTGTATTTATTAAACGAGTTACTCTGGATGAGAAAGCCCATGATCAGATTATGGCTGACTTAGAGGCCCGTTATGCAGGTAAGAAAAATAACTGAAAATAATTCAAGCGAAAAATAAAAGGATTTTCTGACGGAAAAGAAGGTTATGCAGAAAAGAAAACATTAAAAACCCAAGAGAGGAAGCAAAATGATTACGATTAAAACAGACCAATTAGAACAATTATACAGTAACACCACTTCTGCCAAAGCACGATACGAAGAGGCAATCCGCAAATTTGAAGAACTTTTCGGAAGTACAGCTGACTTAAGCTACGAAGAATTTGGCATATTCTCCGCACCGGGTCGTACCGAAGTGGGGGGAAACCACACGGATCATCAGCAGGGAAATGTCTTGGCTTCCGCCATTGATTTGGACATTATTTGTGCGGCAAAAACCTCCGAAAAAAACAATGTCAGCTTCCTTTCCGAGGGCTTTAACCAGGAAATATTGGATTTGTCCGAGCTTGATGCAAGGGATACGGATTCCCAAAGCTCTGCCTTAATTCGAGGTGTTGCGGCGTTTTTTGCGGCAAGCGGTTATAAAATAGGCGGATTTAACGCATACCTTACCTCTGATGTGCTTGTGGGTTCCGGGCTTTCCTCCTCTGCGGCATTTGAGGTTGTGATCGGGCAGGTGTTCAATCATTTCTACAATGAGGGCAAGGTTTCCAATGTATTTATCGCCCAAGCGGGGCAGTTTGCCGAAAATATCTACTTGAATAAACCATCGGGCTTAATGGATCAGTCCGCCTCCTCTGTGGGTGGCTTTGTGCAGATTGATTTTGCAGATCCGGAAACTCCGAAGTTTGAGGCGGTACAGTTTGATTTGGCAAGCTACGGCTATTCCCTTTGTATCGTAGATACCAAAGGCTCTCATGCAAATCTCACCGAACAATACGCTTTAATGCCGGAAGAAATGAAGTTGGTTGCGAAGCATTTCGGCAAAAAGGTGTTAAGTGAGGTGGATGAAAATGAATTTTATGGCAGTTTGAATTTGTTGAAAGGCAAGGTGCCGGATCGTGCCATTTTGCGTGCCATGCACTATTTTGCAGACAATAAACGTGCGATAACAGAAGCGGCGGCATTAAAAGCCGGTAATTTTGATGAATTTTTGAAACTCGTTCGTGAATCGGGACATTCTTCCTTTGAATATTTGCAAAATGTGTATTACAATCCCCTGGAGCAGAATCTGTCCATTGCCTTAGGACTTTCTCAACATATTTTAGAACCTGTAAATGGCGCATGGAGAGTACACGGCGGCGGTTTGGCAGGTACGATACAGGCGTTTGTACCGAATGCCGTGCTTGCGACTTACCGTGAGGCATTGGAAAAATTCTTCGGCAGGGGCAGTTGTTATGTGTTAGGTGTTCGGGCGATCGGTGGAACGAGGGTGATATAATGAGTACAAGTGAGAAGACGTGCTTGCACGATCGGCGAACGACGAATTTGATTTTTTGGTGTTTCCGCAATCGGTAAAATGGGGGTGATGATATAATGGCGAATTTATTAAAAGCAGATTCACGAGATGAGATATACCTTGCAAATTGTTTACGTGCTATTTCTGAAAATCATGAATTTATTACGGAGGAGCAAATCAGCGATAAGACCTTTGATTTACTGACCCCATTGCCCTCTGAAATAGCGGATGCCTTTTATGAGAAATATAAGACTTCTCCGGCAGCTGCCACGGATTATTTCTACACCTTGATGTGTGATAACAACTATGTCAAGACGGAAGCCATTGCGAAAAACCGTCTGTTTTACTATGCTTCCCAATACGGTGAATTAGAGATTACCATCAATCTGTCCAAGCCGGAAAAAGACCCCAAGGCGATTGCGGCGGCTTTGTCTGCACCAAAACCTGCCCCGGGGGAAGAACCCTATCCCAAGTGCCAGTTGTGCATGGAAAATGAGGGCTATTTCGGCAGACATGACCATCCCTCACGGTCGAATCTGCGTATCATTCCCGTGGAATTGGGCGAGGAAAACTGGGGGTTTCAGTATAGCCCCTATGCCTACTATAATGAGCATACCATTCTGCTGAATACACAGCATATTCCCATGAAGATTGATCGGCGGGCATTTACAAATCTGCTCTTGCTCCTTGATTTTTTACCTCATTATATGTTTGGTTCCAATACAGACATTCCCATTGTGGGTGGATCGATTTTAAGCCATGACCATTACCAAGGGGGACGGCACATTTTCCCCATGATGAAAGCGGAGATTGTCGAAACCGTTGACTTTAAGGCGTTCCCTGAAATAAGCGTGGGTATCGTAAATTGGCCTATGACCGTACTTCGTTTAGAGGGGGCGGACAAAGAACAGCTTGTTTTGGCGGCAATGCAGATCCTTACAAAATGGAAACAGTTCAGTCTGCCCGAACTGGATATCAATGCCCTTGATGAAAATGGGGTACAGCATCATGCGATTACTCCTATCGCATATAAGTCTGATAAGGGCTATATTTTAGATTTGGTTCTTCGGGATAATAATGTTTCAGAAGAACATCCTGACGGTATTTTCCATCCTCATCAGGAAAAACACCATATCAAGAAAGAAAATATCGGACTGATTGAGGTGATGGGACTTGCAATCCTTCCACCACGCCTTGATACGCTCGTTCCTCTTTTGCAGGCTTATTTAAGCGGAAATGCAAGCCTTGCAACACTTCCCATCGAACATCAGCCTTGGGCGGAAGAAACAAAAAAGGCAGGTGAAACCAGTGCAGAAAGTGCCATTGGTGTAATTTTTACTGCTATTTTGGAAGATGCAGGAGTGTTTAAGTGGGATGAGGAAGGAAGGAAGGGCTTGCGTGCGTTTGTAGGGTTTATGCAGTAATATGACAAGTGTTAAATTTTCCGCCAAATTCATTTATTAAAACTTGACAAATGTGTATGGAATGCGTATAATGGTATTACATGAGGATCATAGATGAAACAAAGAGAACTGATCAAAAAACTGGAAAAGTTAGGATTTGTGTTTAAGGAACATGGCGGAAATCATGACACATACAAAAGAGGGAATGACACGGAGCAAATTCCAAGACATAAAGAAATCAATGAAATAACAGCAAAGAATATATTGAAAAAGTGGGAATCAAAATAATATGGTGCCACTAAAGGAGGGAACTTCATGAAACAGGCATATCCAACATTAATAGCGGAATCCGGAACGGATTTTTTGGTATATGTACCTGATTTCGCTATTTACACAGAAGGAGCAGATTTTACCGAAGCAATTGAAATGGCACGTGATGCAATTGGTTTGAAAGGAATTGATTTTGAAGATGACCGGAAAGAGATTCCAAAAGCTTCAAGCAAAGAAGAAGCACTAAAATCAGCACAAGAGGATATTGAGATTTTTGATTATTCCAAGGGCATTCTTACTTTTGTTGATGTTGATTTTACCGAATATAGGAAGAAGATTGATATGAAAATGGTGCGAAAAAATGTCACACTTCCCAGTTGGCTAAATCAAGCGGCAGAATCAGCACAGCTTAATTTTTCCAGAATTTTGCAGGAAGCACTTATGGAAAAAATCGGTTCAAGGTAAGTCTACAGGAAGCACTTATGGAAAAAATCGGTTCAAGGTAAGTCTACAGGTTATAAAAGCTTGCTTCATGCACCCTCATGAAGCAAGCTTTTATGTTCCGCCTTAATCTTCGCCAAAACCTCCCCATCCTCCAACAGGTCAATCGCAGTCAGAGCCAATGCTTTCGCTCCAAGGACAATGGAAGATAGGCCCTTTTCACTTTTGGCGGCGGCTTTCATCTCTTCGCTATGTCCGGCGATTTTAAGGTCGCTTATGGATATGCAGGGCTGAATCGCAGGGATTACATGGGATACATTGCCCACATCTGTGGAGCCGGTGGCGAGATTCTTTTTTTCTATTTCATCTAAGGGGGTGATTTTCTGCCCTAACTTGTTCAGGTTTTTCTCATAAAGTGCATCAAAAGAGGGGGTTGGTATGGTATTTTCCACACGGTTTTGATAGGGTGCTAGTCTGCCTTTTGCTCCGGTAGAAAGAGCGGCACCCTCCACAATACGCTGAACTTTTTGATACACTTCTTCTAAGGTTTCTGCTGTTGCCGCACGAAAATAAAACTTCGCCGCCGCATAGTCGGGAACGATATTTGGTGCCTGACCACCCTTTGTGATAATGCCGTGTATGCGGACATCAGCGGTTAAGTGTTGGCGAAGTGCGTTGATGGAATGATAAACCGACAGGAGAGCATCTAAAGCATTTATCCCCTTTTCGGGGGCACTTGCCGCATGGGCAGGCTTTCCCCAAAATTCAATATCCACAGGGGCACAGGCAAGAGACTTTCTGGTAAGTATGTGTTTTTCGGCAACAGGGTGTACACAAAGGGCGGCATCGACATCACAAAACAATCCTTCTCGCACAAAACTGCCTTTTGCACTACCGTTTTCGCCTCCCTCTTCCCCCGGTGTTCCGTACACACGGATTTCGCCGCCAAGTTCATCAACTGCCGACTTTAAGGCAACTGCCGCCAAAAGGGAAGTTGCGCCAAACAGATTGTGTCCGCAACCGTGACCTAAGCCCGGGAGAGCATCGTATTCCGCCAAAAGCACGAGAGTTGCATTGGGTTTGTTGGATTTTGACCGATAGGAGGCGATAAATCCCGTTCGGTGACCCGCCACATCAATGGTCACGTCAAAGCCCTCTGCTTTCAACTGACCGGATAGGCGATTACACGCAAAAAACTCAAAATTGCTGACTTCCGGTTGCGCATGAATGTCAAGGGCAATTTGTTTGTAGATGTCGCCGTGTGTGTCAATGTATGAAGTGGTGTTTTCTCTGATTTTCATGGTTCGTCCTCTTAAGGTGGTTCACTCAACTAAGCTCGTGCTACACACTCACTAAGGTTCGTGAACGACTTCGCACTAAGCTCTGTCTTCGCTTTGCTCGCCAATCGCTAAAGTGCTTTCAGCCAGTGTCCCGGTTCTACTTCCCGAAGTTCTCCGCCTGTTGCATTTTCCTCATATTCATAAGCCTGTCGCCGCCTTGTGCGTTCCGCAGCAGGATCCGGCAGAGGAATAGCCGAAATCAAGCTTTTGGTGTAAGGGTGGAGTGGATTGTTATACAACTCGTCCGCAGGAGCCAACTCCACCAGTCGTCCCCGATACATGACACCGATTCGATCGGAAATATATTTCACCATAGACAAATCGTGGGCTATAAATAAATAGGTCAGTTTCTTTGTTTCCTGCAATGCCTTCAACAAATTGACCACCTGTGCTTGTACCGACACATCCAAAGCGGAAATCGGTTCATCACAAACGATAAAGCGCGGTTTAAGTGCTAAAGCCCGAGCAATGCCCACTCTCTGCCGCTGACCGCCGGAAAATTCATGGGGATAACGGGATATGAAAGAGGAGTCCAAACCTACCGTTTTTAACAGTTCTTTCACCCGTCCATTTCGTTCCTCTCGTGAGGCGGCAAGATGGTGGGTATCTATCCCTTCGGCAACAATGTCGCCTACTTTTTTTCGAGGGTCAAGAGAAGCGTAGGGATCTTGAAAAATGATTTGTGCTTCCCGCCGAAATTTCATCAAATCCTCTTTACTGCTTATATGTGTGATGTCTGTTCCGTCAAAAAGTATACTTCCTGACGATATGTCCAAAAGCTTCACAATCATACGTCCCATGGTGGTTTTTCCGCAACCGGATTCCCCCACAAGTCCAAAGGTTTCACCCTCAAGTATGTGGAAACTCACATCATTTACAGCAGGCGTATGGCTTCCCTCATAGATATGAGTAAGATTTTTGACCTGCACCAGTATTTTCCCCGTTTCAGCTTTTTTGTTCGTATCAAAATCTGACATCAGCACCAAACCTTTCCAATTGCATTGCCGTAAAATCTGTTCCCCTCGTCACTTGTCCATATCAAAGCCCCACATCTAAACCAAACCTTTCAAAATAAGCAGTACGCCGCTGTTCTAAATTTTCAGGAAACTCTATCCGAGGCGCCCGTGGATCCAAAAGCCAAGTTGCGGCGTAGTGGGTATCGCTGATTTGAAACAGGGGCGGTTCATACAGTTCGTCCACCTCTAATGCGTAAGGATTACGTGGGGCAAAGGCATCCCCCTGTGGTAAATTGCCGGGGCTTGGCGGTGAACCCTCTATATTATATAAAAGAGGCGTGTCCGTGTCAAGTGTGGGCATGGAATTAAGCAATCCCCAAGTATAAGGATGGCGCGGGTCATAAAAAATTTCATCCGCCGTGCCGATTTCAATGATTTTTCCTGCATACATAACCGCTACTCGATCCGCCACGTTTGCCACCACACCCAAATCATGGGTAATGAAAATAATGGAGGTCTTTATTTTCTCCTGCAAATCCTTAAACAAATCAATAATCTGTGCCTGCATGGTTACGTCTAAGGCGGTGGTGGGTTCATCAGCGATTAGAATCTTCGCATCACAGGCTAAGACGATGGCAATTACAATCCGTTGCCGCTGACCGCCGGAAAACTCATGGGGATACTGACGACATCGCCGCTTTGGATCATCAATGCCCACAAGCTGTAACAATTCAAGCATACGTGCCTTTGCGGCTTGGCGGCTTATTTTCCGATGAAGTCGCAGAGCCTCCTCAATCTGTTTCCCGATCCGCATGGTGGGGTCAAGAGAGGTCATGGGATCTTGAAACACCATGGAAATCTTATTGCCCCGAATGTCACGCATTTCACCTTCGCTTAGTTTTACAATATCCTTGCCCTCAAATAAAATTTCTCCATCTTCTATGGAAGCATTTTGTTTTAAGAGTCGCATAATCGTGCGGCAAGCGGCGGTCTTTCCGCTGCCGGATTCCCCCACAATGGCTAACGTTTCCCCCTCATAGAGGGAAAAACTTACGTCACGAACTGCTAAAACACTTCCTTCAGCAGTGGAAAAGGATAGTGCAAGATTCTTCACTTTTAGAACTGTATTTTTATTTCCCAAGAAGTACCCCCCTCTAATCTTTCATCTTCGGATCAAACGCATCTCGCAATCCATCCGCAAACAGATTAAATGCCAACATGATGATACACAACACAATCGCAGGAATCCACATTTGTGTGGGGTGAATGCGAAAAACCTTGTAGCCGTCATTTAACAGGGTTCCAATCGAGGCGTTTGGGATTTTCATGCCCACGCCGATAAAACTCAAAAATGTTTCAAAGAAAATGGCACTTGGTATGGAAAACATGGCTCGTATCACAATAATGCTCAGCATATTCGGCAGGATATGGGAAAAGGCGATTTTAACGGGCGATACGCCGATGGCACGAGCCGCCTGAACATATTCTAAGTTTTTGAGCCGCAGAGCTTGTGCCCGCACCAACCACGCCATGGGAATCCAAGAGGAAATCGCCAAGGCAAAAATAATGGAAAGCATTCCCGGATGAAAGACCAACAGCAGTAATACCACCAATACAAGACTTGGTATGCCGTTCATGACTTCTAAGACTCTTTGCATAATATTGTCTGTCATACCGCCTTTCATGGCGGAAAACAGTCCATAGAGTACGCCGATAGTCAAATCAAGCAGTGCCGCAACAAAGGCGATGGTCAGAGAAATGCGGGTACCATAGAGCAGACGGGAGAGTATGTCACGTCCGAACGCATCTGTTCCGAATAGATAGTTTTGCCCGGCAGGAACATTGGCAAGAGCGTACTGATCCACCCATTCACCGCGAAATTTTTCAAAGCCGTTTAAGCCGTTTATGGGTAGCCCAAAAATCCGAGGGGGCAGGTTGGCAAAAGGGACGTTTTGTGCGTTGGGGTTATAGGGAGCAAGTAGCGGTGCCAAAAATGCACAGATAACAATAAGGATCAAAATCACCACGGAAAAAACGGCCGCCTTGTTTTTCTTAAGTCGCCGAAAGGCATCCTGGGCAAAGGTCAATTGATTTGCCGCTACCGTGTCAGCTTCTGATGTTGGCTTCTTTTCACGGAAGCGAAAAAGCGAATCGGGAATTTTTGCGAAATCCGTCATTTTATGCCTCCCATTCTTGCCCATAAAAAGGGTTTTTTCGACCAATCTTCCGGTTTCCATCTTAAAACCGTTATTTCATATCCGATTTTTATACGTAAACTAAAAATCTTCTCCAAACTTGCCATTTTCCATTTCCAAGGCATCATTTCATCCCTCCAATCCTTACCCGAGGGTCAATTAACTGATACAAAATATCCATCAAAAACAGAACGAAAACAAGCAGAAAGGAAAACAGCACCGTTACCGCCATAATCGTGGAGTAATCATTTGTAAGAATGGATTTTGTAAACTGCTCGCCAATGCCCGGTACGGCAAAGATATTTTCAATGACCAAGGAGCCTGTCATAAGGGAAACCGTCATAGGTCCGATTACCACCACTAAGGGAATGAGAGCGTTTCGCAAGCCATGTGTAAAAACCAATCGCAGTTCACTCATGCCTTTTGCACGGGCAAATTCAATGTGGTCGCTTCCTAACACTTCAATCATTTCCGTCCGAATAAATCGGGAGGCATCCGCCATAGGGGAAAGCGAGAGTGCAAGGGTAGGCAATATGGTATACTTAAAACTGCCGTCCCACAAGCCAATGGGCAGCATTCGAAGACTTACCGCAAATACAAACTGCAAGACAACGGCAACCACAAAATTGGGAACGCTGCGCCCCACAATGGCAAAAGTGGAGCAAAAGGTGTCAATCCATGTGTTGTGCCGAACTGCCGCAATGGAGCCTAGGATAATCCCAACAAAAGTGCCGAAAATCATAGCCTGTATGCCAAGCTGTAAGGACGGGCCAATCCTGCTGCCGATTAGGGTAGTTACTTTTTGGTCGGAAAATTGCAGAGAAATACCGAAATCTCCATGCAAAATATTTCCCATATAGGTGACATAACGCTGACCTAAGGGCTGTCCCAGTCCGTATTTTTCATTCAGTACCTGTATTTCCGTGGGGCTGAGCTTTGCTTGGTTCTGATAAGGCGTACCCGGCAAAAGGTTCATCAGAAAAAATGTAAGTGTCGTTATGAGAAATAAGGTCAACACCATATAAAACAGACGTTTTGTGATAAATGCAATCCATTTGTTCATTTTGTTCAGAAACTCCTTTCCGGTGGTAGTAGTGGATTAAATTATATATTTTGTAGAGAAAGAGAGACTCCACGCAGGAGAACTCTCCTCACCACAAAAATTTTAGTTACTCAAAGTGTGCCCTGGTAACATCAATAGGGGTATTTAGTACATGGGTAACATAACCCTTTAACTTCGGATTCACAAGTGCGCTTGACGCCGCCTGAACCAATGGTACCACAACCGCATTGTCAATCAAATACTGATTCCCTTCTTTGACGTGCTTCCAACGGAGGGGATAGTCCACGCCGTCCGTATTTTCAAGGGAATGAATCAAATCCGTGATTTCCTGTGACTTCCATTGTGCATGGTTATGGGGGAAGCTTGCTTCAAACTGTTTTACATAGCTGGCAGGATCATATTCCCCTGTCCAACCGCCTAAAGCCAAGTCGAACTGAAAGCTCATCATCTCATCAAAACGCACCGATGCGGGAACGTTTGCTAAGTCAATTTTAAGTCCGGGTAAATTGGTTTCGTAGGCACTTTGCAAATATTGTCCCACCTTAATGCTTTCGTCGGAATCACTGGTTACAAGACGAAGGGTTATGCTGTCCTTGCCAAGTTCTTTCAAGGCTTCCGCAAACAAACGCTGTGCCTCGGGAATATCCGTGTAGACCAGTTTGCCAAAATCATCATTTATACTTTTGTTATTGTCCGGATTTGTGGCAATGCCGTTTGGCACGACTCCATAGGCGGGAGAACCATCGCCATTTAAGATGGATTTTGCAAGTTCGTCACGGTCAACAGCGAAAAGTAAGGCTTTTCTGAGATTCAAATTCTGCAAAAGGGGATTTGAGCTAATGCCCATTTCCAAGTTCGTCATACGTAGGGTCTGAACCGTCACAAGGTCGGGCTTATCCCGATAAAGGGAAACATAATCACCGGTAACGGCTACGCCGTCTAAGGTTCCCGCTTCATATAGATTGACCCCTGTGGCAACTTCCTTTATAACCTGAATGTTAATGGTATCAAAATAGATGTCTTTTGCATCCCAGAAATTAGGGTTTTTCTCATATTTCCAAGAAATGTCGGTTCCGTTCCAACCTTTCAATATGTAGGGACCGCTTGAGAGCAGATTGTCAGCAGTAAGAGCATACTGATCACCTTTTTCCTCAACGAATTTCTGATTTACAGGCGAAAGCAAAGTTGTGGAAAGTGAGGTGTTAAGAAAGGCACTGGGTGCAGAGAGGGTAATCTCTAAATCATAGTCAGAAGTTGCCTTAATGCCCAGTTCTTCCGGTGCTAATTTGCCGTCTACAATGTCTTGTGCATTCTTTATGAAGTTTAGATTTTCCGCACTTTGGGAACCTGTGGCAGGATCCACAACACGGCGAGCGGCGTAAACAATATCAGCTGCGGTAATCGGGTCGCCGTTTGAATATTTTGCATCATCGCGGATGGTGAGTGTTGCAGTAAGGCCATCGTCGCTGATTTTAGGCAACTCACGAGCCAAGGAGGGAACGGCTTTGTTGCTAGAATCAATGAGATAGAGGGTATCATTTTGGTAGGTAACCTGCTCTTGGCTGATTACGTCATAGGTCTTGCCGGAATCCATGGTGGTCACTTCACCTGCGGCGAACCAGTTCAATACCTTGGGGGCATCCGAAGAGCCTCCCCCTGTTTCATTGCCGGTGGTGCCTGTGCCTGTGCAGGCCGACATGGTACCAAGTGCCAATACGGAGGATACGGCAAGTGCTAAAATTCGTTTCATTTTCTTCATAATCTTTACCCCTTTTCCGGTTTTCTGCTTTTTTCTTCTGTTTTTGTGAAAAATGGAAAACCATGTGTTCAATATAGTTCCAAGCATAACATACTAAAACTATATTGTCAATTGATATTTTCGGGTAAGCTGAAATGCTCTCTGCACTACAAAGTCTTGCGATTTGAAGCTGACAATTTAGACAGGAATATACAGTTTTCATTAAAAATCTTGCGAAACCTGTTGACAAATATACATATATGTATATAATTGAGACATAGATGAAATCTTGCAATTTGTTTTTGGGAGGGAAACGATAACATGAAAGAACAGGAAGAGTAAAAAAAAGGAAAGAAGCAAAGAACTAGAGAGAAGAAAAAAGAACGAACGAGGGAGACCGAAAAAAGAAAAAACAGGAGAGAAAGGGAGACAAGAACGAGTATGAACAATCTAAAAATTGCATTCAAATTAACGCTCGGCTTTGGCGTGGTGATTATCCTCATGTTGGTAGTTGCTGTTACTACCTATCAGAATTTTAACACCATGAAGATACGGATTGGATCCGTCTATGAGGGAGGTATATCCGTTGGTTTTGTAAACGCAATGGCATCCGATTTTAATCAGATTCGAGCAAACCTTTTAATTGTAACAGATGATGAACGTACCGAGGATGTTTGGGCAGCCTCCAGAACAACGATAAAGGAGGATCTGCAATCCGTACTGGATCTTGTGCAACAGTATGAAGATCTTATGCCGGCAGTTCCGGATCCGATTGATGTGAAGAATTTGACTGCGTTTAAGGAACATTATTCCGAGTTTACGGATTATGTGAATACAGTTGTTTCGACTGCACAGGGAGGGGGTTTTGAAGCTGCCAAGGGCATACTGCTTTCCTCTGACTATATTACTCTACGTGATACACTGGATCAGGATATTGTAATTCTGGATGAATATAATCAAACATTGGCAACGACTGCGAAAGCGGATGGGGATGCTACCGTAGACGAGGCAATTTCGCTATTGACTACCATCATTGTTTGTGCTGTGGTGTTTTCCATACTTGTTGCATTCTACATAACATTTGGTCTTACCAAGGGTATGTCCCAGATGAGTAAATTAGCCACACAAATCGCAGACTGTGACCTAACAGCCACTATTGCCCCGAAATTGGTGAAACGCAGGGATGAGGTCGGTTCCCTTGCCAAGGAATTAAGCAAGATGCAGACCGTCATGAAAGACACCATCGGGCAAATCACCTCCGCCGGAAATGAACTGGTAGATATGGCGGCGGTTTCTAATGAGAAATTTACAGAAGTAAACGGTTATATTCAAGAAATTTCAGCGGCAACAGAGGAACTATCTGCGGGAATGGAGCAGACGGCGGCATCTTCACAGGAATTAAATTCCACCGCACTGGAGATTGGTCATGCGGTAGAGGTAGTAGCTGAAAAATCCCAAGATGGGGCAAAGATGGCGGGAGATATTGCAGGACGTGCCTCGGAATTAAACACGAACTTTACCAATTCCAGAGATGTCGCAAATACCACCTTTGAAAACATTTCAGGCAGCCTTTCCGCTTCCTTAGAAGACGCAAAGGGCGTAGAAAAAGTAAATTCCCTAGCGGATGCTATCTTAGGCATTGCCGGTCAGACGAATCTTTTGGCACTAAACGCCGCCATTGAGGCGGCGAGAGCAGGAGAAGCAGGGAAAGGATTTGCAGTTGTTGCCGATGAAATCAGAGCCTTGGCGGAAAATTCCAAGGGAACGGCAACACAGATTTTAGAGATTGCATCCACTGTTGTAAAATCCGTGGATTCTCTCATTGAAGATGCGAATAAGCTTTTGGATTACGTTTCAAAAGATGTCAGAACGGATTATAATGCCATGTTAGATGCAACTGAGGACTATCGGGGTGCGGCAAGGGATGTGGATGACATGACCAGGGATTTGAGTGCTATTTCACAGGAGTTGCAATCCTCTATCAACACCGTCATTCAGACCATTGACGACGTTTCAAGGGCGGCGGACGAAGGTGCGAACACCACCTCAAGCGTAGCCGAACAAGTAGGTCAAGTTGCCGTGAATGCAGAAACCGTCATGGAGAATTTGAAAAAGACCAAGGCAACGGCGGATGATTTAAGGGTGTTGGTGCAGAAGTTTAAGGTGTAAGAACTTCTAAGTGTAGAACGAAAACGACTGCCCGCTCCGCAAAAAAAGAATCTTCGAGCGAACCGGAGGGGGAGACCCTCCTTTTAGGGCAACATTTCCATAAATTCCATCAAAAAAAGCTTGCATATACAGGCTTTTTTTGTTATGATAAATAGGACTACAAATAGGAGGTACCGCTTTGGATACAAAAAAGACAATTCCGTTTTCAGGAACCAAGGAACAGGAAGAACAGCTAAAAGCAGCCATTGATGAAAGAAAGGCTGAAAAGGGTGCGCTTATGCCCATCCTGCAAAAAGCACAGGAGATTTACGGCTATCTGCCCATTGAAGTGCAGACCTTAATTTCCGACTACATGGAGATTCCCATGGAGAAGATTTACGGAGTCGCCACCTTTTATTCCCAGTTTAACTTAAGCCCTAAGGGTAAGTATCGGGTTTCGGTTTGTTTGGGAACCGCTTGTTATGTAAAAGGCTCCGGTGATATTTACGAGAAATTGCAAACCTTACTTGGCATCAAAGGGGGAGAATGTACCCCGGATGGGAAGTTTTCTCTGGATGCCTGTCGATGTGTGGGCGCCTGCGGCTTAGCCCCCGTTGTCATGGTCAATGATGATGTACACGGGAAGCTGACGGTAGACGATGTAGAGCGTATTATAGCGCAGTATCAGTAGGGAGGAAGGAACGAATATGAAGTCATTAGAAGAATTAAAGCTCCTTCGGGAGCGTTTGGAGGGAGAAGTTGGTTTTCGTTTGGAAGAAAACGAAACGGCTGTTTCTACCTATAAAGCCCATGTACTGCTCTGCGGCGGTACCGGATGTCATTCCTCAGGGGCTACAAAGCTTGCAGAAGCGTTAGACAAAGAGTTGGCGGCACAAGGCTTAACAAAAGAAATCCTTGTGGTAAAGACAGGTTGTCACGGTCTTTGTGCCTTAGGACCGATTATGATTGTACACCCGGGTGCGGTATTCTATTCCATGGTTAAGGTAGAGGATATTCCGGAGATTGTAACAAAGCATCTAAAGGGCGGAGAGATTGTAAGCCATTTGGTATATCAGGAAACCGTAACACCGGAAGGCGTAAAGCCCTTAAAGGATACGGATTTTTATAACAAGCAGTATCGTGTTGCCTTAAGGAATTGCGGTATCATTGATCCGGAGAATATCGAAGAATACATAGGTACAGGCGGTTATGCGGCCTTGGGTAAGACTTTGACGGAATTTACACCGGATGAGGTGATTCAGACCATCTTAGACAGCGGTATCAGAGGGCGTGGAGGGGCAGGTTTCCCTACAGGCTTAAAGTGGCGTTTTGCGTCGGGCAACAGAGGCGGCGTACAGAAATACGTCTGTTGTAATGCGGATGAAGGAGATCCCGGTGCATTTATGGATCGCTCCGTTTTAGAGGGAGACCCACATGTGGTCTTAGAAGCCATGGCGATCGCAGGTTATGCCATTGGATCCAACCAAGGCTATATTTACGTTCGTGCAGAATATCCCATAGCGGTACAGCGCTTGGAGATTGCCATTGCCCAAGCAAGGGAGAACGGTCTCTTAGGCAAGGATATTTTCGGAAGCGGTTTTGATTTTGATATTGATTTACGTCTTGGAGCAGGAGCTTTCGTCTGCGGCGAAGAAACCGCTCTTATGACCTCCATTGAAGGAAATCGCGGAGAACCACGTACAAGACCGCCATTTCCGGCTATTAAGGGCTTGTTTGAGAAGCCTACCATCTTAAATAACGTGGAAACCTACGCCAGTATCCCAAGGATTATCCTAAACGGAGCCGAGTGGTTTTCCTCTATGGGGACCGAAAAATCCAAGGGAACCAAGGTGTTCGCCTTAGGCGGTAAGATTAAGAATATCGGTCTTGTGGAAGTGCCTATGGGAACCACCTTGCGTACCATTGTGGAGGAAATCGGCGGCGGCATTCCAAACGGCAAAAAGTTTAAGGCGGCACAGACCGGCGGTCCTTCCGGCGGCTGTATTCCTGCGGAACATTTAGACGTACCTATTGACTACGACAACTTGATTGCCATCGGTTCCATGATGGGTTCCGGTGGTCTGATTGTTATGGATGAAGACAACTGTATGGTGGACATTGCCAAGTTCTTCTTGGAATTTACGGTGGACGAGTCCTGCGGAAAATGTACCCCTTGCCGTATCGGTACCAAGCGTATGTATGAGATCTTAGATAAGATCACAAAGGGCAACGGTACCTTAGAAGATATTGATAAATTAGAAGAATTGGCGTATTATATCAAGGAAAGTGCTCTGTGTGGACTGGGACAGACGGCTCCAAACCCTGTGCTGTCAACGCTGCGTTATTTCCGTCATGAATACGAAGCCCATGTACTGGAAGGTAAGTGTGAGGCTAAGGTCTGCAAGGATTTACTGCAATTTACAATTGATGAAAGCAAGTGTATCGGATGTACTGCCTGTGCCAGAAATTGCCCGGTAAATGCTATTAGCGGCACGGTGAAACAGCCCCATACAATTGATAACGATAAGTGCATCAAGTGCGGTGCTTGTATTGAAAAATGTCGTTTTGGAGCGATTGAGAGGAGATAAAGAACAATGGAAATGGTTACGATTAAAATAAACGGGTCTGACGTTCTTGCCCCCAAGGGTTCTACGATTTTAGAAGCGGCGAGATCGGCTCATATTGAAATACCCACCCTGTGTTACTTAAAGGGCATCAACGAAATCGGTGCCTGTCGTATCTGTGTGGTAGAGGTAAAGGGAGCCAGAAGTCTTGTGGCAGCCTGTATGTACCCCATCGACGAGGGCATGGAGATTCGTACCAATACCCCTCAGGTTGTGGATGCCAGAAGAAAGACCTTACAGCTGATTTTATCCGATCACAATAGAAGCTGCCTGTCCTGTGTACGCAGCGGAGCGTGCGAGTTGCAGCAGCTGTGCAAGCAGTATAAGGTTGAAGACGAACGCTTTTACGAAGGAGAACGAACGGAGTTTGCAATAGACAAGACTGCGGCTCATATGTACCGTGATAACAGTAAGTGTATCCTGTGCCGCCGTTGTATCGCCGCCTGTGAACAGCAAGCGATAGGCGTTATCGGTGCAAATGACAGAGGATTTGCCGCAAGTGTAGGCTGTGCCTTTGACATGGGCTTAGGGGAAACAAGCTGTGTTTCCTGCGGACAATGTATCGCTGTCTGCCCGACAGGTGCTTTATCGGAGAAGGATTATACCAATGAAGTGAATGCCGCCATTGCTTCGGACAAGGTTGTAGTGGTACAGGTTGCCCCCGCCGTTCGTGCAGGTTTAGGAGAATCCTTCGGACTGCCCATCGGTACGGACGTAGAAGGTAAATTAGCCGCCGCATTACGTCGCCTTGGCTTTGACAAGGTGTTTGATACGAATTTCTCGGCGGATTTGACCATTATGGAAGAGGCGACAGAGTTCTTGGAACGTGTGAAAGGTGGCGGAACATTGCCAATGATTACTTCTTGTTCCCCGGGTTGGGTAAAATACTGCGAGCATTATTTCCCGGATCTGCTTGAACACCTTTCAAGCTGTAAGTCACCCCAACAGATGTTTGGTGCAATCGCTAAGTCTTATTATGCCCAGAAGCTTGGTATCAAGCCACAGGACATGGTGGTAGTCAGCGTTATGCCTTGTACCGCCAAGAAGTTTGAGATTGGAAGAGATGACCAGAGTGCGACCGGCGTACCGGATGTGGACATTGCCATTACCACAAGAGAACTGGCACGCATGATTGAGCAGGCGGGTATCAAATTTACGGAATTGCCCGATGAAACTTTCGATGAGCCAATGGGGCTTAGCACAGGTGCGGCAACTATTTTCGGTGTAACGGGGGGGGTAATGGAAGCAGCGCTTCGTACCGCAGTAGAAACCTTGACCGGAGAGACCTTAGCAAACTTAGACTTTACAGACGTCCGTGGAGTAAAAGGCATCAAGGAAGCAGCCTATGACGTAGCGGGTATGAAAGTAAAAGTAGCGGTAGCCTCCGGCTTAGCCAATGCCAAAGAACTGCTGACTAAGGTGAGAAACGGGGAAGCGGATTATCACTTTATCGAAATTATGGCGTGTCCCGGCGGTTGTGTAAATGGCGGCGGACAGCCCCTACAGACGGCAGGCGTAAGAAACTTTACGGATATTCGTGCGGAGCGTGCCAAGGTATTGTATAGCGAGGATAAGGCAAGACCGTTACGTAAATCCCATGAGAATCCTGACATACAGACATTGTACAAAGAGTTCTTGGGCGAACCGGGTGGTCATAAAGCCCATGAACTGCTGCATACAAGCTATGTGAAACGTAAAGTGAACGCCAGTAAATAACTTCGCAGATATAATTGATTGTTTTATAATGATTTTGAACACACTTACCGAACGGAGGACGATCGGTAAGTGTGTATTGCAAAAGGAGAACCTCTCATGATCAAAAACATGGTAGCTCTGACAGAAGAAATGGATGACATTCCGGCAGCCCTTGCAGAATTGCTGCAAGGCTTAAGTCCTGATGCTCCCATTGAAAATGTCTTACAAAAACACACCATCGGCATCGTGTCAGCCAACAAGGAATTTGCGGAAGCAGGAACATTAGAGACCATTGTTTCTGCGTTGCCCTTTCCTACAATCGGGATGCTGACCGCCAATTCCACGATTTCCGGTAAAATAAGCGATAGTGTGCTTTCTGTGTTTGTTATGACTAGCGATGATGTATCTTTTACCATTGGGGCGGTGGATTCGAAGAAGATTTCCTCTGAGAAAGACACGGCGGAAATCAAACGTTCCTACAGTGAAACGGTAGCAAAGATCCCGGGAGGAGAGGAGGCAAAGCTGATTATCGGCTTTGTACCCACTTCCGAGGCAAGTTTTTTTGCAGACGTGTATCCTACGGGCTTTACCGAGGCTTCGGGGGGGGTACCTTTCTTTGGCTCCAATGCAGGAGTGTCGGACTCAGACTTAAGTGATTTTGAAGGGAGATCTACCCTATTAAATGGCAAACTGTCAGAACGCTATGTGTATTATTGCATTGTAGCGGGAGCAGTGAAACCACAATTATTTGTATCCGAATTGCCAATAGAGGCAGGAACCAGAAAACAATCGGTGATTACCGAAGCCGTAGGCAATCGGGTGATAAGCATTAACAATAAGCCGTCCAAGGATTTTCTGGGAGATGCAGGTTACACCAGTCGGGTCAATCTCAGTGTAAGTCCCTTTGTTGTAGATGTGGGAGACGGCGCACCCTTTTTGCGAGGGGCATGGTCATTAAATGAAGAGGATGCACTGGTTTTCAGCGGAGTGTTGCCGGTAGGAACCTCGATTTCTATTGCCGTGCAGATTAGCTCGGAATCGGTATTGTCTTCTGTTACAAACATGATAGAACGGGCAAAAGAAGCGATAGATGGGCAAGAAGCATCCTGCCTGTTGATGTTCTCTTGTGTCTCTCGTTATCTTGCCTTGGGCTTTAGCAAGAGAGAACTGGAAAAAGTAGAAGAGTTGATCGCCGGGAAGAAACCCTATATGCTGTCATATTCTGACGGTGAATACTGTCCTGTGCGTACAAGCCATGGTAAATATGTGAATAAGCTGCATAATTATAGTTTTATTGCCTGTGCGTTGTAGGTTATTTTGTAACGAAAAGGGGAGGTGAAAGTGATGGACTCACCCGAAAGAGAGCAACTGATACTGTGTCAAGCGGAATTACGGAGTGTCCAATTGGAAAACAGAAAGTTACACCGTGAAATCAAGAGGCACAAAAAGATGCTTGACATGAGTGTGACTACTTTTGAAATGACCAGTTCTATTAATAAAACCATCATGGACGAAATGGCGGAGTTTGAAAAGTACCTGAAATGGGTGCTTGCCAATTCCGAGGAAATGACATTGTTTTTTGACGAGAATGAAAAGCTTGTCATTGTCAGTGAGTCATTTTTACGCTTCTATAAAATTCAGACAAAGGCACAGATCATCGGTAAATCTGCAACGCAGCTGTTGCATGATCGAGGAAACCAGCAGGTCACAGAATATCTTATGTTGGCACTGAATGAAATGCGGAAAAACAAGCGAGCGGTTGAAACTATGATAAAAAGCTTGCAGGGTTATTATCTTCTGGTGCGCTTGGTTCCGCTTTCCACTACGGGAAATGAATTTATGTATTCCATGAGTGATGTGACAGGTTTGGTACGTCTTAGAGATGAAGCCATTGCGGCAAAAGAATCAGCCATACGTTCCGACAAGATTAAATCAGGATTTCTATCCCATATGAACCACGAGGTTTGGACACCCTTAAATGCCATTACAGATATGGCTCAGACAGGGCAACAGGCACAGGATGTGAACAAGAAAGAGTCTTGCCTGAAAAAGATTGAAGAGTCCTCGAAGCTTTTGCTTGGCATCATAGACGACATCTTGGATTTGAGCAATATCGAAAGTGACAAGCTGATGCTAAAAGTCGGCGTGGTAGACTTGCCGAAGCTGATTTCCAATGTGGTGGACGGAATTGAACAGCAGGTGCAAGAAAAAAAACTTAATTTATCCATTACGATTGACCCTGCTTTGCCGAAATTTATTTATGCAGATGGAAAACGCCTGTTTCAGGTATTTATGAATCTCTTATCCAATGCGGTGAAATTCACCTCCCTCTATGGAAATGTTGGTCTGTCCGTAAAAAAGTTAGCGGATTTGAACCGGAAAATAACCTTGCGCTGTGTGATTTCCGATGATGGAATCGGCATTTCAAAGGAAGCGCAAAAGACCTTGTTTCGTGCATTTGAGCAGACGGACAATAGCATTTCTAGCAAATCCGGTGGAACCGGTCTTGAACTTGTCATTGCAAAACGGATTGTGGAACTCATGGGTGGAACGGTTTGGTTGGAATCCGAAGAGGGGAAAGGCAGTAAATTCTATTTTGAAATTGTAGTAGAAGAGATGGTAGCCGAAGAAACCCATTGAACGAGAAAGAACAGTTACGTACATAGAGTGCAGAAATTGGAAAAGGAAAAGAAAGAGGTAGAATATGAAAACTTGTAACAAATGCGGTGCACAGTCCTACAGGGTCGAGTCACAGTTTTGTCAAAAATGCGGCGAGAGATTACCGGAGGTTGATAATAATCTGCCAAAGCAGAATATATGCACCAACGAGAATTGTGAGTGGCACAAGTCTAAATTTATTTACCCGGATGATGCCCGTTTCTGTGATGTTTGTGGTAGTCCCACGGTTTATGCGGTGTCTTAAAAAGTTTTTAATTGAAAATGATTTGCTCCATGTAAATGAAAACGGCTGCCTACTCTGCCGTTTTCATTCTACACTTATGTGCTATAATGAGTGCAAGTGAGCCAAGCATAAAAAATAGAGGTCAAGTATTATGGAAATGTTACGAGAAGACAGCGATACCGATTTGCAGGCTCTTAGGATGGAAAACACAAAGTTGAAACGTGAAGTCAAGCGGCAGAAAAAACAGCTTGAGATGAACATGAGTGCCATCCAAATGATGAGTGAGATGAACAAACGCATTCATGAAGAGCAGATTGACACCATGGAAGAAGCAATACGTCTAAGTCAAGCAAAATCTGTGTTCTTATCTCACATCAGCCATGAAATCCGAACCCCATTAAATGCCATTATGGGCATGACCCAGATTGCGCAACTAACAGGGCAAATAGAAAAAAAGAATTTCTGCCTTGAAAAAATAGAGGAATCCTCGACACTTTTGCTTAGCATTATAAATGACCTCCTTGATATGAGCAAATTGGATTCCGATTTGCTTACCTTAAAACCTAACGTAGTGTCTTTACAGATAATGATTAAAAAAGTTGTAAACATGTTGGGGCTTAGTGCTGATGCAAAGTCCTTGGATTTAGAACGTGACTTTGATTCTGCTTTGCCGGAATTTATCTGTGTGGATGAAAAACGCCTGTCTCAAGTGTTTATGAATCTCCTTTCCAATGCTGTGAAGTTTACGCCGGAGCATGGAACGGTGGGCTTGTCTGTCAAAAAAGTAGCGGATACCAAGGATCATAAGCTGATTTTGCGGTGTATGGTTTCTGATAATGGAATCGGCATTTCAAAGGAAGCGCAAAAGCACTTATTTCAGTCCTTTAAGCAAGTGGACAATAGTATTTCCCGCAAATTTCAAGGTGCGGGTCTTGGTCTTGTTATCTCAAAACGGATCGTAGAGTTGATGGGCGGTACCATCTGGGTGGAATCCGAAGAAGGGAAAGGCAGTAAGTTTTATTTTGAAATTATAGTGGAAACTGCGGATGCAAGCCAATATGTACCCAAAAAAGAATCCTCAAAAACATGGAATGTGGCGAGAATTTTGGATAGCATTGAAGTGGAGGGGACAGCGCTTGCTTCTGCAAATGCGAATTCCCAAGGGAGTGTGGTAGAGGGGACGGCTTCCAAGGAAAATGCGGCTTCCCAAGGGGAAATGGAGCGGGCAAGTGGGTTTACCACTACTGCAATACCACAAGAAGCAGGAGAGAGAGATTCCGCTGAAAAAAAATGTGTCCTTGTGGTGGAAGATGTGGAGGTGAACCGAGAAATTTTGGGCATCTTCTTAGAAGATATGGGATTTCATGTGGTATTTGCAGAGGACGGACAGCAAGCCGTTGACAAATTTCGTGAAAATCCAAAAGGCTATGATTTTGTTTTCATGGATATTAATATGCCGATTTTAGATGGCTATAGCGCAACAAAAACCATAAGGCGCATGGAGGAGATTCCACAGGCAAAGACCGTACCCATTGTGGCATTAACCGCAAATGTGTTTCCGGAAGATGTGAAGCAGTGTTTGGATTCGGGCATGAATGACCATGTAGGGAAGCCCATTGAATTTGATAAGATTTTGTGTGCGTTAAAGGCGTATATGCACTAAACAGGACTAAATTAGAAGGAGAAAACCATGTATTCATTTGAGGAAATCAAGACAGCAGACCAAGCAATCGCAGAGGCAATTCTTGCAGAAAGCAGTCGCCAAGACAGCCATATTGAACTGATTGCATCGGAAAACTGGGTGAGTAAGGCAGTTATGGCGGCCATGGGCAGTCCCCTTACAAACAAGTATGCGGAGGGTTATCCCGGCAAGCGTTACTATGGGGGTTGTGAATGCGTAGATGTGGTGGAAAATCTTGCCATAGAACGAGCTAAGGAGCTGTTTCACTGCGACTATGCCAATGTACAGCCTCATTCCGGTGCACAGGCAAATATGGCGGTACAGTTTGCCATGCTAAAGCCGGGAGATACGGTTATGGGCATGAACCTAGCCCATGGTGGGCATTTAACCCATGGAAGCCCTGTGAATTTTTCAGGCAGTTATTTCAACATTGTACCCTATGGTGTAAATGATGAGGGCTTTTTGGATTATGATAAATTGCGGGAACTGGCCTTAGAAAACAAGCCTAAGATGATTATTGCAGGAGCCAGTGCCTATGCCAGAAAAATAGATTTTAAGCGTTTTCGTGAAATTGCGGATGAAGTGGGTGCTTACCTCTTTGTGGATATGGCGCATATCGCCGGGCTTATTGCGGCGGGCTTGCATGAAAGCCCATTTCCCCATGCCCATGTGGTGACCACCACCACCCATAAGACCTTGCGTGGTCCTCGTGGGGGGATGATTCTGGCAAATCAGGAAGCGGCGGAGCAGTTTAACTTTAACAAGGCCGTATTTCCGGGGATACAAGGCGGTCCCCTCATGCACGTGATTGCCGCAAAGGCGATTTGTTTTAAGGAAGCTTTGTCGAAAGAATTTACAAGCTATCAAAAGCAGGTGATTCAAAATGCAGATGCCTTGGCAAAGGGTCTGATCAGACGTGAGATTAAGATTGTCAGTGGCGGCACGGATAACCACTTGATGTTGGTTGATTTGACCCCTTATGACTTGACAGGAAAAGCAGTGGAACATCAGCTTGATGCGGTCAATATTACCTGCAATAAAAATACCATACCCAATGACCCCAAATCCCCTTTTGTGACTAGCGGACTGCGTTTCGGAACGCCTGCCGTGACTTCTCGAGGATTTGTGGAAGAAGATATGGAGCAGGTAGCAGAGGCGATTGCTCTTGTGATAAGAAATGGGGAAGAAAAGGCGGAAGAGGTAAGAGGGATTGTGACGGAGTTGACGAAGAAATATCCCTTGACCGAAAGCAGGGTCTGATGAAGCGAAGCTAAGAAAAAGGGCAGGGTGCTTGCCCTTTTTCTTAGCATTTTTGCAGGGCAACAACTCAAAACCGGAGGACAGCAACAATGGCTGATAACCGCAAAGAACAAGAACGCGCGGAACTGCACCGCACAATATGGAGCATCGCCAATGACCTGCGCGGGAGCGTAGACGGTTGGGATTTCAAGCAGTATGTTCTCGGCATTCTGTTTTATCGCTATATTTCCGAGAACATCACCGCATATATCAATGAAGGCGAGTGCGAGGCAGGCAATGCCGCTTTTAACTACGCCAAACTGTCTGACAGCGATGCCGAATCTGCTCGTGAGGACTTGGTAAATACGAAAGGCTTTCTCGTCCTACCATCAGAGTTATTTGAAAATGTCCTTGCAAGAGCGGCAGCAGATGAAAACCTCAACGAAACTCTCGAAACGGTGTTCAAGAATATCGAATCATCTGCGCAAGGCACACTGTCCGAGGACAATTTCAAGGGGCTGTTTGACGACATTGATGTGAATAGCAATAAACTCGGCGGTACAGTCGCCAAGCGTAACGAGCGGCTTGTCAAGCTCCTAAACGGTGTCGGTGATATGAAGCTCGGCGACTACCGTGAGAACACGATTGACGCTTTCGGCGATGCTTACGAGTTTCTGATGGGTATGTATGCGGGTAACGCCGGCAAAAGCGGTGGCGAGTATTATACCTCGCAGGAGGTCAGTGAATTGCTAACCCGTTTGACGATTGTTGGCAAAAATGAGGTTAACAAGGTGTACGACCCTGCTTGCGGTTCCGGTTCGCTACTCTTGAAGTTTGCCAAAATCCTCGGCAAAGAGAATGTCCGCAACGGCTTCTTCGGTCAAGAAATCAACATCACGACCTACAACCTTTCGATTATTGCGGAGATTGAGCAGGGTGCCCTTATGGCGGAGGCAAGCGAATGAGCGATAAGCCTGAAATCAGCATGAGAAAAATTTCCATTCGCTTTTTTGACGACAAAGAGATTCGCACCGTTTGGGAGGATGTCAATTCCAAATGGTGGTTCTCTGTGTTGGATATCGTCGGTGTTTTGCGCGGCGAAAGCGATTACGTGAAAAATCGCAATTACTGGAAATATCTCAAAGCCAAGTTGAAACGCGAAAACAGCGAGTTGGTTAGTCACGCTACCCAACTGAAATTAACAGCGGCAGACGACAAAAAATATGCGACCGATTGTTTCGACCACAACGGTATTATTGAGCTTGCAAAAAATTTCCCAAGCAAGCAGGCGAATCGCTTTATCGAATGGTTCACATACAGTGATGAAACCATTGACGGCAAAAGCAAAACAAAGGCTTATGCGCTTTTTGACAGTTCGCTGCTTGGCACTATAGAAGTCGGTACGGTGAAAGGCTTGCAGCAGATTCACGGCTATCTTTTCGGCGGTCTGTATGACTTTGCGGGGCAAATACGAACGCTGAATATTGCCAAGGGCGGTTTTCGATTTGCGCCTGTGCAGTTTTTGGCTGGTACGCTTAAAAGCATTGAGGCAATGCCCGAACGCAGTTTTGAAGAAATTATTGGAAAATATGTGGAGATGAATGTCGCACACCCGTTTATGGAGGGCAACGGCAGAAGCACCCGCATTTGGCTTGACTTGATACTCAAAAAGAATCTGAAGCTCTGCGTGGATTGGAGTGGGGTCGGCAAAAAAGAGTACCTTGCCGCCATGGAGCAAAGCACCATGAGCGACGCAGGGATAAAAGTCCTATTGAAACCCGCCCTGACAGATAAAATCAACGACCGCGAGGTCTTCATGAAGGGCGTGGATTATTCCTACTACTACGAGCAGGAAAATGAAATCAGTTTAGAGGAAGATGCAAATCTGAACCCATCGGATGCAGAAATCGGAGGTGCACAAGAATGACGTATTTACCATTAGACAGGCTTACCGAATTGGCGACAAGCCCTATCTTTTCTTGCACAGAATGGATCGAAGTTCCAACATCCTATGATCTTTCCAATCGGGGTAGCATAACCGCTGATTTATTTTGCGAAAATGACATCCATTGCAGAGTGCGGAAACATAAGCGCAGAAAACGAGGTAAAGGACGCACTATATAACGTCCCCGAATTATTTGTGGATTGATAACTGAGGAGGCAAACGATATGGCAGGGAAAAACATGAACTACTATCTTAAAGTAGCATGAATAATCACATATAGGAGGAATACAGCATGATTACCGAAAACATAGCCCAGATACAACAAAAAATTGCACTTGCCTGTGCAAAAGTGGGAAGAGCACCGGATACGGTCACTCTGCTTGCAGTCAGCAAGACCAAACCTGTTTTTTTGCTAAACGAAGCTTATCAAGCAGGCATTCGTGACTTTGGCGAGAATAAAGTGCAGGAATTGTTAGAAAAACAAGGTGAGTTGCCCTCTGATATACGTTGGCATATGATTGGTCACTTGCAACGTAATAAGGTGAAGGCAGTATTTCCCATTACCCATCTGATTCATTCGGTGGATTCCCTTCGTTTGGCGGAGGAAATCAGCCTACAGGCACGCAAGGAAAATCAAATAGCCGACATTTTGATAGAGGTAAATATTGCAAAGGAAGAGTCGAAATTCGGCATTTCCATAGAAGATGCTTTAGAACTCATCCGGCAGATTGCCGCCTTATCTCACATTTGTGTGAAAGGTCTTATGTCCATACCGCCATTTGCCGAAACCGGAGAGGCGAATCGGGCGTATTTTCGGCAAATCAGACAGCTGGCGATTACTATAAGCAGCGAAAATAGTCCTCATGTCAAAATGGATATTTTGTCCATGGGAACCAGTCAAGACTATACCGTTGCCATTGAAGAGGGGGCGACCATCGTGCGAGTGGGAACCGAGTTATTTGGGGAGCGGAATTATCAGCGGAGATAGTGTTGCTCCGGGACAGAATAAGGATAAATATAGCTTATAAAAATCATAGAAAAGATAGAAACTATAAGAATTTACAGATGAAACCAACATTTGCATAAAGGAGATGGAAAATTCATGGCAGATCATACAATCAAAACAGCAGAAGAACATTTACTTCACACCTACAATCGTTTCCCTGTCACCTTTTGTCGGGGCGAGGGGGTCTACCTCTATGACGAGAACGGGAAACAATACTTAGATTTTGCGGCGGGGATCGGCGTTTGTGCCTTAGGTTACGCCCACCCGGAGTACACAAAGGCCTTGCAGGGGCAGGTAGGGCAACTCCTACATACCTCAAATCTCTATTATAACCGCCAAATTGCAAATGCCGCCAAACGTGCCACAGACGGTGCAAAATTAGAACGTGTATTTTTTACAAACAGCGGAACAGAAGCCATTGAAGGAGCAATCAAAGCGGCGAAGAAATATGCTTATCAGCGGGATGGGCATACGGATCATGAAATTATCGCCATGAAAGGCTCTTTTCACGGCAGGAGCTTGGGTGCTTTGTCCGTCACGGGCAATCTCCATTACCAAGAAGCCTTTGCGCCTTTATTGCCGGGCATTCGCTTTGCCGATTTTAACGATTTAGACAGCGTAACAGCCCTAGTCAATGAAAAAACCTGTGCCATTCTCTTAGAAACAATACAAGGGGAGGGAGGGATTTACCCTGCGACAAAAGAATTTTTACAAGAGGTGAAAGCCATTTGCGAAGCGAAGGATATTTTATTACTATTAGATGAAATCCAATGCGGTATGGGGCGTACAGGCGAAATGTTCGCTTGGCAGCAGTATGGCATCCGCCCCGACATCATGGCAAGCGCAAAGGGCTTGGGTGCAGGCGTGCCGGTAGGCGCATTTTTTCTCACAGAAAAAGTGGCGGAACAATCCTTAGTTCCCGGCGACCATGGCACTACCTACGGCGGAAATCCCTTTGTGGGTGCGGCGGTAGATGCCGTATTTACGATTTTTGAGAAAGAGAATGTGATAGGAAATGTACAAAAATTAACGAAGTCTTTGGAAGAAACCTTGGATTCCTTTATTGAAAAGTATGACTTTGTAGCGGCACGCCGGGGTGTAGGCTTCATGCAGGGGCTTGTCCTTTCTGTTCCCGTAGGGGAAGTGGTGAAAAAAGCTTTGGAAGAAGGACTGGTTGTGCTGTCTGCGGGCAGTGATGTACTGCGGTTTTTGCCACCGCTTATTATAGAAGAAAAGCATATTGGGGAGATGGCGGAGAAGTTGAAACGAGTGTTTGATACCTTTGCGAGTGAATAAGACTATGTGTTCTTGGTTTGTGTAAATTCAGATAGAGGAAAATGTTAAGTAAATCGAAATAAAATGTTTCATGATGATAAATGGGGTATTGTATCGTTAATCTGATTACAGGAGAGAAATTCATGTATAAATCAATGCTTGCAGATCATTTAGAATATACTCTCATTCGCTCCAAACGGAAAACCTTAGCCCTGCATGTAGGTGGCGGCGAAATACAAGTTCGTGCGCCCCTGCGTTTGTCCAAAAAAGAGATTGACCGATTTGTAACAGAGCATAAACAATGGATTATGGATAAACTGGCACTAGAAAAAGAACAGCAAGCGAAGAAAAAAGGATTTATCCTAGACTACAACACCAAGCTTTTGTGGCGTGGTGTGCGCCAACCGATTATTTCGGAGGATCCGGCAGGAGGTCGTATTTGGAGGGACGAACATGGCTTTCATTTCCCCGGTGGTTGGGATGGGGATATGCTCAAACACAATGTGATAAAGCTGTATAAAATCTGTGCAAGGAACTATTTTCTGGAACGAGTGTTATACTTTTCAAAAATCATGGAGGTATCGCCAACAGCTGTTAAGGTAAATTCTGCCAAAACCCGTTGGGGCAGTTGCTCGGCAAAGAAAAGCCTTAATTTTTCATGGCGTTTGTGTATGGCGGAAGATGAGGTGATTGATTCTGTTATTGTGCATGAATTGGCGCATTTGCAGGAAATGAATCATTCCAAGAATTTTTATGACGTAGTTTATGCGATTTTGCCGGATTATGATGCCAGAAATGCAAAATTAAAATCGCTGTCAAAACAGTTACGTTTTGAGGATTGGGAGATGTAGGTAGTAAGTGGAATAAAATCAGAACGGAAAAGCACGGTCAAAATGCTTATAGTTTAAGAATTTGGAGAGCAACAAATGGACGAAAAAATAAAACGCTTATCAGAGCTGATTCACCACAGTAAAAACACTGTGTTTTTTGGCGGAGCAGGAGTATCCACTGAAAGCGGTATTCCGGATTTTCGCTCGGAAAAGGGCTTGTATGCCGCACAAAAAGCCTATGGTCATAGTCCGGAAACCCTCTTATCCCACAGCCTATTTGTGGAAAAACCGGAATTGTTTTTTCGTTATTATCAAGAAAACCTAATCGCTCTTCATGCGAAACCAAATGCCGCACACCTTGCATTGGCAAAACTGGAACAGCAAGGTCTATTGCACGCCGTGATTACGCAAAATATTGACGGACTCCATCAAGAGGCAGGTAGCCAGAGAGTCTACGAACTTCACGGTTCCAATTGGCGGCAGTATTGCATGGACTGCAGCAAAAACTATACACTGCCCTATATTTTGGACGAGGCACATTGCAAAGATAAGCTGATTCCTATTTGTGAAGTTTGCGGCGGCATTGTTCGCCCGGAGGTCGTACTGTATGAGGAAAGCTTAGACGATACCGTTGTCAGCGGGGCAATAGAAGCGATAGCAAAAGCCGATTTGTTAATCGTAGGCGGCACCTCCCTTGCAGTCTATCCTGCTGCGGGTTTACTGCGTTATTTCAAAGGGAAAAACCTTGTTCTCATTAATAAAACTAAAACCCCTTATGACGGTGAGGCACAGCTGTGCATTCATGATTCTCTGGGAAAGGTGTTAGGCGGCATTAGTACCCTGTAACACCTAAAACTTTATTTAGATATCACAGGGTATTAGTCCCACTTAAAGATGAGAATCCCTGCGATGCAAATCAACATACCAAACAAGCGTTTCCATTCAAAAGTGACTTTTTCCACACCGAACATGCCGAATAATTCGGTCAGGTAGGCTACCAAAAGTTGAGCCACCAGAATAATCATGACAGCTTTTGCCGGTCCAAGCATTGACATGCTTTTGATGACAGTATAGGTAATAAATGCTCCGATCACGCCGCCTAAGAGCATGTATTTGGGTTGCATTTGAAAAAGTGAAACAAAGCTTTTTCGATCACAGCTAATCCAGGCAATCATACATACGAGAAATGCCGAAAATTGTACCCAACTGTTGGCAAGCCACATGCTACTGCTTTTTGTCAGTCCTGTATTAAAAATGCCCTGTATACTCATAAGTGCCCCGGAAAGGAGGGCTATTAGGATTCCAATCATGGTGTTTGCTCCTATGTCGCTTTCAATTTACACATAGGATATCCCAAAAAAGGAGTTATTATACGAGAAGAACGTATTACCGGGTAAACTCAAAATGCTGATAATCTTTCACCGTATTCCAACTTCCACCCCAAGTAAAGCCATGGGAGGTAAACAGCTTATAAGCCAAATCGTTTTTATCAATCTTATAAGCAAAGCTGTTGTTTCTGTCCGCATAGGCAGATCCATTTGAGGGATCAATAATGGTTTCCCCGTTTTTGCCGGTGCGGATATAGGGATTGTATCTTGGGTTGATGTCAATGGCAAGCCCTAAGCTGTGTTTTGAGAGGTGGGTTGTTCCCGCAACTACTCGATAATTAAAGGCGGAAGAGTTATTATCCGCCATGGAACGGTCATCATCACCGCCGTATTCATCTACAAGGTGCATTTTCTCAATGGGATAGTTATTTTCATAGAGTTCTTTTAGAATGCCGCAAACGGTATCGGCAAGTGCTTCATTTACAATCAGTTCCCCTACATGACTTTCCCCGTCAAATCCCTTGTGGAGTATGCGAAGGTGGCGTAATTGTGCAGGTTTGATTTGATTGTTTTCTTTGTAGGATATGCCATTAATTCGCCCCAAAATATCCTCGCTGATAGGAGAAACAGAAAAGAGTGATGTGATGTCCGTGACATTTAAGCGTTCTTTGTCTACAATACTTCCTGCTGTCATATGATTCACCTCGTAGGTGGATAGTTGCATGATTGGTTCAGCGGCAGTTTCTGTTGCCTGAGTAGCTGTCGCTTCGGGGGGAGTCAGCAGTTTGTTACCGATGGAAAGCCCTGTATTTGCACCTTCTGCCACAATGTTTCCCGCTGTCGTAAGACTCGCTTCATCAATGGAAGCCCCTGTATTTGTGTTTTCCATTTCTTTTTGCTCGCTTTCATTTCCCGTTCCACAGGCATTTAGAGAAATAATAGTTATACTCAAAAAAAGTAGAGATATAACCATCCTTATGTTTCTGTTTATCATTTTATGCTCCACTAAAACAATACCAACCTACTCCGCAGAAACGCTCATAATAGCACCAATCTGCTCCGTTAAAGCCCCACGCCCTACAGGACAGGCGTTTGTCTTTGCCGCACCCTCTACAATAGCAGCAGCAAGAGTACCGCAGCCGGCATGGCCACAGGCACCGCAGTTGACACCCGGAAGGAGGGCGAGGATTTTTTCCTCCCGCTCATCAATTTCTACTTTTAATTTCTCTCCTGCAAAACACAAAAAAAATCCGATTAATGCACCTGTACCGCCTACAATCAAAGCGGCTTGCACAATTCCTACTATGTTCATGTGATTCCTCCGTGTAAATATTTTTCTTTCCTATTCGCAATCCACTTCGCTCCTTGCTCATAAACGCAGGTCGCTATTAGATCACTCCCGAAAATCCAAAAAACGCAATTGCCATCAGTCCTGCTGTCACCAGCACAATAGCGGAACCGGCAAAGGCTTTCGGTATATTATTGTATTCCATTTTCTCACGAAGTCCCGCCATAATGATGATGGCAATGGTAAAGCCCACCGCTGTGAAAAAGCCATTTACCACACCGTGCAGGATGCCGTAATCCTGTTGCACATTTTTTAAGGCAACGCCAAGCACGGCACAGTTGGTAGTAATCAGCGGCAAATACACACCCAGGGATTTATGCAAGGGTGGCATGGATTTTTTCAGGAACATTTCCACCAGTTGTACCAGAGCCGCAATGACCAAGATAAATACAATGGTCTGTAAATAATCGAATTTTGGATACAAGATAAACTTGTAGATACAGCTTGTCACAAAAGAGGAGAGTGTGATGACGAAAATAACCGCCCCACCCATTCCTGCCGCTGTTTCCACTTTCTTTGATACGCCCACGAAAGGGCAAAGCCCGAGGAACTGGCTTAATACTACATTGTTTACAATGGCGGATCCTACTGCGATAATCAGCAATTCTTGCATTTGTACCGACCTCCTATTCTTTCTTATCCTTAAACTCTACAACACCGGAGCTGCAAGTATTTTTCTCCGCACAGCGGACACAATCATCTGCAAGACATCCTGCCGCAGGAGCCAGTGGTCGCCCCTTTTTTTCTGCCCGTTCCCTTACCACATTCATCACTGCCACCAGTACCGCCAATACGAAAAATGCTCCGGGAGCCAACACGAAGATGGTAATGGGCGTATAGCCCAAGCGACCATTTTCGGCAAGGGGTAAGATCTGAAAACCAAAGACTTCACCTGCACCTAAGATTTCACGCACCAGTCCGATTGCCAACAAGCCTACGGTAAAACCAAGTCCCATGCCCAGTCCGTCAAAGAGCGATGGCAGTACGGGATTTTTGGAAGCGTAGCTTTCTGCACGCCCCAAAATAATGCAATTTACCACAATCAGCGGAATATAAATGCCAAGGGAGTGGTACAAGGATGGGATATAGCCCTGTAACAGAAATTGCACAATGGTCACAAAAGAAGCCACAACCACAATAAATGCGGGCATACGTACCTCATCCGGAATGATGTTTCGAAGTAGGGAAATCAAAAGGTTCGACATCACCAGTACGAGGGTGGTGGATAAACCCATGCCAATGCCATTTATGGCGGAAGTTGTAACTGCAAGGGTAGGACACATACCAAGCAGTAAGATAAAGATGGGGTTTTCCTTAATCACTCCATTGTAAATGCGTTCTATGCAGGCAGCGGTATTTGCCTTGCTACTTGTATTAACGCTGTCGGCAATAGGTACCTCCACCTCGTTATCTGCATTTTCATTTGCAGTCGTATTTGTATTAATATTCTCATTACTATCTGTATTCATTTACGCCTCCCTCTTTCCGGCAGTTGTTCATGACAGTTTAGCTCTCGTTCTGACATTGCTTCCTCACCCATTTATACTTCGAAAATAGCTCAAGGCCAGATTCACTGCATTCGTAATTGCCCGTGAGGTAATCGTTGCACCGCTAATGGCTTGAATTTGGTTTTCCTTTGTCACCTTATCCTTGGTCAGTTCAAAGGAATCCACATCCTTGCCCTCAAATTGGGAATAAAAGGGTTTATCTTCCGCCTTCATGCCAAGTCCTGCCGTTTCATTAATAGAGGTGAGAGAATAGCCGTTTACTGTACCTTCTAAGGTAATGCCAACCGAAAGGGTAAGATCCCCGGAATAGCCGGTATGGGAGGTGACAGAAATCACATAGCCTAAGTCGGTATCATCTTTATCTTTTGCCACAACCGCATCCACGATGGTATTATCGGGATAGTCGCTTGCCTCCGTAAATTCTTCTGCCGTTGTTTCGTTAAAAGCGGTATAAGCTTCAAAATGATCCGCTTCTTCAAATACATTTTTGTAAGCATTTTGTTGATTTTTCTCAGAGACCGCCGCAATGGGTTTTTTTGTTGCTTCATAGACCAAGCCTAAGAGCAGTCCTGCCACCACCGTAATGGCTGTTAAAATAAGGGCATTTCTTACAATCTTATTCATGTATCATTCTCCTCCCTATTTATTCTTATATTCTTAGTAACTCCTTGTTCACTATTGTTTATCACCCACTCAATCAAGGGTATAAAATCTCCTATCGTTCCCCACCCTTTCCAAAGGGTTTTGGAATCGTCACCCGTTCAATCAAGGGAACCAAGAGATTTCCGAAAATAATGGCAAAGGAACAGCCTTCCGCCGATGCGCCAAACATACGAAACAGTCCGTTTAGAACGCCTAAAAGGATACCGAACACAATCTTTCCTCGGGGTGTGATGGGAGAGGTACTGTAATCCGTTGCCATGAAAAAGGCTCCTAACATAATGCCGCCGCCGCATAACTGGGCAACCGCAAATCCAAGGTCAAATCCATGCCCGCCAAATAAGAGGATAAATACTACAAAGCTAATCAGATAGGAGGCGGGAATACGCAAGTCAATAACGCCCATCAAAATAAGGAAAATCGCACCGATTAAAATGGCAATCACCGAGGTTTCCCCGATGGTGCCGCCGATGGTGCCGATGAGCATTTGCAAGGTATCAACCGTTTGGCCTGCCTTTAATATGGCAAGAGGAGTAGGTCCGCTGACCGCATCCGTCTTATCAAATACGCTGGTTGCATAGGTTGTCATAGGTCCTGTAAAGGAAATCAAAAGAAAACATCTGGCGCCGAGAGCCGGGTTCATGAAATTCTGCCCCAAGCCGCCGAAGAGGCATTTTACCACAACAATGGCAAAAGCACTACCCAGTATTCCCATCCACAAGGGTAAGGTTGGAGGGAGGTTTAAGGCCAACAACAAGCCGGTTACTACGGCACTTAAATCCTGTATGGTTTCTTTTCTTTTGGTGATTTTATTAAATGCCCACTCTGCAAGTACCGCAGAGGCGATGGTCACAAGTACCAGGAGTAGTGCAGAAAATCCGAAATTGATGATTCCAAATAGGGTAGTAGGCAAAAGGGCAATAATCACATAAAGCATGATGCGATTTGTACTGCTCTTATCCCGTATATGAGGGGCGTGTGATACCGGAAATAACTGACTCACTTAGCTTCACCTTCTTTCTTTTCTCTGGCTGCTTGTTGTCTTTTTTTTGTCAAAATGCGTTTTTTCATTAACTTAATGTCCGAAACCAAGGGCTGCTTTGCAGGACAGCCATAGGTACAGCAAGCACATTCAATACACTCTAAGCCGTTCCATTTCTCAAAATCAGCATTTTGCTTTCGCTGTGCCTGCTTTGCCAAACGAGAAGGCACAAGTCCTGATGGGCAAACCTCCACACAACGCCCACAGTTGATACAGGGTGTGGGTGTAAGTGCCGACATTTCATCTGTCAGGAGTGAAAGGAGCATGGAAGTGGTTTTCATGGTAGGAACATCGGTGCAAGTGCCTGCAAATCCCATCATGGGACCGCCGAATAGGAGCTTTTCGGGTTGTCCGATGAATCCGCCTGCCGCTTCTAAGAGCTCGGAGAAATTCGTGCCAATACGAATCAAAAAGTTGGAAGGATCTGCGATACCCCCCCCCGTTACCGTCACCAGTCGTTCTATCAGCGGGCGACCTAATTTTACGGCATTATAGATGGCAAAAAATGTTTCCGCATTATCCACAATACAACCCACGTCAGCGGGAAGTTGCTTGCTGTGGATTGCCAGTCCTGTCACCGCAAAAATCTGCTGACGTTCCGCACCTTGGGGGTATTTGGTATGTAAGATTTGGACTTCAATGCGATCTTCGTTTTTGAGCAGTTCCTGCATTTTTTCAATGCAGTCCGGTTTATTGTCCTCAATGGCAAATACGCCCTTCGCATTGTCAAATAATTGCAAGACGATCTTCATTCCTGCAATCAGTTGCTCTGCATTCTCTATCATGCGACGGTAATCCACGGTCACGTAGGGTTCACATTCTGCACAGTTGGCAATGACATATTTGATTTTATCAGGATCCTTCGGGGTGAGTTTCACATGAGTGGGAAATCCTGCACCTCCAAGACCAATAATGCCCGCCTCCTGAATCTTTTTCCCGATCTCTTCTTTTGAAAGTGTGTTTACATCAGCTGTTTCATGAAAATCAAAGGAGGTAAACTGTCCGTCATTTTCAATAACAATGCTTAAAACTTTGATTCCTGTGGCATTTAATCGCCGTTCAATGGCTGACACCTTACCGGATACACTAGCATGAACAGTTGCGGAAACAAATCCATCGGCTTCTGCAATGACCTGCCCGCATTTTACATAGTCACCTTGTCCCACAACCGGTTTTGACGGTGCGCCGATATGCTGTGATAGGGAGTAAATCACATCGCCTTTGGGCAAAATTTCTCGTACCTGCTTGTATTTTGACAATTCCTTCCCATCATAGGGATGGACTCCTCCCTTAAAAGTGCCTGAACCCATGCTTATTTCCTCGTTCTTTCTGAAAAATATATCGATAAAAAATCACCTGCTTTTCAGTATAGCATATTTTTCGTTTACAAGAAAGTATTATTTTTATAAAAATTCAAACGCAACTCGTGCAATGGTATATTTCACCTTAAAATTGGCAATCTTAAGACTGTAAACGGAATCGTTACAGTTCAAACATAACCATTCCTGAACAGTAACACGGAATCAGCGAAAGGAGAATCTTATGAACCAGTTATCCGAAAAAGAACTGATGGCACTAAATGAAATGCTCTCCGACGAGGAATTGTTGGTGAAGAAATTCAAAATGCTCTCAGAACACAGTCAAGATGCCCAAGTAAAATCCAAATTTATGGAGATTTCGGGCAAGCATCAGGAACATTTTAACAGCTTGTATGAGCAGTTAAGGTGAGGATTTTAACAGCCTGTATGAGCAGTTAAGGTCAGGAGTTATGGGTTCGTATCGCCAAAGAGGGAGGTGCGAATCACAGGAAAGAGAGGGAAAAGGCATATGCAACAGACTTACACAGACAAAGAGGTCTTAGCGGATGCGTTAGGATCAACGAAAAGCGCAACGGAACATTACAACACCTTTGCAAATGAATGCGTGCATGAAAACGTAAGGTGTGCGATTTTAGATTGCTTAAAAAAAGAACATGAAATACAGCAAGATGTATTTTGCCTAATGCACAGCAAGGGATTTTATCCAACCCCGGCGGCGGATACAAATAAAATCACCGAAGCCAAACAGAGATTTTCACAAGCAGCATCCGGTTTCTAAGCCAAAGTAAGTAAAATCACTGAAGCCAAACAGAGATTTTTACAAGCGGCATCCGGTTGCTAATGAACAAATTTCATTGACAGACCGGAAAATCTATTGTAAAATAAGAAGTGTTAGCGGAGTGCCACCATTCGGTTGATGGGTACTTCGTTAGCACCTTTTTTGTTTTGTGAAGCATACATATTATACGAGGAGTTCCCAAATGAAAAAACACCAAACCATACTTATCGATTCTGCTGTAATACTCTGTCTTTTGCTTGCTGTTTTGATGCTTTTGCCTGCCTTTGTACATATCGGGCCGATTCGCAATATCGGCTACATTCACCTAATTGCAATTAGTCGCTTCTGTCAGCGTTTTTTGGCATTTTTGCTCCTATTGCTCTTGTGGAATTTGCATAAACGGAAATTTTTCGCATGGTGTGCGGTGGTATCGATTCTGGTTGGCAGCTCGTTTTTGTCTCTGATTCATCGGCAACCGGGAAGTTTGATTCTTCTTGCGATACAGATTTACTGCATTGTGGTACTGTTGATTTTTCATAAGAAGTTTCGACGTTCTGCACTACGCCCCTCCTCACCGGGAGCGATTTTAGCCGTAGTTCTTGTCCTCGCATTTTTCATCTTAAATGCGGTTGCGACCTCCTTGTTTTTGCGTTTCCATTCCCACCAATCCTTTACTCTGACAGATAGTTTTGAGGATATCGCAGATTATCTGTTTATCACAGGCGGGCATAATTTGTATTCACGCTTTATCTTTGTCTTTTTCTGGATTTGTGTGGCGGTGGGCGTTTTATTTATCCTGCGCCCTGTATTATATGCCACCGTGCAGCAACCCAGTGATGAAAAACGTGCCAGGGAGATTGTCCTAAAATATGGACAAAATTCCGCCTCTTATCTGGCACTTGAAAAGGATAAGAGTTTATATTTCGGGGAGCACACAGAAGGGGTGATTGCCTATGGTGTAGTGGATAATTGCCTGATTGTGCAGGCGGATCCTATTTGTGCCGATGAGGATTTTATTCCGTTTTTGTCTGAATTTAATATGTTTTGTCGTGAAAATGACTACCACCTCCTCTTTATGAGTACCTCCGATAAATATCTGGAGGAGTACAAAAAGATGGGATTTGTCCATGTGAAATGCGGCGAGGAGGCTCGGATTGACCTTTCCACGTATCAGCTCGCAGGTGGGAAGATGGCAAGGCTTCGCCCGGAGATTAACCACGCAGTCAAAAAGGGCGTTACGGTAGCAGAATATAAGCCCTTGGAACAAAAAGATGTGGAGATTGAGCGAGGAATCGCCGCTGTGACGGACGACTGGCTTGGCGGGAAAAAGAGCAGTCAGCTGTGCTTTTCCGTAGGAGATGTCAATCTGGATCATCCCATGGATAGACGTTATTTTTACGCTAAGGATGAGAGTGGACGCATTGTGGCATTTAACGTATTTTTGCCTTTTGAAGGAAAGAAAGGTTGGATGGCGGATGTTACAAGGCGCAGTCACGATGCACCCAGAGGTTCTACGGAGAAGATTACCTTTGATGCTTTCATGCAGTTTAAGGAAGAGGGCTGTCTGTGGGGGAGCATGGGAGTGTCTCCCTTGGCAAATATTGAGGGCGAGGAAAATGAAAAGACCACCATTGGAAGGATTTTGAAACTGGTGTACGAAAAAGGAAATCGTTTCTATGGATTTAAGTCCTTGCATTTGGCGAAGGAGAAATACAGCCCAAGCCAGTGGATCCCCTCTTATTTTGTATATTCCAAAAAAGCCATCAACATTGACATGGGCATAGCCATTGTAAAATTGCAAAATCCCGGGGGTTTCGCTGATTTCTTTACCAGTTTCTTTACGAAGACTGTGTTGAAAAAGGATAAGAAGAAAACGAAAACCGATAACAAAAATCCTGCAAAAGAGCAAAATACCGATAAAGTAAAAGCAGATGTGCAAAATAAAACAGAAAAATCGGAACAAGTGTAAATCAGAAAAGGGAAATCAGTATGAGAAAAACCACCTATTGTCTGCCTGCAAATGGAATCGAATTATACTGTTCTGTGCTTGGGGCAGGTGAAACCGTGGTGCTGTTGCATGGTCATGGGCAGTCTCAAAGGGTTTTTAAGTCATGGGAGAGAGAACTGTCGAAATCGTATCGAGTCATTTTAATCGACAGCAGAAATCATGGACAATCGGGGAAAGCGGAGAAAATCAGCATTTCCCTGATGGCACAGGATGTCTACGCAGCCCTAAAAACACTTTATGTGAAACGTGCAAATATTATTGGTTACAGTGACGGGGCGAACATTGCCCTACAACTTGCCATTGATCACCCGCAAATCGTGAAAAATTTGGTTATTATCAGTGGAAATGCCACACCGGCAGGACTAAAGGATAGATTTTTTTCCATTGTCCAAATCTGGCGGTCCGCAGCAAAACGATTGTACAAGCTTAAACTCTTATCTGTGTTCAGTTACAATATGACCCGCTTGATTGCCAAAGAACCCAATATTTCAGATGAACAGCTGAAGCGTATTGAGGCACCAACGCTTTTAGTTTACGGTGATCAGGATCTGATTGAAGGGGAGCATATTGATTATCTAAACCACCAGATTCCAAATTCCAAAGTGAAGATTTTGGAAAAGACCAATCATTTTATGATGCTGAAAAAGTTTAAGGATTATGAACCGGACATTTTAGCACATTTTGGGAAATAAGGACTAGGAAAAAGTAATAGTACAGGCATTTAGCTATGTAGTGAAATGTGTTACAAAATATAGTGAAACTGTGGTTGTCTGTCGGATAAGAGTAAGGAGTATGTAGACCATGAAATGGAAGAAATACACAATTACCACCACCACCCAAGCAGAGGATGTGATCAGCAGTATGCTGGCAGATTTGGGGGTGGAGGGCGTGTGGATTGAAGACAATATTCCGATTTCACAGGAAGAAAAGGAACAGTTGTTTATTGACATTCTTCCGGAAATCCCAAAAGATGAGGGTATTGCCCGCTTGAGTTTCTTTCTGGAAGAAGAACGAGATGAATCAGAAACAAAGGAGAGGAAAGTTCTTTTGTCACGCATTGCAGAAGAAATGGAAGAATTGCGGGCATTTATGGACATTGGGGAAGGTCGTCTTTTAATAGGAGAATCGGAAGATGACGACTGGCTCTACAAGTGGAAGGAATACTTTAAGCCATTTTCCATAGGAAATATCTATATTCGCCCTTCTTGGCAGGAGAGCTTGCCCAAAGAGAAAGATTTTCCTCATGTAATCACCATAGATCCGGGTACTTCTTTCGGAACAGGACAGCACGCTACTACAAGCCTTTGCATAGAGGGCTTGCAAAAACACTTAAAGACAGGGAATCGTGTGCTTGATGTGGGCTGTGGAAGTGGGATTTTATCCATTGCGGCACTGCGTTTAGGGGCAAGAGAAGTGGTAGCGACTGATATTGATCCCCTGTGCATTGCTTGTTCAAAGGAAAATTTGGAGAGGAACGGCTGTTTTGGGGTCACCTTACATTTGGGAGATGTAATATCGGAATGCTCTCTTCGGGAGAAAATCACCCCCCCCTTTTATGATATTGTTGTTTCAAATATCTTAGCGGAGGTAATCGTAGACCTGGCTCCTGTGGTAAAGGAGTTTCTTTTGCCAAGAGGGACTTACATCGCATCTGGTATCCTAAAAGAAAAAGAGGACATGGTGGTATCTGCCATGAAAACGGCTGGCTTTGAGATTTTAGAAATTCAGGATAAGGATGAGTGGATTTGCGTGACAGCGAGATAGGTGGTTACTATTCACGGTTGATCTCCAAACGGCTGCCCATTTCGCAAAAAAGAACCTTTGAGCGAAATGGAGGGAAGACCCTCCTTGCAGGAAGCCCGCTTTTGCTGACTGCAAGGCGTACTGAGAGGGGCTTGCCCGAAATGTTTTAAGCGAGGGTTCTTTTTTGCGAAATGGGCAGCCGTTTGGGGTTGGTCATGAATAGTGACAGAACGGTTTTGCTTGGAGGAAATAAATGCACCAGTTTTTCGTAGAAGAAACCCAGGTAAAGGATAAGGAAATCCAAATCATAGGGGCAGATGTCAATCATATTAGGAACGTACTCCGCATGAAACTAGGAGAGCAGTTTCGTGTCAGTGTTTTGCCCGGGATTCATAAGTCGGATTCAGCGGATTATTTCTGTGAAATCACAGATTTCAGAATTGATACGGTGCTTGTCCGTATTTTATACCAAGACCGTGACAGCGGTGAATTGCCCGTTGCCATCACCCTGTTTCAAGGTCTGCCCAAAAGCGATAAGATGGAATTTGTTATTCAAAAAGCAGTGGAGCTTGGAGTAGCCGAAATCGTTCCGGTGGCAATGAAGAATTGCGTGGTGAAATTAGATCAAAAGAAAGCAACAGCAAAGTGTATCAGATGGCAGGGCATTGCCCAAAGTGCGGCAAAACAAGCCAGGCGAAGTCGCATTCCTAAGATTTTGCCGATGATGAACTTTCAGGAAGCGGCGGATTATGCCAAAACCCTTGACCTTTGTCTTTTACCCTACGAAAACGAAAGAGGCATGGAAAAAACCAGACAACTCTTGGCAAGTCTGAAAAAAGAAGGCAGTCTTGGCATTTTTATCGGTCCGGAGGGGGGATTTGACGAATCGGAAATTGCTCGGATGAGAGGAAATGCAGAGGTAATTTCCTTGGGAAAGCGGATTCTGCGCACGGAAACGGCAGGAATGGTCATGCTGTCCATGTTGTTGTATTGTTTGGAGGAATGAGGGGGGAAATGGAAGTATATTTTGACAACGCCGCCACAACAAGGTGTTCGGAAGCTGTGGTAAAGTGCATGGAACAAGTGTTTCGTAAAGAATACGCCAACCCTTCTTCCCTGCACAAAAAGGGCTTTCTTGCGGAACAGCAGATACGCACAGCAAGAGAGCAGATAGCCAAAACCTTAAAAGCAAAGGAGCAAGAGATTTTTTTTGTTTCCGGCGGAACGGAATCAGACAATCTTGCCATACTTGGAGCGGCGGCGGCAAACAACAGGCGGGGCAAGCACCTGATTACAAGCAAGATCGAACACCCGGCAGTCAGAGAGTCCTTTCTTTCTTTGGAAAGCAAGGGCTTTTCGGTGACTTATTTGGAGGTAGATGCCCACGGGCAGATTGACATTAGGAAACTGCAAGAAGCTATCACAGCGGAAACGATTTTGGTTTCCTTACTGTATGTCAACAATGAAATCGGCACGATTTCTCCCATTGCCCAAGCAGGGAAACTCATAAAAGAAACCAACCCAAACACCTTATTTCACACCGATGCGGTACAGGCTTATGGAAAATATCGCATATCGCCCGGGGCGGAACACATTGACCTCTTGTCTGCCAGCGCACATAAGATTCATGGACCAAAGGGCGTAGGTTTTTTATATGTGAAAGAAAAGACGAAAATCACCCCTCTCCTTTTTGGTGGCGGACAACAAAAAGGGCTTCGCCCCGGCACGGAAAATACCTCGGGAATTGTGGGCTTAGCAAAAGCGGCGGAGGAAGCCTATCAGCATTTAGAGGAAGATGGGGGGGGAGTATCGTTGCTGCGAGAGGCATTTGTCACGGGATTACAAGATGTGGATTGGGCGTTTGTAAATGGATATGGAAATGATAGAGAGTTGGTGCATGGGAATGGTATTGCAAATGGATCGGATAGAGAGAATATAAATGTTTCGGTAAAAGCAACCGATACAAAATTCGCCCCTCATATTCTAAGCATAAGCTTTGAGGGCGTAAAAAGTGAAGTCCTCCTTCACGCCCTGGAGGACAAAGGCATTTACGTATCATCCGGTTCTGCGTGCAGTTCCAACAAACCGGCGGTGAGCGAAACCCTAAAGGCGATTGGCTTAAAACAACAATACCACGATACAACCTTGCGTTTTAGTTTTTCAAAGTATAATACCTTAGAAGAAGTGGAATATACTGTGGCGACGTTAAAGGAATTGGTGCCTGTGTTGCAAAAATATACAAGGCATTGAACTGGATTTGGATTATTAATAGATAAGGTGCGGAAAATTTCTGCGCTACCAATCGGCAATTATACAGGAGGAATTTCAAATGTTCCAAGCATTTTTAATCAAATACGGAGAAATTGGCTTAAAAGGAAAGAATCGTTACGTATTCGAGGATGCCCTTGTGCGGCAGATCAAATATGCTCTAAAACCTATAGAGGGAGAGTTTGCAATTACCAAGGAGCAAGGGCGTATTTATATAGAAGCAATGGGAGCCTATGACTACGAAGGTGCCATTTTAGCCTTAAAAATGGTGTTTGGCATTGTGGGCATCTGCCCTGTGATTCTGTTAGAAGATGAGGGTTTTGACAAGCTGTGTGAAGAAGTGGTTTCTCATTTGTCGTCCTATTTCTCGGGGAAATCCGTCGCAGAGTGTCCGGACAGCTTTAAGGTTCATGCCAGACGAAGCCGAAAGGATTACCCCTTAGACTCCATGGAAATCAATATGCAACTGGGAGAGCGGATTTTAGACGCATTTTCACAACTTCGGGTGGACGTTCATAAGCCGAAGCTTTTGGTCAGCATTGAAGTGCGAAAGAAAATCAACCTGTATTTTGAAACCATACCGGGGCTTGGAGGGATGCCATCAGGAACGGCAGGAAAAGCCATGTTGCTCTTATCGGGTGGCATTGACAGCCCGGTAGCGGGCTATATGGTGGCAAAACGCGGGGTGAAAATCGATGCTGTTTATTTTCATGCTCCTCCCTATACCAGTGAGCGGGCGAAGCAAAAGGTTCTGGATCTTGCGAAGATTGTAGCACGTTACGCCGGGCCGATTTATGTAAAAGTGGTAAATTTTACAGATATTCAGCTTGCTATTTACGAGAAATGCCCTCATGAAGAGCTAACGATTATCATGCGCCGCTACATGATGCGTATTGCGGAACATTTTGCCAAAGAAACAGAATGCTTGGGGCTGATTACGGGGGAGAGCATAGGGCAGGTGGCAAGTCAGACCATGAAATCCCTTGCCGCCACAGACGAGGTTTGCACCATGCCGGTCTATCGCCCGTTGATTGCATTTGACAAGCAGGATATTATCACAATATCCGAGAAAATAGGAACTTATGAAACCTCTATTTTGCCCTTTGAGGATTGTTGTACGATTTTTGTGGCAAAGCATCCGGTGACAAAGCCCAATCGAAATATCATTAAACGCTCTGAGAGCAGGCTTGCCGATCAGATAGAAGATTTGGTAAAGACGGCGATTGATACGACGGAAACGATACGGGTTGAGGCCGGAAGCACTTGGTGAAATCGAGCGTTAGCGAAGACCCCACTTAGTGAGTGCGTAGCACGAGCTTAGTTGAGTGAACCTCCTCTTGTATTCTCTTTCAAATATTTCAAAAAGCGTTTCGCCAACACAATCTTTGTATACACCGTCGCATATTCTTTCGGGGAATATTCTGTAATATAATTCGTCATAAAGTTTTTAGAAAAGCCGTGTTTTTTTGCAAGATCCACGGCTTTGTTGTAGGCAATTGCGGCAATTTCAGCACTTGGGTAGACTCCTATCGTAAGCGTTCCATTTAGATGGAGCGTTGTTTTATAGTAAATCTGATTTTTCTGTGAAATCTGTTTCACGCCATGATAGGGATTTACCACAATCAAATTAGAATAACGAAAATCCGTCTCATCCCCATTCGCAAACAAATAATCTCGTCCCGGCACAGCATGGCTTTTAATGCCATAACGCGATAAAATTGTGAGTTGCATTCCATAATCATTGACAAATAAATGGCCGCCGCGCGCCATGATTTTATGATGGGAATAGTAAAACAAATCATCAATGTCAAATTTCAACTCACAGTTAGGCGTAAGAAAATAAGTGAAATATTTGTTTCTCAAATAAATGGGATTCTTAAAATAAATGCCGTTGTCCCTAAAATTGATCAGGGAAATTCGCTTCTCAAAGGCTAGGGCATAGGAGTCAAAAGATAAATCCGCCAAGAGCAGATTGTGGTCAGACAAAATCTTGGAAGCTTCCAAATAGGCTTGATGAGCCAAATTTTGATCCGAAAAACTTCCAAGGCTAATATGTTTTGATTTATGGGTGATACCGGAACGATAATAAACGGTACCACATTTCTTTTTTGCGGCAAAAACTCCCGGTAGCATAAAACCTCCTGTATATATTTCTAAATGATTACAAAAATAATTCATTAAGCGGTATGGTTTGTGACAAAAATGGATAAAATATTTATGGATGTTCCTATATGATTATAGCATTAAATGTAGGAAAGGTCTACAGAAAGGTGGTATTGTTTTGAAATACAGGAAAAAAATCAATTATACGATAACAGCATTGATGATGGCATTATTTTTGGCGGGAACAGAAAAATTTGTTTCCGTAGGAAGTGTCAGCGTATTAGGATATAAATGCTTGGTGGGAGAGAAGCCCAAACAGGAGGAAGACTCCTTGTTTGAAAAAGCCTTTTTGACCAAGAAAACCGGGGAAGTGAAACAGAATTTACTTGCAGGTATTTCCCTGGAAGAAGATTTTTGGCGTTATCAATCTGTGACAGGCATTATAAGAAATGAAGAAACCGGGCAAAGAAGCAAATCCACAAACTGGCAGTTTGTGATCGGGGAAATTCAAGATGCCCAGGAGCAGAATTTTCGATTGGACAAGGAAGCAGATGAAGCATCAAATACAGATGCAAATGAGGAAGAAACGGCAAATACCGATATAGCGGTAGAAACCGCAGCCCCACCGATTGTAAATCCATATGGCTCCATTACCTTGTCTACAGAAGATCGGACAGCATTAGAACGGATTGTACAAGCTGAGGCAGGAGGCGAGGACGAAGTGGGTAAGATCTTGGTTGCCCAAGTGGTGTTAAATCGTGTCAATGATCCGCATTTTGCCAATTCTGCTCGAGGGGTTATTTTTGAAAAAATAGGCGGCAGTACACAGTTTTCGCCAATAGCGGATGGGCGTTATGAAACGGTAACGGTGACAGAGGATACCAAGAGGGCGGTGGAACTGGCTCTTAATGGAGAGGATATTTCCGAAGGGGCAGTATGTTTCATGGCACGCAGACAATCCAGTGCGAAAAATGTACAATGGTTTGATAATCATTTGAAACGCTTGTTTGGGCATGGAGGGCATGAGTTTTTTACACTTCCATAACCTTCGACTTGTTTGCAAATAAGGAGTTAAAATTTTTTGTTTTTTTCGCATTTACTATTAACATTTTCAGTTTTGTTAAATCTTGCGATTTTTATTGACAATATATCTATCTATATGTATAATAGGTTATATATTTTCTGTTAGAACTTACAGAAAATAGAGTGAACTATATAGAAAAAAGAGGTATTGTGATGAAAGTTGCAAGAAAAATGTTGGTTTTTTTATTGTTGCCCATGCTCGTTGTTTTGGCGGTGTTGGTTGTTTTTTCCTATACCTCGTCAAGGAATGCGTTAGAGAAAGCGGTGTCTGAATCCGCTGCTTATCAAAGCGGCTACTATGTCCAAATACTTCAAGAGGATTTGAAAGCGTATGCGGATACGATTACGGATATAGCCGCCTTGCTTAGTTATAAGGATTTTTCCAATGAAGAGATCTTTGATGTCATGATGGTGCTTACAGGATATAATGGTACGGGACTGGGGATTGGATTTGGAATGGAGGATAAAGAGGCGTTTTTTGTAGACGGTTGGGAGCCTGCCGATGATTATGACCCGACGAGCAGGATTTGGTATACCATGGCAAAGGATACGGATGAGGTTATCTTTACACCGCCCTATATAGATGCAGATACAGGGGATATGATTACCACGGCAGCCAAGCGCGTGATGAAAAATGGGGAATTGTATGGCGTGCTTTGTTGGGATATGGATTTGACTGATTTTCAAGAAAAATGTGCCTCCATAAAATTCGGAGAATCCGGCTATATCTTTATATTGGATGCAGATGGAAATTTCGTCTATGATCCGAACTATACCTTGAGTGATAATATAAAAACAGTAGAGAATGGAGAGCTAAAAGATTTGGCCTCCGAATTCCTAAGCGGGAAACCGTTTGCAGATGAAGTGGATTTTGCCGGAACAGAAAAGCTGTGTTCTTCCACACCGATTGAAACGCTTGGTTGGGTTATGGTAACCAATGTCCCGGTGAAGGAATTATACCAGGATGCGGAGCAGATGGGTCAACGGACTGTAATTGGCGGAATCGTGGCTGCGCTACTTTTAGGAATCCTCATTCTTGCCGTTATCGTACATATGATGAAACCTCTTAAAACGCTGGCTTTGCAGTCCAAAAAAATGGCAGAGGGTGATTGGACCCGCAGTAAGGAAGAAAAACAGATAAGGTTTTCACGGGATGAAATCGGGCTTTTGACGAAAAATTTTGAAGAAATGAAACAGAAAGTCGGCACGGTGCTTTCGACCGTATCGGTCTCAGGAACCGAGATTTTTTCTGCCTCCCACAAGCTTTCCTCTAGCGCAGGAGAATCTGCGGAGGTATCCGGTGAAACGACGGGAAAAATAGCGGAAGCGATTGAAAACGTGGCATCGGGAGCCAGACAGCAGAGTGCCTCTGTGACGGAGGTTTCCGGTTTCATCGAGAATATTTCTACCAACTCGGATACAGTAGCACAAAATGTAGAAAACCTTTCGGACAATGCGGCGTTAGCAGCCGATACCGCAAAGGAGGGGGAACAGAAAGCAGAAGAAGCGATTGCCCAGATTAAAGCAATGGAAACCAGTGTTAAATTTGCGGAAAAAGTAGCCCAGGAATTGGGAGAGCGTTCCCATGAAATCGGTTCGATTGTAAAAACAATTTCCGATATTGCGGATCAGACCAACTTACTTGCATTAAATGCTGCGATTGAAGCGGCCAGAGCGGGCGAGGGAGGCAAAGGCTTTGCTGTGGTAGCGGAAGAAGTCAGAAAGCTTGCCACTGAATCGCAAGAGGCATCCACGAAGATTTCCGAATTGATTCAAGCCGTTGTATTAGATACTGACAAGGTGATGACATCCATGAAAGAGGGCGGTGAGCAAGTGGAAAAGGGGCGCAACGCCGTAGGGGACACGGGAGCATCTTTTCATAAAATTGCAGGTTTGGTAGTTGATGTGTCAATGCAGGTTTCTGAGATTGCCCCCTCCGTTCGCGGAATCGCACAGGAGAGTCAGAGCATTGTTGCCTCTATTCAGGAAATCGACGCATTAAGCAGAGAAGTTACGGAGCGGGCTGATTTTGTGGCAAAAGCCACGGCAGAACAAGCGGATTCCATTGACGAAGTGGCATTGGCCAGTCGTAGTCTTGAAAAAATTGCGGAACAGCTAAAAACCTCTTTGGATGAGTTCCAGATTTAAGGATATGTGTGAAACTGTAACGAAAAACATCTTGTCAGTTAGCAGTATAAGTGGTACAATTATGGAAAGAAAGCGGATTCGAAAACATCCGCTTTTTGGTGCGCTTATAGATTTTCGGGGATTTGAAACAAAGAGGATAACACGCAATGAAAACAATGTATCCAAGGACATATGCGGCTATTGACTTAGAGGCCGTTCTACATAATGTGGGTGAAATGAAAGCTTTGCTGAATGGTGAGCATACACAGATTATGGCAGTTATCAAGGCGGACGGCTATGGTCATGGGGCGATTCCCATTGGCAAAGAATTAGAACAGCTGCCCTATGTCTGGGGCTATGGGGTTGCCACTGTAGAAGAGGGTGTTGCCCTGCGGGAAGTGGGCTTAGAAAAGCCAATCCTTTCCTTGGGAGCAAGCTTTCCCGGGCAATATGTGGCTATGGCGGAGCATGGGATACGCCCCACCGTCTTTTCGCTTTCCATGGCAAAGCAGCTAAATGAGGCGTGTGCAAAGATTGGCAAAAAATTGTCCGTCCATATTAAGATTGACACCGGTCTTTCTCGTCTGGGCTTTCCGGTCAGCGAGGAAAGTGTATCAGACATTGCACAAATTTATGCACTGCCACATATTATAATAGAAGGAATTTTTACACATTTTGCAAAATCGGATGCGGCGGACAAGGAAATGACACATGAACAGTTGTTTTCTTTTTGGCGTATGTGTGATCAGTTGAAAAAAAGAGGAATCACCCCCCCATTTCGCCATGTTTCCAATAGTGCGGCGATTTTGGATTTGCCGGAAGCGGGTCTTGACCTTGTGCGGGCGGGGATTTCCATCTATGGACTTTGGCCCTCTGATGAGGTGCAAAAAAACAGGATAGACCTAAGACCCGCCCTTTCCCTAAAGAGTAGTGTGGTGTTTTTGAAGGAAGTGGAAGAAGGGGTGCCAATCAGTTATGGAGCAACCTATGTCACAGACCAAAGGAGACGGATTGCCACCATACCCATTGGCTATGGAGATGGCTACCCCAGAAGCCTATCAAATAAGGGCTATGTGCTGATTCATGGGAAACGTGCCCTCATTTGCGGACGAATTTGCATGGATCAGTTTATGGTAGATGTTACCCACATCCCCGAAACAGAGGAGGGCGATGAGGTGGTGTTGATTGGAAGCAGTGGAAATGAAAAGATTTCCATGGAGGAATTAGCGGATTTGTCAGGGCGCTTCAACTATGAATTTGCCTGTTGTTTGGGTAAGCGTATTCCCAGAGTGTATTTGAAGGGGCCGAAAGCACTTTAGTAACGAGTGTATACATGCGAAAAAATTGGAGATACTTACTGTAGACGCAGGAATAAGCGAAGCGTACAAAAGTAATCAAATTTTGGAGTGTGTAGAGATGGTGATTCGACGGGGAGATGTTTATTATGCAGATTTGCGACCGGTGGTAGGCTCTGAGCAAGGAGGGGTACGTCCTGTCCTTGTGATACAAAATGACATTGGAAACCGCCACAGCCCGACAATAATCTGCGCCGCTATTACCTCAAAGATGAACAAGGCGAAATTGCCTACTCATGTGGAACTGGATGCCGGAAGATACGATTTGGTAAAGGATTCTGTTGTGTTGTTAGAGCAACTGCGTACGATTGATAAATTACGCTTAAAGGATAGGGTCTGCCGCCTAGAGGGAGAAATTTTACAAAAGGTGAATAAGGCCTTGCAGATTAGCCTGGATATGTATACATAAGACGGCTGAAACACAAAAATATGAGGACATCAAACACTTGAAAACACACAAGATAACAGGTATCGAACCAAACAGCATAGCAGAAGAACTGGGTCTTTGCCCGGGAGATCTTCTTTTATCCATAGACGGAGCGGAAGTCACAGATGTTTTTGATTATCTTTACCTGACAGGGGAAGAAGAACTCCTTTTATTGGTGCAAAAAGCAGATGGTGAGGAATGGGAATTAGAAATCGAAAAGGAAGCAGGAGAGGACTTAGGCATTTTATTTGACAGCGGTCTGATGGATGATTACAAATCCTGTTCCAATCACTGTATCTTCTGCTTTATCGATCAACTCCCCAAAGGCATGAGAGAAACGTTGTATTTTAAGGACGACGATTCCAGACTCTCTTTTTTGCAAGGCAATTATGTGACATTAACTAACCTAAAAGAGGCGGATATGAACCGTATCATTGCCTATCAGTTAGGACCTGTGAACATTTCCGTTCATACCACAAATCCCAAACTACGGGAGTTCATGTTACATAACCGTTTTGCAGGAGAGGCCTTAAAAAAAATAGAAGCCCTCTATCGGGGGGGGGTACATATGAATGGACAGATTGTCCTTTGTAAAGGTGTAAATGATAAGGATGAGCTAGAACGCAGTATCAAAGATTTAAACGCATACTTGCCCTTGATGGAAAGTGTATCTGTGGTTCCCACCGGTTTAAGCAAATACCGGGAGGGTCTGCACCCATTAGAAGCATTTACCAAAGAGGATGCCATAGAAGTGATAGATACCATAGAATTGTGGCAGAAAAAATGCTGTAAAACATATGGAACGCACTTCATTCATGCAAGTGATGAATGGTATCTCTTGGCGGAGAGGGACTTGCCCGCAGAAGAAACTTATGACGGTTATTTGCAGTTGGAAAACGGCGTGGGAATGCTGCGCCTTATGTGGGATGAATTTGTGGAAGCGTTGGAAGAATCGGCGGAGAATTTTATGGAGCCTGCAGAGGTTTCGGCAGAATTCGCTTCCAAAAGCAGTACAAGTGTTGAAGACTTCTCACACAAAGCGTCGAAAGATTTTTCGCAAAATAGTGGTGCAAAATCACCCAAAATCCGCATCTCCCTTGCCACAGGCACTTTAGCGGCATCATTTATACAAGAACTCCTTAACCTCTTTGAGGAACGTTACCCTCAATATGCGGTTACGGTTTACCCCATTGTCAATCACTTCTTTGGCGAACAGATTACCGTATCGGGACTGCTCACAGGCGCCGATTTAATCGAACAGCTAAAAGGAAAAGATTTAGGGGAACGTCTGCTTTTGCCCGCAAATCTCCTTAGGAGCGGAGAAGAGGTTTTTTTAGATGATGTCAGCTTATCGGAATTAAAAGAAACTTTACAAGTTGAGATAAATATGGTACAATCGACAGGGCAAGAGTTTTTGAATGCCTTGATTAACCGGTAACCATAACTCATTTATTTTATAAAAGAAAGTAGGAAACACAATGAAACCCATCGTAGCCATCGTAGGTCGCCCCAATGTAGGGAAATCTACCCTCTTTAATGCCATCGCCAAAGAGCGGATTTCCATTGTTCAAGACACCCCGGGTGTGACCAGAGATCGTATCTATGCCGATGTATCTTGGCTAAACCTTGCATTTACCCTAATTGACACAGGAGGCATTGAGCCGGAAAGCAAGGATATTATTCTCTCCCAGATGAGGGAGCAGGCACAGATTGCGATTGATACGGCGGATGTGATTTTATTTCTGGCGGATGTACGTCAAGGCTTGGTGGATGCGGATTTTAAGGTGGCGGATATGTTACGCCGTGCGGCAAAGCCGGTGCTGTTAGTGGTCAATAAGGTGGACAACTTTGACAAATTCATGGCGGATGTGTATGAATTTTATAATTTGGGCATAGGGGATCCTATTCCCATATCTTCGGCTTCTCGTCTGGGACTGGGCGATATGTTGGAAGAGGTGGCAAAGCATTTCCCCAAGGAAACCCCGGAAGAAACCGAAGATGAACGCCCTAAGGTTGCCATTATCGGCAAACCAAATGTGGGCAAGTCCTCCATGGTAAATCGCTTGCTTGGGGAGGAACGCCTTATCGTGTCCGATATTGCGGGAACCACAAGGGATGCCATTGACACCCCGGTCAAATACCATGGCAGGGAGTATGTCTTTATTGATACGGCAGGACTTCGCAGGAAGAGTAAAATCAAAGAGGAAATCGAGCGTTTTTCCATTATCCGAGCCGTGGCGGCGGTAGAACGTGCCGATGTGGCAGTCATCGTCATCGATGCCTTAGAGGGCATCACGGAGCAGGATGCGAAGATTGCGGGGATCGCTCATGAGCGCGGCAAGGGCATTCTGATTGCGGTCAATAAATGGGATGCTATCGAGAAAAATGACAAGACGGTGAAGGAATACACGCATAAGATTCGGGAAATCTTGGCATTTATGCCCTATGCGGAGATTATTTTTCTGTCGGCAAAGTCCGGGCAACGCTTGCAAAACCTATACGATATGATAGATGTGGTCATTGCAAACAACGCCATGCGTATTGCCACAGGAGTATTAAATGAAATCGTTATGGAAGCGACAGCGGTGCAACAGCCCCCATCGGATAAGGGGAAACGCCTTAGGATTTACTATGCCACACAGGTGGCGGTTAAGCCCCCTACTTTTGTTTTGTTTGTAAATAATAAGGAACTGGCACATTTTTCCTATATCAGATATTTGGAAAATCGTATTCGGGAAGCCTTTGGATTTCGAGGTACGGCACTTAAGTTTTTCGTTCGGGAGAGGAAAGAGGGGAAGTAAGGTCATGGCGGTAGCTTCTGCTTGTCGGTGAGGCGAAAGGCTGTGGCAATGGTAATTGGCTGTTTATCAGAGGGAGGAAGAGAAATTGGCTATGTTAGCGGCACGATTGATTTCTGTGGCAATCGGCTATATCTTTGGATTGTTTCAGACTGCCTATCTTTATGGCAGAGCAAATGGAATCGACATCAGAAAGTTGGGGAGTGGTAACGCAGGAACCACAAACGCCATGCGTTCCTTGGGAAAGAAAGCGGGCATTATTACATTTTCGGGCGATTTTCTAAAAACCATAGCAGCCATGCTTCTGGTATGGCTTATTTTTCATGAAAAATATCCGGAATACATAAAATTAATTCAAATGTATGCAGGATTTGGTGCCGTATTAGGGCACAATTATCCCTGTTATTTGAAATTCAAGGGCGGAAAAGGCATTGCCTGTACGGGAGCTTTTTTATTTGCGTTCTATCCGCCTATTTTTCTTGTGAGTATTACCATATTTGCACTCATTGTGATTTTTGCCAAATACGTGTCCTTGGGATCTATTGTGGGAGTTGCCGCATTTGTCATTCAGTTACTGATTTATGGGCAAACCGGGCATTTGATTCCCGAGGGGGGCAGGTACCTGTATGAGTTTTATGTGGTAGGGGTGCTGTTTTTCCTGTTGGCACTGTGGCAACATAGGGAGAATATTAAGCGGTTGTTGAATGGAACGGAGCATAAGGTGGGAGGGTCAAAAGCACTTTAAGAAAGGAGAACTATGGCACAAATAGGAATTATCGGGGCAGGCAGTTGGGGTACGGCACTTGCGGTCTTATTGGCGGGAAATGGTCATGCGGTACGCTTGTGGTCAGCCATTGAATCAGAAATTATGCTTTTGAAAGAAAAAAGGGAGCATAGTTCAAAGCTTCCGGGCGTAAAATTACCGGAATCCATACAGGCGACCACAGATTTACAGCTTGCCATGGCAGATGCAGAACTGTTGGTTTTGGCGGTACCCTCTGTTTTCGTGAGGGAGACGGCTAGGAGCATGAAGGCATACTATCAGCCCCGGCAGATCGTGGTAAATGTAGCAAAGGGCATTGAAGAGGATTCTTTAATGACCATGGTGGATATTATTGAGGAAGAACTGGGGGGGGGTACCGTTTGTGTCCTTTCCGGTCCCAGTCATGCAGAGGAAGTGGGGAAAAAATTGCCCACCACCATTGTTGTGGGCGCAAAGACAAGGCAGATTGCGGAGCATGTGCAGAGCCTATTTATGAATGGCGTGTTTCGGGTTTACACAAGCCCTGATATTTTAGGCATTGAACTGGGCGGTTCCTTAAAAAATGTGATTGCTCTTGCAGCCGGTATGGCAGACGGTTTGGGATTCGGTGACAATACCAAGGCAGCTTTAATCACAAGAGGCATCCATGAAATCGGTCGCTTAGCCCTTGCTATGGGAGCAAAAGCGGAAACTCTAAATGGCTTAACCGGTATAGGGGATTTAATCGTAACCTGTGCCAGTGTTCACAGCAGAAACCGCAAGGCGGGTATGCTGATCGGTCAGGGGAAAACTCCGGATCAGGCAATGGACGAGGTGCAGATGGTGGTGGAGGGGGTTTACTCCGCCAAAGCCGCCGTAAAGCTTGGAGAAAAGTATCAGGTTTCACTGCCGATTATAGAGCGGGTCAATAAGATTTTGTTTGAAGAATTGCCTGTAAAAGAAGCGATATTTGAGTTAATGCAACGAGAAAAAAAGACGGAATATGAAAATTTGGAGTGGGAGACATAATAAAAGTCGATTGAAAACCCTTGCATAAGCAAAGGCGAAAAAAAGGAGGGAAGTTGTGGAACTGATTGAATTGGTAAAAGCACTTATTTTAGGTATTGTAGAGGGAATCACGGAGTGGCTTCCCATCAGCAGTTCGGGACACATGATTTTGGTAAATGAATTTTTACACTTAAACGTTTCAAGGGATGTTTGGGATGTGTTTTTTGTAGTCATTCAATTTGGAGCGATTATGGCGGTGGTTGTGCTGTATTTTCATAAGCTGTTTCCCTTTTATAAGGAATCCGGCAGAATACAGATTTCCGGCGAAACCATAAGTCTGTGGTGCAAGATTATCATAGCTTGTGTGCCTGCCGCAATTGTCGGCATTTTGTTTGACAAAAAGATTGAAGAGGAATTTTACAATTGGCAAACGGTTTCTATCATGCTGATTGTATTTGGTATCATATTTATTGTGGTGGAAATGCGGAAAATCAAACCCCGATTTCTGACCTTAAACACCTTAAGTTATTATGCCGTGATTATCATTGGACTGTTTCAATTGGTTGCGGCTATTTTACCGGGTACCTCGCGCTCCGGAGCAACCATTGTGGGTGCCTTGTTGCTTGGCGTGTCAAGGACAATAGCGACAGAGTTCACTTTCTTTTTGGCAGTACCCGTTATGTTGGGCGCAAGCTTGTTAAAAATCGCAAAATATGTGGCGAGATTCGGGCTTTCCTTTACGGGAACAGAAGTGGCGGTTCTCTTACTGGGTACCTTGACGGCATTTGTCGTTTCCCTATTTGCTATTAAATTTTTGATCGGTTACATCAAAAAACATGATTTCAAGGTATTCGGTTGGTATCGAATTGTACTGGGTGTGTTGGTGATTGTATATTTTAATGTAATTGCCGGGTAATTAAATAACGATGTGATTAAGCCCTGCTTTTTAGGGCGATACTTACCGAATGTTCAGCGTTCGGTAAAGTGTCATGTGTATCGTTACTATTCACAGTTCCTGTGAATAGTAACACTTATGCACCCAAATCGCAAAAAAATGCGATTTGGCGCATGACTTAATCGGGTTTTTCTTCGAAAAACGCCTCTCGGAACGGTTCACCATGAATAGTAACCGTGTATCATCATGTGACAAACGTCAGGAGAAAAAAACGCTTGACGAAAGCAAGAAAGTATGCTAATATTTAACAGTATGCCGCACGGTGAGGTCTGAAAGTCTGCCTTTTTACAAAAGGTTAGCACCATAACCGGCGAGTAATTGAGAAATAGGAGGTGCCATATGTACGCAATAATAGCAACAGGTGGTAAGCAGTACAAAGTGTCCGAGGGTGATACTATTATCATTGAGAAGTTGGATGTGCAGGCGGGTGATACCGTTACATTTGATCAAGTGTTAGCTGTAGGCGGCGATTCTTTGACCATCGGAAGTCCGACTGTAGCGGGAGCCAGTGTTTCTGCTTCTGTCGTAGAAAACGGTAAGGCGAAGAAGATTATCGTTTACAAGTACAAGAGAAAATCAGGCTATCACAAGAAAAACGGCCACAGACAACAGTTTACCAAAGTCAAAATCGAAAAGATCAGCGTGTAAGGACGAACGGGCTATCGCAAGAGAATCGATCGCAAACAGAAGTTTACCTTGCTTAAAATCGAAAAGATCAGTGTGTAAGGAAAGAGTTTGTATGATTCGTATTACTGTTTACCAACAAGCAGAAGAGGACTATACAGGATTTGACTGTATCGGTCATGCAGGATATGCCAAAAGCGGCGAGGATGTCATTTGTGCAGGTGTATCGGCACTGGTGATTAATACGGTTAATTCCATCGGACAGTTTACGGCGGATACCTTTGATTGTCAAGACGATGAAAAGACAGGGAAGATTTCCCTTCGTTTTCAAAAAGAAGTATCCGATCAAACAAAGCTTTTGTTAAAAGCCATGCTATTGGGTCTTACAGGAATACGGGATTTCTATGGTGAGTCATTTATTCGTTTGAAATTTGAATCAGGTCAGGGGGTGTAAGAATATGTTGAAGATGAACCTTCAGTTTTTTGCTCATAAAAAGGGAGTTGGTTCTACCAAGAATGGTAGAGATTCCGAATCCAAACGATTGGGAGCAAAAAGAGCAGACGGACAGTTTGTAAAAGCGGGAAATATTTTGTACAAGCAAAGAGGAACAAAGATCCATCCGGGACTTAATGTAGGTCGTGGCGGAGATGACACCTTGTTTGCTAAGATTGACGGTACCTTGCGTTTTGAACGCAAGGGCAGGGATAAGAAGCAGGCTAGTGTATATCCTGTTGCTGTGGCGGAGTAAAGCCCTGTTTTGTAGGGCGATGCTTACCGAACGTTTTTGGTTCGGTAAGAGGCAGTAAGTCTCTATGAAAACGTAGACCAGTGCAAGGTCATTCATGAACCAAGAAGGAAGGCAAATCTATTTTTCGAAAGCACGTAATGAAAGCATTTGTTTTCTTTCATTACAGATTTTGGGCAGACGGAAAATAAATTTGCCTTCTTGACTTTATCGTATTCTAGTGATATACCATGACGGGAGAGAACATATGTTCGCAGATAGTGCAAAAATCATCCTAAAATCAGGAAAAGGCGGAGATGGTCATGTGTCATTTCGTCGTGAAAAATATGTACCCAACGGCGGTCCGGACGGCGGCGATGGCGGTAATGGCGGTGATGTTATTTTTGAGGTGGACGAAGGCTTAAATACCTTAGGTGATTTTCGCCACAAACGAAAATATGCGGCGGATGACGGTGAAGTCGGCGGCAAACGTAACTGTCATGGAAAAAACGGACAAGATCGTATTGTCAAGGTTCCGGCGGGTACGATTCTTTTTGATGATGAAACCGGAAAAGTCATCGCCGATATGTCCGGAAATAATCGCAGACAGATTATTTTAACGGGCGGCAGAGGTGGGCTTGGCAATCAGCATTTTGCCACATCCTCCATGCAAGCCCCAAAATACGCACAGCCGGGCAAACCCGCCATGGAGCTGACGGTTCGTTTGGAGCTTAAGGTGATTGCCGACGTGGGCTTGGTGGGCTTTCCAAACGTGGGGAAATCTACCCTGTTATCCCGTGTCACCAATGCCAGACCAAAGATTGCCAACTATCACTTTACTACCTTAAATCCCAACTTAGGGGTTGTGGATTTGGGCGATGGCGCTGGATTTGTCATTGCGGATATTCCGGGCTTGATTGAGGGGGCTTCCGAGGGTGTTGGTTTGGGCTATGAATTTTTGAAGCACATCGAACGCACCAAGGTCATTATCCATATGGTAGATGTCGCCGGAACGGAGGGACGGGATCCCATAGCGGATATTTGTGCCATCAATCAGGAACTTTCGGCATATAATCCGGAACTCTTAAAACGCCCGCAGGTCATAGCTGCTAATAAAATCGACGTTTTGGGGGATGCTTATGAGGAAGCGGTGGCAGAACTGAAACAGAAATTTGAACCCACAGGCATAGAGGTATTCCCCATTTCCGCAGTCAGCGGGCAAAACTTAAAGGAGTTGTTATACCATGTAAATGCTTTACTTGCTACGGTAGATCGGACTCCTGTAGTCTTTGAGCAGGAATATTTCCCATCACGGAGCGTATTTGCAGATGAACCCTATACGGTGTCCTTTGACGAAGCGGAGAATGTGTATCTGGTGGAGGGGCCGAAGATTGAGAAAATGTTAGGTTACACCAATCTGGAAACAGAAAAGGGATTTGTATTTTTTCAGCGTTTCTTGAAGGATCAGGGCATTTTGAATGAATTGGAAGAAATCGGCATAGAAGAGGGCGATACGGTGAGAATGTATCAGTTGGAATTTGATTATTATAAATAGAAGATGTAGCAAAAAATCAGCATAGAAAAGACGATAGGATGTTACTATTCACGGTTGAACCGTTCCGAGAGGCGTTTTTCGAAGAAAAACCCGATTAAGTCATGCGCCAAATCGCATTTTTTTGCGATTTGTGTGCATAATTGTTACTATTCACAGGAACTGTGAATAGTAACGATAGGATCAGAATTATCAGCAGAAATTTGATTATTATAGTAAATAGAAAGCAGGACTTTTATGACAAGCAAGCAACGAGCATATCTAAAGGGGTTATCCAACAACTTAACAGCTATTTTTCAGGTGGGCAAAGCCTCCATTACCCCGGAAATGGTGATTTCGGTGGACGAGGCATTAGAGAAACGAGAGTTAATTAAGCTTTCCGTCTTAAAAAATTGTTTTGACGATCCAAAAGAAATTGCCGAAACACTGGCACAACGCACAAGATCAAAGGTGGTGCAGGTGATTGGGAAGAAGTTCATCTTATATCGCCCGGCAAAAAAAGATCCTAAAATAAAGTTGCCTAAGTAGAAAGTGGTAAACGCCCATGAACGAAGAAATCAACTTACTGCAAATCCTCCGAGAAGAGAAACAAATGCGGTTAAAAGGCGGTTTGTATCATCAAACGCAAATCAAACTGTGCTACAATTCCAACCGGATCGAAGGGAGTCGCCTGTCAGAAGATCAAACCCGTTATATTTTTGAAACCAACACCTTGGGTGTCGCACCAAACGAAACAGCGGATGTAGATGATGTGATTGAAACGAGCAATCACTTTGCCGCATTTGATTATATGTTAGAGTATGCGGATGAACCCCTAACAGAAGAAATTATCAAAAATCTGCACCGTATATTGAAAAGCAGCACATCTGATTCTCGCAAAAACTGGTTTCGAGTGGGCGATTACAAACTCCGTCCCAACGTGGTTGGTGACACAAAAACCACTGCCCCGGGAAAAGTGGCGGCAGACATCAACAAGCTGCTGACCAAATACACACAAAAAGAATCGGTAAGATTTACTGACATCATAGCGTTTCATGTGTGCTTTGAGCGTATCCACCCGTTTCAAGACGGAAACGGTCGTGTTGGACGGCTCATTCTATTCAAAGAATGTCTGAAAAACAATATCACACCCTTCATCATTGACCACGAACACAAGCAATTTTACTACCGTGGATTAAAAGAATTCGATGTAGAGCAAGGCTATCTGACCGACACCTGCTTCTCAGCACAGGACACCTATGCAGCACAGGTTGCATATTTTTTCCCCGCCAAACAGGATGATATGGTATAATGTCGATAGACATTATACTAGCGCCGCTTGCGGTGAGCGAAGGCGAACATTACCAAGAGCAAGAGTGCGCATCCCCCGGAGGGACCATGATTCGCAGAATCATGGTATAATGACTTACTTGGTGCAAGCAAGGTGAGGACAGTATCGTAATAGAGGAAACTTCCTTCTAATAGGAGAAATCTATGTCTAACCCAAAAATCGGAATCCTCGGGGGAACCTTTGACCCCATTCATTACGGACATTTGCTTCTGGCAGAATGTGCTGCGGAGCAGTTTTCACTAGAGCAAGTCCTGTTTTTGCCGGCAGGTACCCCCCCCCATAAAATCGAAAAACCCATCACAGATGCAAAGTGGCGTAGTGAGATGATAGAGCTTGCCATTGCAGACAATTCTCGTTTTTCCATTTCTACATTGGAAACGAGATCTGCTGAAATCAGCTATACCTATAAAACCTTGGAGAATTTGAAGGAACAATCCCCTGACACACAGTTCTTTTTCATATTGGGGGGGGATTCTCTCTTTGAATTTGAAACATGGTATTTGCCGGAGCGGATTTTGGCGGCGGCTACTATTTTGGCGGCGGTTCGGGAGGATTTGGATGGGGAACGTTTTGACCGCCAGATTGCTCTGTTAAAAGAACGTTTTGAAGGTGCTTTTATTGAACGTTTGAACACGCCGAATGTTGGCATTTCTTCCCGAAAAATAAGAACCTTGATTTCGGAAGGAAAATCGGTGCGATATATGTTGCCGGAGGTAGTGATTGATTATATTCGGGAGAAGGGGTTGTATTCGACTGAAAGCAATTAGATCCTGATTTTTAGGGCATTGCTTATCGAAGGGTATCTCCTCGATAAAATGGACTTAAATCATACAGGAGTTTCTAACATGGACTTAAAACAAATACAAAAACGTCTAAAAAAAGAATTAGATAAAGAACGTTACATTCATACATTAAGCGTAATGTACACGGCGGCGTCCCTTGCCATGGCTCATGGCAGCAACCTGCAACAAGCTATGTATGCAGGATTGTTGCATGACTGTGCAAAATGCATTCCCAATGCAAAAAAGCTTACACAATGCAAGGAACTGGGCATTGCGATTACGGAAACAGAAGAGCAGAATCCTCTTTTATTGCACGCAAAGCTTGGGGCTTATCTTGCCAAGGAACAATATGGGATAGATGACCCGGAAATTCTTCATGCCATACAGGTACATACCACAGGCGAGCCGAACATGAATTTGTTGGATAAAATTATTTTTATTGCAGATTATATTGAACCGTACCGTGATCGTGCACCCAACTTAGCGGAAACAAGGAAACTGGCTTTTTTGGATTTGGATCAGGCGTTATTTCAAATAATGGAAATCACGTTAAATTACTTAAAAAATGGCAAGGGACGTGGAATGATTGACCCCATGACACAAGAAACCTATCAATTTATCAGAGAAAGATTAACTTAAAAAGCACCAAGGGACGTGGAATGATTGACATTATGACACAGGAAACCAACAAGAAAACCCATCAATTTATCAGGAGGAATTTATCATGCAAACAGCAAAGGAACTTGTAAAGATTGCAGTCAAAGCACTGGAAGACAAAAAAGCGGAGGACATTCAGGTAATTGACATTCAGGAAGTGTCCGTTATGGCTGATTATTTCATCATCGTAAGCGGAAATAATCAAAACCAGTTACAGGCAATGGCAGATGCCGTAGACGAGGACTTAAATAAAGCCGGACTATTTAAGAAACAGGTGGAGGGCAACCGCCATTCGAGTTGGATTTTATTGGATTATGGCGATATTATCATCCATATTTTTTCGAAAGAAGATCGCTTGTTCTATGATTTGGAGCAGATTTGGCGTGAGGGCAAGCGGATAGGTGTGGAGGAATTGTGATGTTATTCGACAAAATTGCTGAATCATATATGACTTCTGGGATATTTTGACTTATATAACCATGTCAGTATTTAGAAAATACTCATAAGTTAGGAGTATACCTTATGACTTTTGAACAATGTTTTAACTGTGGAAAACCCATCCTAATGGAAGGTGCTCTTGGAGAACGATTAAAAAGAGATTATAAATTGACATTTGATAAGAATGTTGCTCTGGCAGGACTTGTGTATGATGAAGAAGGTAGGCAAGCACTAAAAAAATTGTGGACGGAATATATTGATATTGCGATACGGTATAAAATGCCTTTTATTGCCACCACTCCAACAAGAAGAGCAAATGAAGAGCGTGTAAACAAGTCAGAATATAATGAGAATATTATCAGAGATAATGTTGATTTTCTAAAAAGCATAAGGAATTGTTATTCGAAAGAAGCAATCTATCTCGGCGGATTAATGGGTTGCAAGGGAGATGCTTATAAAGCAAACGAAGTATTGAGCAGATCACAGGCGGCAGATTTTCATTCTTGGCAGGCAGCTTTGTTTCAGAATGCAAAGGTGGATTTCTTATATGCCGGCATTATGCCGGCCTTGGAAGAGACACTCGGAATGTCCGAGGCAATGGCAAAAACAGATTTGCCCTATATTATCAGTTTTATGATTCGAAAGGATGGCTGTTTGATTGATGGAACGAACTTAAGTGATGCCATACAAATCATTGATAAAAATGTAGAGCGAAAGCCCTTGTGCTACATGAGCAATTGCACACATCCTAAAGTCGTGATGAAAACACTATCTTATGATTTTAATCGAAACGAAAGTGTATGGAAGCGGTTTCGAGGGATTCAGCCGAATACTTCAGATTTGTCGCCGGAAAATTTAGATAATTCAGCTGTTTTATTTGAATCGAATCCCAAAGAATTTGCAAAAGAAATTGTGAGCCTTCAAAATTTAATGGATATAACTATTTGCGGTGGTTGTTGTGGTACTGATTTAAGGCATATTGAAGAAATTGCGAAAGAGCTAAGTGATTGAAGCATATTATCCGCATATTATCCTAGTGCGAGGTCGTTTGTGAACATTAACGAATGTGAAGCATAAGTTTAGCCCCACGAACCTTCTCATGCGCCAACTTGCGTTTTTTGCGTATTCCATAGCATTCAGGAGGAAATTCTAGTATGAGCAAACCTCGCCTAAAAATTTTATTATGTTTATGTATAAGTATGATACTATTAAGTTTATGTTTCAGTTCATGTTCATTGGAAGGCAGTAAGGCGATTTTTAATAATGACGAACAAAAAGCGGACAAGCGAATGGAAGAGTTAGTTGAAACGCTAAAAAACAAAGATAAAGATGCTTTGAAAGCAATGTTTTCAAAGCAAGCATTCGATGAGAGTCATGATTTTGAGAGCAGTATGGAATATCTATTTGATTTTTTTGGAGAAAATGTAACTTCCTGGAATCGAGATAGATTTTCCGGCAGTACATCTAGTGATTATGGGAAAGAATCTGTAATGCTCCGTTCTTGGTATACCGTTACAATCGACCAAGATACTTATCTGTTTTTTGTAATTGATTACATTAAAGATACGATTAACCCGGACAATGAGGGATTATACACATTAAGAGTCATAAAAAAAGAAGAGGAATCCAGCCAATTTGAGTCATGGCAAAAAATGCAAATAGCCGGGATTTACGTACCGGAAGAATAGATATATTAAAAAATATATACTTAGCTGCTATCATAATATCCAGAATGTGACAGGACGGTGAAACCTTTGAAATCCATAAAAATCCCCTTAACTTTTAGTGTTTTTATTTCTGTTCTCCTTGGTGTTTCAGCAATAATAGTCACCATGACAATGCGCCAACTAATGGATCATCCTCAAATCAGACAAGTCGCTATATTGGGAATAGTCTGGGTGCTTTCTGCACTTCTTAGCTTGATAAAAGATGACCGATTGAAACGGTATCATTTGAATACACAGCAGACACACCAAGGATTTCTGTTGAAAAAAATCATTCATTTCCCTTTTTCTTATTTGGAAACAAAGCCATATCATGATTCCTATCATAAAATAAAGGACAGGCGTACACAGGAAGAAAACCTCATTTTGGCGGCTTGTACCATCACCTCCGGAACAGTTGCAATTTTAGGTCTGTATTTTTTGCTTGTACCTGCACTTTCTGTGCCTGTGCTGCTTTTGATGTCATTATTTTTGCTGACAGCAGGTCTTATCGCATTTTGGCTCAGTCGGAAACTATCTGCATTGATGTATGGTTATTGGAGCCAGTACATTCAAAATACAAGGAAATATCAGTATTTCTCTGATGTGTTATCCAAAAAAGAATATGTGGAAGAGAAGAAGATATTTTCTTTTCTTCCATTTTTCCTAAACGAATTTGATAAGGAATTTGATGTTGCCACTAAGAAAAACCGTTCCTTGGGCAAAAAAAGAATTAAGTTAGAACTGCTAAATAATCTTATTTTGTTTTTGTTGTCTGCGGTACTTTCGCTGATCCTAGTTCATGGGTATTTCACAGGTCAGATTACGATAGGCTTTTTTCTTGCTGTGCTGGGATACTTGCTCGTATGCTTGCCGAATCTATTTTCTGCAATGAATACCATGGAAAGCATACGACAGTATACAAAATTTCAAGAAGATATTATGGATTTTATTGGGCATAGTACAAGAAAGACTTCAGAAGAAGCGACGGAAATGGAGGGAAGAGAACACCGGAGCGCAAAATGCTCCGCCCAAACAGCGGAAGTGGAGAGTAGAGAAAGCCGGACAGAAAGTATCAATCCTCCTGTTCTTTCTCTCAATAATATTTGTTTTCAGTATCCGAATATCAATACCGATAAAATGACACTACGTAATATTTCCCTTTCTTTTGAACGTGGGAAATCTTATGCAATTGTAGGAACAAATGGGAGTGGAAAAACAACACTTGCCAAGCTAATTTGTGGTTTGTACACGCCGCTATCCGGAAATATTCAATATGCAGATTCTCCCACTGTATTGTTTCAGGATTTTAACCGCTATCCGGCAAGCTTTCGGGAAAACATTATTCTTTCTGCTACATCAGAACTTAAAGAAAACGAATCGCTCTTTAACAACCACGCAAGCTTTCGGGAAAACATTATTCTTTCTGCCACATCAGAACTCGACGAAAATGAAGCACTCAATACAGCCGAAATCCATGAAAACGATCCTATCTTTGACTTTATCCCAAAAGCCGGTTTGCAAAAGCGACTGAAAAAAGCAAAATCAGGAGTAGATACACAACTGACCTCTCTAAAGACGGGGGGTGAAGAGTTGTCCGGCGGTGAATGGCAACGAGTTGCCCTAGCAAGGGTTCTTGCTCAAGATGGCGATTTGTATTTGTTGGATGAACCAACCGCAGCCTTAGATCCTTTGGAAGAAGTACGTGTATTCCGTTCCTATCAGGAATTATTGAAAGATAAGACGTTGATTTACATCACGCATCGTTTGGGATTTGTAAAAGAAGCCGACCGGATTATTGTACTGCATGAAGGAGAAATTGCGGAAATGGGAACACATGAAGAACTATATGCCCGAGCAGACGGTAAATACAGAAAAATGTTTCAAGAGCAGAGGATTTGGTATGAATCTACATAAAGAAGATTATATGCCCGAATAAACGGTAAGTACAAAAAAACATTTCAAGAGCAGAGGATTTGGTATGAATCAGCAGGAATATAAAGAGATTTTACGAACAAAAGGTAAACAAAAAAATAGCAATATGATTTTCCGCTGTCTCACAATCTGTTTTGTGGCTTGCCCGGTGGATTCGCTGCTGTTGGCACTTGCCTTGTTTGTACTGGCTGTTTTTCCGGCAGTTTTGTTAGGTTCCTATCATGCTTTGGTGTCACAATTGATGGTGTTTGATACAAATCTGCGACTGCCCCTCCTTTTATTAAGTTTGTATTGCCTGATTCTTTTTGTAAGCAAAAGCCTTTCTGATTTTTATCACCATTATTGGTTAAATTACCATACACTTCTCACCTTTGAGAAGAAAATCAAGAAATGTTTTTATCACATTTGCGGTGAATTGGAATTAGCGGATTATTTGCAGGCAGACATTGTAAATGGAACAAAACGTGCGCAGAATGCAAGTGTCAATATTTTTCGATTGTACCAAATTATAGTGGCGATTTTTTCAAGCTGTTTTGGCATTCTTTTGATTGGCGGTATTGTTTTTTCTATTCATAAAAATCTGCTTCTGTTCTTATTTTTGACGATTTTGCCTCCTGTAGCGGAACAGGCTTATCAGATTGTGCAAAAAAGATATTTGCTCTATAAAAACACACAAGAAGCCAAGGAAGCAGAAGCATATGAACAGCTGCTCATAAAGCCTGAATCCATGAAAGAAATTAAAGTCTTGCATTGTTTTGATTTTGTGTTTGGAAAATGGAAGAGGGCAAGCAATCGGATTCTAAAAACAGAATTACATACGCAAAACAAGCTTTTTTTTGTTTCGTTTTTATTGCAAATAATTCGTTTGGCAGGAATGATAGGGGCATATGGAAGTGTCACCTCGTTATTTATTGGCAAACAAATAAACTTGGCGGAGTTTTCAGTCATGATTTTAACCTTTTCGCAGATCACACAATTGTTCCAACAGTTGTTTTCCCTCTTCGGAAATCTTTCGGAATTTTCCGTTATGGTTAAGCCCTTTTTTGTTTTTTTGGAGAAAACGGAGAAAGAGGGGGAACTACATGATGATAGTGTATGTTTAGAGAGTTCAAAAAACCACATAGACGAAAATCTGATACAACTGAACAATGTTTCGTTTCGCTATCCGGAAGCTAAAACATTTGCCATAAAGAATATCAATTTGAATGTACGACGGGGCGATTTTATTTATATTGTAGGTGAAAATGGTTCCGGGAAATCAACACTTTCTAAGTTACTTCTGGGATTGCTTTCGCCAACAGAAGGTCAAATCAGAGAAGATTTTGATGAAGGACACGAACCTTATCAAAACTTAGACTCGTTTTCATTAACAGAAAATCAAATCAGAAAAAGCAAAGAAACTGATACAGAAAGTTTCGTTCCTTATAATGATTCTTACCAAAAAAAATCCTGCCTTACACAGCAGTTTCAATGTTACGGCATTTGCCTGCGTGACAACGTTTTGTTTGGAAGAAACATGGATGAACATATGTTCGATGAATCCCTTCAAGAGATTGGATTGGGTAATTTGATTCAAAAGAAAGATACGCTGTATGGATTGGAATTTGGAGGGATTGAACTGTCCGGTGGGCAGAAGCAAAGACTGGCTATGTTGCGTGCAATGTTAAAACAAGCTGATTTTCTGGTTTTGGATGAACCCACAAGTGCGATTGATGCCTTGGAAGAGAGCAGGATTTATCGTGCCTTGCAACAGGCAGCAAAAGGGAAAACAACGGTTATGATTTCACATCGCCTTGCCTTAGCCAAGGATGCGGATATGGTTCTTTTGTTGAAGGATGGCAGAATATTGGAGCAGGGAAAGCATAGGGAATTGCTCAGGAAAAACGGGGAATATGCCAGAATGTGGCAAACTCATGCCAACTTGTATGCTACCGAGTAAACGTGAGTATAGATTCGGTAAGCAGCACCCTAAAGTACAGGGCTTAGTTACTTTCGGTCAAAAATACTCCCCGAAAACTTCCCCGCCAATTTACGGCGTTCGTCATCAGTCGCCGCATAGTGCTGGCGGGTGGTTTCCACACTTTTATGTCCTAAGGCATCCGCCACCAGATAAATATCTCCGGTTTCCTTATATAAATTCGTTCCATAGGTACTGCGAAGCTTATGAGGTGTAATTTTTTTGTTGATACTGGCAGCGTTGCTGTATTTTTTGACCAACATTTCCACGGCACGTGTGGTCAGGCGACCATATTTCAAGGACAAGAAAAGGGCATTTTCACTGCCTTCCTGCGCCTTTTTCTCAAAATGTTCCCGTTCCAATTCCAGATATTCCTTCAAGGCGGCGGCTACCTCATCGCCAAAATAAACAGTGGATTCATTTCCGCCTTTTCGGACAACACGAATGCAATTATATTTGAAATTCACATCCTTAACATCTAAGCCCACCAATTCCGAAACTCGAACACCTGTTCCGAGTAGGAGAGTAAGAATTGCAGTGTCACGATATTTGGTTTTTTCATGCAAAGAAAGCTGTTTTTTGCTCATCATTTGACCGGTTTCAGCCGCATTTACCAGATCCGCCACCTCATCCTTATCCAAATGGATGATATTATCTTTGTGTTTCTTGGGCGTTTCAATCATAGACGGAGCATTTGTCTGAATAAATTCTTTTTTGAAGAAATAACGGTACATGGTACGCAACGCCGATAGTTTGCGGGATTTCCCTTTTTCTCCATTGCTTATTTCTGTGCCGTCTTTATTTTCATAAAAAGAAAGATAAGCCAGATATTCCTCAATATCCGTAGAATTTAACTGATCCAAAAGAGCAATGGGAATATCGTGCATGGAGATATTTTTATACACGGGATTGTTTTCCTTGATAAATTGAAAAAATAAGCGTAAATCATAGGCATATGCCAATCGGGTTCTGGAGGCTGTGTTGCGGGTATCCAGATACCGAAAATAATCCTTGCAGAATTTAGGCAACTCCTGTAAGAGGATTTGTAGCTTTCTTTTGTTTTCCAAATTGATTTGTTCTGTATAATCCATGGTGAAAGACTCCTTTGAGTGTTAGGCTGAAGGGACTTAGAAAACCGTCTGCAATAAAAAGTCCCGGTATTGTCCAAGGAACGTAAGTTTACGCATATAAAATGTGTGTGTATTGATATTGATGATAGAGAACTCATAGATCCCTTTATTTCTCATGTCATCACTTCGTAAAATCAACATTTAGCGAAGTGATGAATGTTGAGAAATAACGCCTCTCTTTATCTTACTTGTCTATAAGTATAGCATAGATTGATGAGAAAATCCACTTCTGTTGACGGATCAAATCAAATTACAAGGAATATAACAATTGTTTGCATCAATCGGCACAACTTCCTCACACATACAAATAATACCGCCGCCGGCAATTTCAATATTTGTTTTTTTCAGAACATCGAACTTCTTGACTTCACGGCTGTTTGGATTGGCAGATTTTTTGATTTCTAAGGGATGTATCCGATTGTTTTCCTCAATAAATAAATCAATCTCTTTTGCATTAGCATCACGAAAATAACTCATATTGACCTTTGTCTTTGAATAAGCATAGCGTTTCAGTAATTCGATAACAACATGGTTTTCAAAAAAATGTCCGTTTGCCGCACCATTCATCAGCGTTTCCGTTGTAAGCCACATGGACAGATGGGCACAAAGCCCTAAATCGCAAAAATACAGCTTCGGCGTTTTAACCAATCGTTTCAGGGCATTATTTGCATAAGGGCGTAATAAATAAACAATTCCCAAACTCTCTAACAAGTGCAGCCATTCTTTTGCCGTGGGTTGTGTGATTTCCGCAGATTCTGCAAGTTTTTTGTAGTTTACCTGTTCTGCCACAAGTGCAGCACAAGCTGTCAAAAATTTCCCAAAACGCAGGCTATCTGTTACACCACCAAGTTCCGCCACATCTCGCATAAGGTAGGTATCCACATAGGCATTATAATACTCCTGCCGCTGTTCCGAATCGGCATGGAGAACCTGTGGCATACCCCCTCGCCAAATATGCTCAAACACATCAAGTACATCTGTTTTCGGAACCAGTTTCTGTCGCAATTGAAAACAGGATAAAGTAAAATCAAGATCATTTTCAAAAACCGTTTGGTCCTTTTCGCTTTTTGAAAAACTGTATAAATCCAAGATGCCGATTCTGCCCGCTAATGTTTCACGAACATTTTTCATCATCTCATACTGTTGTGAACCTGTCAGCCAAAACAGCCCGGTCTCTTCGCTTTCATCGCAAATCAGCTTGATTTGGGGAAATAATTCCGGGGCATATTGGACTTCATCAATAATGATTGGAAATTTGTAAGTCTGAAAAAATAACACAGGATCAGATTTCGCAAGCTCTCTCGCTTTTAAGTTATCAAGGGTCACATAGGTTCTGCCCTGCCCTTGTGCAAGGTGACGAAGCATGGTGGTCTTGCCCACTTGCCTTGCCCCTGTGACCAGTACCGCTTTGAAAAATCCGCTCAGTTTTATGAATTTACGTTCTAATTGCCGTTTGATATAGTCCATGGCACACCTCTTTTCAGGAAAATATAAGATCAATCTTATTATATCTTAAAAAAGGGTGCATTCATTTGAACTAATCCATAAGCGCCTATTTTTAAGAAAATATAAAGTCGACTTTATTATATCTTAAAAATAGGCAAATTGTCAAGTCTATATTTCACTCAATTTCTTCCAAATAAGTTTCTATAAGCTGGCGGATTATCATACACATACAAATTCCTTGAACAATTCCTCAAACTGATCTGCGTGGTCAATCCCATAGTAATAATCCATCATACTGTGATTGATTTTCATGGTGTAGTGTTCCTTTCAAAAAGTTTGATCTGTATTCTTCCATTCCGATCCTTTCTCTATTTTTTGCAGTTATACAGCTAATAGGTAAACTTCACACCTTTTCACAACTGATTTCTTAAATATGCCACAGAAATATATCACAGAGCATAATTTTTCCACAAAAAAGCCCTGACAATTGCCAGAACTCTTTTCTTATTGCTTTATTTTGCACTTGTAAAATACGTATAAACGGCGTATACTATAACTCTTTTGATTTTCCCGATTTCGACAAATATTCGGTGCGCAGATCTTCCCGAGGCTTAATGCCTTTTGCTACGGCTCTCTCGAATTCGCGAATCCACAAATTCTCGAATTCGTCATCATCCAAATAATACTCCAAAAGACAATACAGTGCGATTTCATCTTCAGATTCTGTGTTGTATTTCCAGTAATATGCGATACCTTCGTCGTACTCAAAGAGTCTGAATTTGAGTATAAGGTACAATTGGGCAGCCTGTCCCTTATGCTCTTTGGCACGATACGCATTGCCTCCCACCGTGAATAATCTTTTTGCCTTTTGGATGGCATCGTACTCTTTTCGGTAGGTATCGACCTGTGTCAGTGCAAGATTTATCACATCAGGCGTTTTCAAAGAAGCTTGCAAGGTATAGAACAGCGATTGCGGAAGATTTTCCCTGTCAACATTGCTGTCAAGCGTTAAAAATAGCGCCATTCTAATCGTTTCTTTGTCATAACCATCGAGAAAAATCTTGCTAAGCACAATTCCCAATAATTCCGTCTGTGCATATCCAACCGATGAAAATGGATTTTCCGTGCGGAATATGTAATAATGGCAAGCATAAGAAAGCATATCATATATTGATACCAAAAGCTGTGCCGCTACAATGCCGTTTTCGCCTCGAACCGAAAGCAGCGACTTTATAAAGCGTTTTACCATAAATCGCCATTTGGGACGGTTTGCCTTGGACACGTATTTGTTCGGAGCAAAATAATACTGTTGGTCAGCATAAAAAAGGAAACATTCGATTTCCGTTTTCAATGTCGGAAAATCGACAATAGATGCTGCTTTAGCAGATTTTGGCTTTTCAAGCGAAAAATCCAGCAACACATTGTCCAAATCATCCTCTTCTTTTCTGGCTTTTGGAATCTTCCTATATAACATGACCACGATTTCCCTTAACTTGTCTGCTTCATATTTACTCAGTATCGCTCGCAGTTCATCCACTCGCATAAAATCATCGTCCTTTCACATTTTTATTTATCTCGATTAAACATATAAGCAGCAATTTTGCCAAATGCCTGACTGATTTCATGAATGTAATCCATAAACAAAACTGTATGGGTTCATATCTTACACCCGGCGTACCGATAAAGCTCTATACTTTTCGCCACATCTGTAATCACCGGCTCATTTCCGCACACCTTACATTCACTATTTACTGATTTATAGAAAATCTTTCGAAATGACATAGACAGTCCGTCAAATATAAGCATTTGGCTTGTCAGCAGTTCGCCAATTTGCAGTAAATATTTGAGTGCCTCTAAGCCTTGCAAGGAACCAATCACTCCACCCATTACGCCCAACACCCCGGCTTCGGAGCAGCTTGGAATCTCGTTTTCCGGAGGCATTTCCTCGAAAATACAGCGGTAACATGGGCCCTTCCCGGGAATATAGGTCATCAGTTGCCCGGAGAATTGCAAAATTCCCCCATGGGAAAAGGGCTTTTTTGCTAAGACACAGGCATCGTTAATCAGGAATTTTGCCGGAAAATTATCCACACCCTCAATCACAAAATCGTAAGGAGCAATTAGCTCTGCAATGTTTTCAGGGGAAACAAACAGGGGATGGATTTCTACCTTTACATGGGGATTGATTTCAGCTATCGTTTCTTTGGCGGACACTGTTTTTAGTTGTCCCACCGCTTGGGTTTTATGGAGAATCTGCCGTTGCAGATTGGATAAATCCACTTGATCGCCATCAGCAATGCCGATGGTGCCAATCCCCGCCGCCGCAAGATATAAGGCCGAAGGAGAACCAAGCCCCCCTGCCCCGATAATTAAAACCTTACTGTCGGACAGGATTTTCTGCCCTTTTGTGCCAACGCCTTTCAGCAAAATATGCCGGGAATAGCGTTCGATTTCTTGTGTTGAGAACATCGTGCGGATTCTTCCTTTCAAATTACAGTTTGTGTGAATCAGTAAGATTTTCGTGCATAATCGTGCTTTCTGAAACCACATTTCGATAATCATGTATTGTTCAGTAAGGTGTCCCGTGCATAATTGTTACTTTCGCAGGAATTGTGAATAGTAACAGTTACTCTCCCACGTGCCTCATGAGCCAACCCAGATACCCCTCCACAAGGTTATAAGCCTCATATCCGGCATCTACAAGAAGCTCTGCAATTTCATGACTGATTTCGCCCTTTTGGCAATACACAATGACAGGCTTTTCTCTCGGAATATCATAAAGCCGTGCCGCTTCCTGCGGAAAAGGCAGATTGATAGCTCCTGTAATATGCCCAAGCTGAAATGATACCGGGGTTCTAATATCAATAAGGGTGTACTGTTCTTTTGGGGCAGAAGCCAATTCTTTTAAGGAAATTGTAATGGCATTCGCCCTTGCACCATTTCCTATAGATTTTGATAGTCCCGTAATCAATTCTTTCGGTGATTCACTTTGCATAAATTCTGACATCATGCACACTCCTGCTGCTCCGGCCTGTATACACTCCTTGGCATTTAAGGGATTCACTCCTCCAAGTGCGTATACCGGAATGGACACGACTTCACAAATGTTGCGAATCAGCTGTATTCCCCGGGGAGGGAGGTCTTTTTTGCAGTCGGTAGGAAATATATGACCGGCGGTCAGATAACTTGCTCCCAGATCTGCGGCCTCTTTCGCTTCTTCTACCGAATGCACAGAACAACCAAGCAAATCTGCATTGACAACGCTCCTGCCACCTAGATTGACTGCCTCTTCCACTTTGTCTACCGAATGCAGGTCACAAGCAAGCAAATCTGTATTGGGAACTTTCCGTGCATTTACATATCGTCTTAAATCCGCCAATGTCAGATGAATCCCATCGGCATATTGTTCCTTTGCAACATCGACAAAGGTATGAAAGACACACTTTATCGCATTTGCACGACAAATGTTAAGGACAGCGGCGGAAAGCTCGCTATATTGCTCTTTTTGCAAATCTTTCTCACGCAAAATAAGCATATCCGGCTTCGCTTCTGCGATTTTTTCTATTTGCCGCAGAAAATCAGGTGCAAGGCGGCGATTTGTAATACAAATGATTTTACACATAACTGAGTAACTCATGAGGTTTGATAACTTTGACCTCTGTCGCTGATTTTATAAATGCTTCATCTCTTGACACGATGTAGTCTGCATTGACTTTTTTCGCACATATGGAAACTACTGCATCCTCAAAGTCGTCCATTGACAAATCAAGTGCACCAACGCAATCCGTAGCAGTTATGTCTACAATACCAAGCATTGCTACAAGTTTCTTCGTCATTGTTTTTGTTTTTTCTACACCGTGTCTTTTTTGTAAAACATAGAAAATGTCGGTTAAGCTGTTTGCTGTAACAAAACCGTCGATTTTTTTAATTGCGGAAAGTCTAAGTATTTCTTGTGCTTCTTTTTCAAACTGTTCATTTGGGTTGAGTGCGTCAATAACTATGTTGTTATCTATAATTACTTTCATGACAGCAATCCTCTTTCTGACAACCGTTCCTCTTTGACTGGGTCATAAATCGTGATGTTCGGTTCAGAGGGCGAAGTCTTAACAAGTTCCATAAGTTCGTCAAAAGCATTCACGCTATCTAACTTTGCCGCTTTTTCCTCGCAAACAATTCTGCCAAGATTTTTTCCATGGCGAGTTACGATAACATCAATCGTTCGGGCTAGGTCAAAATATTTTACCGGATTAGCCTTTAACTCTGATACTTGAATCTGCATAATACATCCTCCTGTTTGCTGTAGTTGTTTGAAAGTTTGTACTGAAATTCGGATAAGATACATTACAGGAAGTAAAAAACACTTCCTATAATCAGATTGACGGGGCAAAGTACGCCCCTTTTATCAGAAGTTCCTGACGGAACTTCTGATAGGCTATACTATTATTGTATAGCAAACAGGCTTTTTTTTCAAGCTGTTTAGTGCTTTTTTTCAAGCTGTTTAGTGCTTTTTTGAAGATTATCATCTTACACATAAAGATAATCATTCAGCACAGGTTGAAGTCCTTCTGAAACCATATCCTGATACATCCTTGGCAAGGAACGTTCATCGGCGATTTCAAACTGCTCATCTCCTGTTCTTTCTTGCAATTCTTCTGTGTTTTCTATCCTATGTTCCGATTTGTTGTACGAGTCGCTTTCCTTCCTACCGGTATTCACCGTTTCATTTCTCTGCTTACTTCCATGATCCCCAATACCCGTTGACACCCCCGCCGATACCTTGGTTGCCGCAATTTTTACGATGCCATTTCGAAACGCTATGTTTTCACGTGTGGAAACTGTAATGCCCACAAATGGCAAGAAAATCCGATAGGCACAGAGAATTTGGCACAGTTCTTTCTCATTTATAGGATACAAATCGTAAGCTTGTCCATTGTTCGCAGGTCGTATGCGAGGGCAGGAAAGGGAATATTCAGCGGCAGGATATTTGCGTTGCAGGTAATAAACGTGTAGTGCGGATGCCAATGCTTCTTTTCGAAAATCGCTCAGTCCAAATAGTGCAGAAAGACCCACTCCTCTCATACCGCCTAAAATAGCTCGTTCCTGTGCATGGAAACGGTAAGGGAAACATGTTTTACGTCCTTCACAGTGTAGAATTTGATACGTCGCCGTATCATAAGTTTCCTGAAAAACGGTTACATAATCGGCTCCACATTCATGGAGATAGTGATATTCTTGTGTGTTTACAGGATAAATCTCAAGGCCAATATTCCGGAAATACTTTTTCCCCAGTGTAACAGCTTCTCCGATGTAAGTGAGCGGACTTTTTACATTGCTCTCTCCTGTCAAAAGAAGGACTTCTTCAATTCCGGATGCCGCAATGATTTTCATTTCATGTTCAATCTCTTCCATGGTCAGCTTCTTACGAGCGATTTGGCTACGACAATTAAATCCACAGTAGACACAGTTATTTCCGCAGTAATTGGAGAGGTACAGCGGAGTAAACAGATAGACCGTGTTGCCAAAGTGGCGGCTTGTGGCACGTTTTGCCTTATCCGCCATTTCCTCAAGGTAGGGTGCGGCGGCAGGAGAAAGCAAGGCTCCCAAGTTCTCGATGGTACAGCGTTCGTTTTGAAGAGCCTTGCGAACATCAGTTTGTGTATAGCTATCATATTGGTAGGAATCCATGGTACTTAAGACTTTTTCCAAAAGATCGGAGGGTATGATTTCCATATCAGGGAAATAGGTGTTACTCATATCGTTTTATTCCTATTCATAAAACTTATTTTTTTATTAAACGTAAGGAAAGTTCCCAGATCTAAGTTCGTGCTACGCACGCTAAAGAGGTTCGTGGGGCTAAACTCGTGCTACGCACCTAAAAACCCCGTCAGCGGATCCGAAGCACTCGCCCCACGCTCCAACACTCGCCCCAGGCCTGCCAGATAAGCCTCTCTCCCGGCAAGTACTCCATGTTTGAATGCCAATGCCATTTTGGGAACATCCTTCGCCGTTGCAATTGCAGTATTTGCCATAATCGCCGCCGCTCCCATTTCCATGGCTTCACAGGCCTGCGAGGGGCGACCGATTCCCGCATCCACAATAATGGGAACATCAATCTCATCAATCAGAATCTGTATCAGTTCCTTTGTCGCCAAGCCCTTGTTAGAACCAATGGGTGCGGCAAGTGGCATAACCGAAGCGGCTCCTGCATTTACCAGATCACGTGCCGCATATAAATCAGGGTGCATATATGCCAATACAACAAAGCCCTCTTTGGCAAGAATCTCTGTCGCCCGAACGGTTTGTTCATTGTCGGGTAAGAGGTATTTGCTGTCGCCGATAATTTCAATCTTAATAAAATCACCACAACCCAGTTCTCTCGCCAATCGTGCAATACGAACCGCTTCATCTGCCGTCCTGGCTCCTGAGGTATTGGGCAACAGGGTAATGCCCTTTGGAATATAGTCAAGGATATTTTCATTTTCATTGGTATTGGTTCGGCGTACCGCCAAGGTAATCATCTGTGCCTCGGCGTATTCTACTGCCGCCTGAATCAAGGGAAGGGAATATTTGCCGGAACCTAATATAAACCGAGAGGAAAATTCCTTTCCGCCTAAGATAAGTGGATCTTTGGTTATTTCCATTCTCAACCCCCCCCCACAAAACGGACAATTTCAAGCGTATCGCCTGACATTAACAGTTTAGTTTCATACTGGGATTTCGGTACGATCTCTCCGTTGATTTCCACTGCAATGTGTTGCGGAGCATAGCCGTGCTGCGATAGAAAATCCTTTAATAAGAGCTGGTCTATATCTATGGTTTCCCCATTTACCTTAATCATTGAATATCCTCTTTTCTACTTTGTGATTTTTGCAAACATGATGTGGATTGCAGAGATACGCTTCGCACTACAATCACGAATCATTACTCATCACCTTTTCCCCATTCAAAATCAAATTCATATTCCGCATAGCGCAGAACTTCCCGCACATGGTACAGGTATCCGAGCATTCCGGGGTGGATTCGTCGTGCATTTTCCGGGCTTTCTCCGGGTCAATTGCCAAGGTATACATCTTCTCCCAATCCACTTCCTGTCTGGCTTTTGACATCTCATTATCCCGATCCACCGCATGGGGAATCCCCTTTGCAATGTCTGCGGCGTGGGCGGCTATTTTGGCCGCTATAATGCCGTCTTTTACATCCTGTTCATTGGGCAAGCGTAAATGTTCCGCCGGGGTAACATAGCACAAAAATGCGGCTCCATTTGCGGCGGCTACGGTTCCGCCGATTGCCGAAGTGATGTGGTCATATCCCGGGGCAATATCCGTCACAAGAGGTCCCAGGACATAGTACGGTGCACCGTGACAAAGAGTTTTTTGCAATTGCATATTTGCGGCAATTTGATTTAAGGGCATATGACCCGGTCCCTCAATAATTACCTGTACATCCTGCTCCCAAGCGACTTTGGTCAGTTCGCCTAAGGTAATCAACTCCTCCATTTGGGTGGCATCATTTGCATCATGACCACAACCGGGACGACAAGCATCTCCCAGACTTAGGGTGACATCATATTGACGGCAAATACTAAGGAGTTCGTCATATCGCTCATAAAAAGGATTTTCCTGCCCTGTCATTTCCATCCAAGCAAACATCAGCGACCCACCCCGGGATACGATATTGGTCAAGCGGTCACGATTCTTCTTGAAACGGGCGGCTGTGGCTCTGTTCATGCCGCAATGAATGGTCATAAAATCCATACCATCCTCTGCGTGCATTCTGGCAATGGACATCCATTCATCGGCAGTAATTTTATCCAAATCTTTGTCGTAATAAACCAGTGCATCGTAAATCGGCACACTGCCAAGAGCTGCTTTGCAGGTACCGGATAATTTTTTGCGAAATGCCCTGGTATCCCCAAAAGTGGATAAATCCATAATGGCATCGGCACCAAAATGTTCCGCTTGAGCAACCTTTAGCAGTTCCACATCAAAATCGGCACAGTCCTTTGACGCCCCTAAATTCACATTGATTTTCGTAGAAAGCATGGAACCGATTGCTTTGGGGTGTCCGCACTTATGGTTAATGTTTTTGGGTATGGCAATCTGACCATCAGCGATAAGTTGGCGTAAGGTTTCCGTAGAAATGTACTCATCCTTTGCGGCTATTTCCATCTCCGGCGTTATAATGTCGGTTTTGGCGGCTTCCATTTGTGTTTGATATTGCATCTAATTCTCCTTTTTAAGCCCTGTTTTTTATGCTTAACGAACGTTCTTTGTTCGGTAAGATAGGGCGATACTTATCTGGTTTTCTACATGAATCAACTCCTGCTCTATAAGCTATGATTAGTTTAGCATTATTTCGCAAAATTGTCAAGAAATCGGCTTTACCCTCATATCTACAAGTTCAAATTCCCCTTCGTAATACGGCTCGCCGACTGCCACAAAGCCGACTTTTTGATAAAATCCCTCTGCTTGTTTTTGTGCATGAACGATAATTTCAGATATGCCACGTTCCTTTGCAAAGTCAAACAAAGCGTCCACAGCGATTTTCCCATAACCTTTGCCACGCTGGGATTTTAGCGTTGCCACCTGCCCGAGCGTGACTACTCCGTCTGTTTCGGTCAAACGTGTTGTCGCCACCAATGTGTCGCCCTTAAACACAGCACACGTTGTTTCGTTCTCGTTATACCATTCGTCAATGGCAGCACGGGGTATTCCCTGTTCTTCAAAGAACACCGCTTCACGCAGCGGCGCAACTATCGCACTAAGTTCGGCAAATGTACCGATTTGAATGTTCATAAACTCGCCTTCCTAACTTTTGGTTTCACTAGATAGTAACTATTCGCAATTTGCCGCCTTAGCTCTTTAAGCGACACATCACCATCAACAAATACTGTGTTCCAATGTTGCTTGTTCATATGCCAACCGGGGACAACATCGGTAAACGCTTGCCGAAGGAAATCAGCCTCAACTGGGTCACACTTAAGATTGACATAGAAACGACCGCCTCTCTCACCGATAAGAGCGAACATCTTTTTATTAACCGTATGACGAATCACAGGCGTAACATCATCAAAGGGGTAATCCTCATATGTCTGCGGCATTTCAAGGCAGATGTCTATTAGTTGGCGTTGTGTCATGGAATTTCACCTTTCTTTTCTTGAAAACAATTTTTCGCATATAAAGTGCAAAAGTGCAAGCTTGCATTCCACTTACCAATTCTCTTTCGCACGTAAGAACCGCTCTTTCCCTTCACTCCACTGCCCATTCAACCAGTCAATCGCCGCAGAAATGCCCTCCCCCGAAAATGCAAATTCCTGCATCTGCTTCTGCTCTTCGTCTACTGCTTCATAGGCATAGGGTCCTTCCCAGAGGACGGCACAAAGCAAGGTGTTTTCTTCTTCTTTTTCAAAGGACAGGCGATAACGCATTCCCTTGAAACTGCCGGTAAAGGGCGTTTTCTTTATAAATTGCAAAGACAAAATATCATTTCGTTCAATCATTTTCGGTATTCCTTTAATTTTCCCTTGATTCGCTGTAAGGCGTTGTCAATGGCTTTGGGGCTTTTGCCCATAATTTCGGCGATTTGCCGATAGGATATGCCCTCCAGATGATAGCCTATGATTTGCTTTTCCATGGAGCTTAAACTGCGGTTTAATGCCTGTGTCATGGCAGTTACATTTTCACGATCGATAAATAACTGCTCCGGACTTTCGCCGTCAAGGGCGATGAGCATATCAGATAGTGTAAGCCCCGTTTCCTCATCCTCTGCACTTAAGGAAACATAGCTGTTTAGCGGTTGATGTTTCTTGCGTCCTGCCGCCTCCACGGCATGGTAAATCTGCCGCAAAATGCAAATGTCTGCAAAATGATAAAAGGAGCTGCCCCTATCCTCCTTATAATCTCTCACCGCACGAAACAAGCCAATCATGCCCTCCTGAATCAGATCCTCTGTTTCCCCTCCGATTAGGTACATTGCATTGGCTCGTTTGCGTACCAGATTTTTGTATTTTTCCATAATAAATTCCGTGACTTCCTGCTGTCCTTTGCGAGAGAGGGAAATCAGTTCTTCATCAGCTAAGGTTTCATAAGCAGACATATGGTACTCCCTTATATTGCTCTTTGACTTTTGTGCTTCTCCCTTGTCTTATGCCAAAATCCTTTGTCTTACAATTTCATATGCCAGAACGCCTGCCGCTACTGAGGCGTTTAGGGAATCAATTTCTCCTTTCATGGGAATGGAAGCGGCAAAGTCACAGCGTTCTTTGACCAGTTTTCCTACCCCACCCCCTTCATTTCCAATCACCAGACCAATGGGACCTTTCAAATCCAGTTGATACATGGAAGTGCCTTCCATATCTGCACAGACAAACCACAGACCTTTTGCCTTTAATTCATCTATTACAGCGGAGAGATTTGTCACTTTAGCCACCGGGGTATAGTTAATTGCTCCTGCTGATGCCTTCGCTACAATGGCGGTCAATCCTACGGCTCTTCGTTTTGGAATAATAACACCATGCACCCCTGCCAGATTGGCTGTTCGAAGAATTGCTCCCAAATTGTGCGGGTCTTCTATCCCGTCTAAGAGAATCAGAAATGGCGGTTCTCCTTTTTTCTCTGCGGCAAGGAGCATATCCCCTACTTCTGCATAAGGGTAGGCCGCCGCAAATGCAATGACTCCCTGGTGCTTCTTGGTTTCTGAAATCTGATCCAAACGTTCCTTTTTGACAAAAGAAATCAGAGTATCCTGTTTTTTCGCTTCCCGCAATACCGACTGTGTGGGTCCATCCTTACTGCCCTCTAATAAAAACAACTTGTCTACCGTCTTGCCCGAGCGAAAGGCTTCTAATACGGCATGCTTGCCCTCGATCTTAAATTCTTCTGTTTTTACTTCTTCTGTACCTACTTCTTGATTACCTTCTGCCATAACTGAAACCATCCTTTTCCTAATTTAGCGACTTAACTGCCACAGTTCAAACAGAATAGACCACATTTTCATATTGCCAAAGACTTAACTGTTACAGTTCGCACGTAAGAATTCTGCAAAGTGTTTTCATAGCAACACTCAACCTACGCATTCGCACCTCTTTATTTTTTTGATACAGTAAATCCTTCCCCCTTTAGACCAATTTCTATCAACTTAAGCATTCGCTCCAACTCATTTTTCAGATACAGATACCCCATCAACGCCTCAAATCCCGTGGCTCTGCGGTATTCAGACATACTGGCGTTTTTCGCCATGGTTGCGGAATTTGCATTCCTGCCCCTGCGGTAAACCCCTGCCTCTTCCTCCGTAAGATGGGAATGTAAATGTTCCATCATCGCCGATTGTGCTTTCGCTTTTACCATCTGACTTGTCTGCCGATGGAGTTTGTTGGGACTTGTATTTCCCTTTCCCAGTACAAGGGAACGAATCACAAGCTCGTACACCCCATCTCCGATATAGGCAAGACTTAGAGGCGAATAGCTTCTGATGTCCTGTTCCTTGGCATGAAATGTTTCTAAAATAAATGCGTAAATTCCCGCCGAACCTAATAGGGGCATTCCCTTGTCATTGGTAGAACCCTCTAATTTTTCCTCTTGCTCCTTTGTAGTATCTTGTTTTAACGGTTTTACACCCTCTTCCATATAACCCCTTCTCTGGTGTCCTCTAAGGCAATGCCCTGCTCCAGTAATGTGGCTCTAATTTCATCCGCACGGGCAAAATCCTTATTTTTCTTCGCCGCAGTCCGCTGCGTGATCAAATCCTCAATTTGCGTATCTAAGATTTCTTCTTTCTTCTCTAATAAAATACCCATAATATCACAGAGCCGATTCAAACGCTCATACAATGCTTGCCAAAATGCTCCGGAAGCCCCCTCTAAGTTTAGGGTGTTGCAATATTTTACAAATTCAAAAATAACGGAAATTCCATCCGCTGTATTAAAATCATCTTCCATAGCGGCTTCAAATTTTTGGACAAATACATTACTTTCTTCATAGATTGCTTTTTCCTCAGCTGTGAGTGAGGCAGTTCTTCTTTCCGCAGATTGCTTCGTGTTTTCCTTTTCCTCAGCTGCGAGTGCCGCAGCTTCTTCTTTTTCAAATACCGATGAAACATTTCCATCTTTTTTGGCTATTGATGCAGCATTTCCGTCTTCTTTTGTTTTTTCAGTCTGCACTATCTTACGCCGCAAATGATCCGCTGCCGTAAGGATTCGATCCAATCCTGCCTTTGCCGCCTCCATCAAATCCCGACTAAAGTTTAAGGGACTGCGATAATGGGCGGACAGCATAAAGAAACGCAACACTTGTGGATCATATTTTTCCGTAACTTCCCGCACGGTAAAGAAATTTCCATCGGACTTTGACATCTTTTTGTTTTCAATGTTTAAGAATCCGTTGTGCATCCAATATTTGGCAAAGGACTTACCGTTGGCAGCTTCGCTTTGGGCAATTTCATTTTCATGGTGGGGAAAAATCAAATCTTCTCCCCCCCCATGGATGTCAATCTCTGTGCCAAGATGTTTTTTTGCCATGACGGAACACTCAATGTGCCAGCCGGGGCGACCGTCACACCAAGGGGATTCCCAGTAGGGTTCTCCGTCTTTCTTGGGTTTCCAGAGGACGAAATCACTCTCCGATTCCTTTTGTGTATTCCCCGCTACCTGAATGGTTCGGTGTCCGGACTGCAAGTCCTCTAATTTCTTATGGGAAAGCTTGCCATAGGATTTTGATTTCCCCGTGCGGAAATATACGGTACCATCCTTGGCTGCATAGGCGTAACCCTTCCCCACCAAATCGGCGATCATCTCTATCATGCCGCTGATTTCTTCTGTGGCTAGGGGGTGGACATCTGCCGGCAACACCTCCAATGCCTCCATATCCGTTTTGCATTCTGCGATGTAACGGCTTGAAATCTCCCCGGCAGGTATCCCCTCCTGCAAGGCCTTGTTGATGATTTTATCGTCCACGTCGGTAAAATTCGACACATATTTCACATCGTAGCCCTTATAGTTTAAGTAACGCCTTACCGTGTCAAATACGATCATAGGTCGTGCATTTCCAATATGTATGTAATCATATACGGTAGGACCGCAAACGTAAATTTTGATTTTGCCTTCTTCTACAGGGATTAATTCTTCTTTTTGCTTACTTAGGGTGTTGTAAACCTTCATGTTCGTCCTCCTTCGTCGGTCAATTCAAGCACCATGTCTCATGGAACTCTCTATCATTAGTGTATGCAGAATGGTGTGTTTTGTCAAGGGGAAATATCATACCCACTCTCGAAAAAACACTTTTTTACCCTGAAACAGGCGAGCGGCCAGTTCCCCGATTTCTATCTCCTCATAGGCTTGATTAGGAGTAAAGGGAGCAATCGGCGTGATATGGACAGTTCCTTGCCGGGATGTGATTTCAAAAAAACCATTGTTTTCGAGAATTATGTCATCACACACCTTACAGGTAAAATGAATCGGCGACCTGCTTTTTAGTATCCCCCCTAATTTTTCAAGATTCAAAATGCGTACCATGTAGCGAAATTTCGGGAGGTTTAATGTTTGATTTGGGAAACGGTTCGCAAGTGCTGAAAATAGTTGCTCGGTATCCTCACAAATAAAATCTTGAATCTGTAGGATAGCCAACGGTTGTTCCTTAGGAACCTTGCTATGATTCCATTGCTGTGCCATTGGATTTGCTTCATTTTTGGGTTCGTTTTTTGTTTTCTGTGCCACATCCGTTTCACTCTCCCTTGCCGGTACATCGGGCTTTTCCTCTAAGCCATAGGAAAGAATACCTGTTATTCGTTTTCCCTGCCAAAGAGCAAGCAGTTCTCCGCCTTGGCATTTCATTTCCTCTGAAAATCTCTGATAATAGTATTCATCTCGTTCTAAAAAGAAATCATATTGCTGCCGTAGTATTTTATTTGCAAATACCGCCGCTTCTGCAAATTCATAGTCTTGCAAGGGGCGTAGGGCAACGTCTAACCTAACTTCTGCCGCATAAAGCATATCTTTTCCAAAACCGTATTTTGTCAAGCTTATTTCCGATTCTTGTAAATTATCTTCTCCTTTTCGCTCTGCCAGTTTCGAAAAAAAAGAAAGGCACATTTCCTCCTGTGCCAAATCACAATCCGGCAAAAATTGAAATCCCGAAGAGTAATAATAGTCCGGATTCGCAGGCATAAGATAGGTAAGTACATCACCTTTTCCCCGCAAATAACGCAGACTTTCCGTCATAAGTGCATACATCTTTCCTTGCTTTCGCACCTGGGGAATTGTCGCTACTGCCACAATGTAGGACATTGGAAAGCTGTTGCCATCTAAAAAGCCATTGTAGGGATTCAAATGAATCATTCCGCAAAGCCTGTCATCTTCCTCTGTCACAAATATCTCATTATCTTGCGTTTTATGGCTATAATAATAGTCCACAAAAGCAGTGCTGTCCTCCGGAAAGCTTTCCTCATACAGCGTTCGTGTTTTCACTTTTTCCTCTTTGCCTAATATGCGTATCATGATATTCCCTCATGGTTAATTGCGTGTTATTTCTTAGTTATCCTTCTCCCCTGCACTATCGGGAGATAATTGCACCGCCACGTCATCCTCGCAAAGACCAAAGCCTTCGTCTACATCATCCACATCATCTCCGTATGGTTCGATATGGACAACAATGTCATACACATCCTCCAGTCGCTCTTTGATTGCTGCTTCAACCTTCGAAGCAATATCATGCGCTTCTCGAACACTTATTTCTGCATCCACCTCAATGTCAAGGTCAATATCCCAATGCCCTGCGATTTTTCGCATTCTGGTGCGATGGGGATTGACTGCACCATCTACCGATTTCACCGCATCAAAAACGAAGCGGTATACCTCCGTATCTTCGTGACCATCCATCAATTCTTGAGTGACATCCGCAAAAATCCCAATCGCAGTTTTCATAATCCATAAGCCGATCAAAATGGCGAGTACAGAATCGGCAATACCGCTCCCGGTCAATTCTGATATAACAAGCCCGATAAGAACGCCTACAGAAATCAAAACGTCGCCGGTCATATTTTTAGCATTTGCCATAATCATTGCCGAACCGGAGCGTTTTCCGTAAAACCGCTGAATCAAAGCAAGTAAAATTTTTCCGGCAATGGAAATGACCGTTGCAACAAGAGCAAACATGGTCGGCACGGTAGGCTGTACGCCGGATATTAATTTAGAAACCGAACCCCAAATCAATTGTGCACCCATAAAAAAGAGAATAAAGGAGAGAATTGCCGTTGCAATGGTTTCTGTACGTCCATGCCCCCAAGGGTGCTGCACGTCGGCGGGCTTTGCCATGAGTTTCACCACAACAAGGGTCATAATACTGATCAAAACATCTCCAAAGGAGTCAATGCCGTCGCCAAGCAAAGCACCGCTTCCCGAAAACAGCCCGGCACTGACCTTTATTGTCGCCAAAACAGCATTGCCAACCAAGGCCAAAACAGCTGCGATTTGTATGTATTTTGTCTTATTTGGATGTTCCGCCATCAGTCAAATTCTCCTTATTATGAGAAAGTCATTTCGCCATGCTATTTTCTTTTCTCTTGCCTACCATCGACCACCACCTACTACAACCGCCTATTGCAACACCCAGACACATACCAATTGGAAGCCACGTGCTGGTATCATCTGTGACCGTGCCAATGACTGCACCAAACATAAGCCCAAAACACATTCCAAGAGCCATGCCGAATGCCTGCACTTCTTGCTTCAAATCCCGCAGCATAATGAAATCTTCTCCGTTTTCACGGACGGTTTTGTAGCCAAGCCGCTCATAAAGATGCAGGGCGGGATTGTCTTTTTGCACCGAAAGTGAGGTTTGTTTATAGCCTTTCTCCGCCAACAATTCAAACAGTTTTTTCAGCAGATCTGTACCAATGCCCTGCTTACGATATTCCGGAAAAACGGAAATGGCAAGCTCCGGCGTTTCATCATCAATATGCCCAAACGCCGGGATGATTCGTGTCCATGCTACGCCGACGATTTTGCCATCTAACACGGCAACCACGCCGCAGTCGCCCTTAATAGCTTCTTTTCCGCTGCTGTTAAAGCCGTTTATGTAAATGGCGATTTCAGGCTTTTCGATTACATCCCGGGGCAGCGGTGCTGCTCCGGTCGGAACGAATATGGCGTGATAGAGAAAGTCTTTCAACACAGCGTAGTCAGTTGGTTCAATTTGTCTTATTTTCATCTTTCACGGCCTCCACAACCGGGGCAGCCCTTAGAATCTCCTACGGCAAAACTCCCCTCATAGACTCCGGTCAAAATACAGACCGCCTGCGCCGCTATGCCTTCTTCACGCCCGGAAAAGCCAAGGCCTTCTTCTGTGGTCGCTTTCACATTGATTTGATTCTTAGAAATCTCAAGTGCTTCGGCTATATTGTGTATCATTTCCTCCATGTAGGGACGAAGTTTCGGTTTTTGTGCAATGATGGTGGCATCAATATTTTCGATATAATACCCCTCCTCTTCCAGGAGCTGATTCACTTGCAGCAGTAGCTTTAGACTGGATATACCCGCATATGCCCCATCGGTATCCGGAAAGTGCTTCCCAATATCGCCTAAGGCTGCCGCTCCAAGAAGTGCATCCATAATTGCATGAAGCAGGACATCGGCATCGGAATGCCCCAGTAAGCCTAAGGGATGATCGATTTTCACCCCCCCCAATATCAAATCACGTCCCTCTGTTAATCTGTGAACATCATAACCTGTGCCAATTCGCATCGTCAGTCCATCCTCTCTTTTTATATGAAAAATTCAATCATACACAAAAAACCCCAAAGCGGGGTTTTGGAAATTATTGTATAAAACCATTATAAGGAGTAGCGGAAAAGGGATTCGACGCCCCCCTTTCCTCGGTATTATGAAACTGTCATATTACCGTAAATACTAAAGTAGCGGAAAAGGGATTCGAACCCCCGACACCACGGGTATGAACCGTGTGCTCTCGCCAACTGAGCTATTCCGCCATAGATGGGACCTACAGGGCTCGAACCTGTGACATTCTGCTTGTAAGGCAGACGCTCTCCCAGCTGAGCTAAGATCCCATATCAGATTTCTTGTAACGCAATGAAACCGACTTCGTTATTATACTATGATTTAGGGATAAACGTCAAGTGTTTTTTTGAATTTTTACGTAAAACTTAAAAATGAATTTTTCGGAAAGACTATCCTTACTGTCGTTCCCTGCTCCGCTCCCTGATTGGACACAAGTTCTATGCCAAGCCCCATCTTATCGCACAGCTTTTTCACCAGATACAAGCCCATGCCCGTTGCCGCTGCTGTGTCGGTTCGTCCGTTTTTTCCCGTAAATCCTCGCTCAAATACACGAGAAAGATCGCCCTCTGAAATTCCTATGCCATCGTCTGAAATTTCCAAGGTATGATCCGAAAAACAATATTCCACCGTTTTTGCGCCGTATTTCACAGAATTATCCAAGAGCTGTTGCAGGATAAATGCCATCCATTTTCCATCGGAATAAACCATGGACTCTGACAGAATATCCGAACTGTCAATCCTGATTTTTCCTGCAATCAGAAATTTGGCGTTTTTGCGGATGACCGAATGAATCAGTTCTTTGATATGAATTTCCTTGATTACATAGTCCTTTTCCACCGCAGAACTTCGGGCGTAAAATAAGGCTCGTTCTACTTGTTTTTCGATATTGGATAGCTCAAACAACACATCAGAAAATGCTGCATTGTCATATTCGTTATTTTCGCAAATCAGCTTTGTTGCGCTGATGGGAGTTTTGATTTCGTGTACCCATAGTTCGATGTATTCCCGATATTCTTCATGCTCTATAATGTTTTTTGCGAGGGTGTCATTCATGCTCTTGCTTGCCGCTCTTAGAGCCTGTACCCAAATCTCACCCTCGTAGAAATCGGGTTCCTCCATGACTTCACAGATAAGCTGTTTGGATTCCAATTGTTCTAAGGTTTTGGAAAATGTAGTGTAGTAAATGGTTTTCTTTAGGCATTCTGCTGTGATGGCAAATAAAGTGCCTGCAAGGTAAAGAAAACTGATCAGGAAAACCAGTTGAATCGGACAAGCCAAGACATAGAGTACCGTAGCACAAGCAACAGCAGTAATTAGGCTTACCAGAAAGAAAGGGCGTTTGTCTTTTAGTAGTAAAATTATCATGAATCCCTCCACATAGGACTCGCAAACCGCAGGTTTGCTCGTTGTCGCGATGTTCGTCGAATGTCCACATGATACGAACCTGCTATGCACAAGTGCATAGCTACGCAGATATATTCATTCACATCTTTACGGATAAATCCGCAAGCTGCTCATTTCATATCTGCTATGCTTGCTTTGCAAGCATAGGTTCTATTTTGTGGCCGCACTGCTCACTATACACGCATATCCCTGTCCTCGTTTTGTCGTGATAAAATCCTCCGCACCGATTTGCTCTAATTTTTTCCGCAGACGGTTGATATTCACCGTTAAGGTATTGTCGTCTACAAATTCGTCCGACTCCCAAAGTTCTTCCATAATGCGATCACGAGAAATAATCCTGCCCTCATTTTGCATGAGCAGATACAAAATCCCTTGTTCATTTTTGGTCAATTCTGCGGACATATCACCTTTGCTTACCATGGAACGGCTGCGGTTTAAGGATACCCCCCCCAGTTCGACTACGCTTTCCTCTGTATTTTTGTAACTGCGGCGAAGGAGATTCTCAATGCGTACCAATAAAATCTGCACATGATAGGGCTTTGTCACAAAGTCATCTGCTCCCAGATTCATGCTCATCAGTTCATCCAGTTCTGTGTTGCGGCTTGTTACGACAATAATCGGTATGCTCGCCTGCTTTCTGATTTCACGGCAAATGTGGTAGCCGTCTTGTACGGGCAAACCCAAATCCAATAGAATCAAATGGGGCTGCTCCTTTAATGCGAAGTTTACCACATCTGTGAACTCCTCCGGTGCGGTGGTTTCATAACCATAGCGGTTTAATAATTCGGAAAGTTCTGTTCGTATGGTTGGATCGTCCTCTATGATTAAGATTTTCATGGTAAAAAACCTCCATTTACGGCTATCATCTTGTAAGGAGTGCGTGAAACTAAACTCGTAAAGTTCATAGGGTTAAGCTTGTGCAACCCTTTGTTCTGCTAAAACACTTCAACCTGAAGCCCTTTCAATACTGCCATAGCTGCCTCATGTAATTTCTCATCATGTGATGCCGTAGCCTGTGAATCCACAAGGATGGGTGTTTCGGGCTGTGCCGTTTTCGCCAACACTGCATTTGACAAAACGCAAATGTTTGACACCAAGCCCACCAGTTCAATGGAAACATAGGGCGTATTTTTCAAATATTCATACAAACGATCAGAACCAAATGTGGGCTTTTCAAAACACTTGTCCGTATCTTTCCGCAAAACCTCGATTTTTCCATAGAGCCGGTGTCCAAGGCTTCCCTTTATGCAATGTATTACAGGAAGATTCTTTCCCTCCTGTGTCGTGAGGTAATCCTCTTCATGGGTGTCCAAGGTAAAAAGTATGTCATCACCATTTTCACGATATTGCATAATCTTTTCTATAATCCGATTCTCTAAACCATCTGCACCGGGAAAACCCAAGGATCCCGATACAAAATCATTTTGATAATCTACCACAATTAGACATCTTTTTTTGCTCATGATTCATCCTTATTCTTCCTGCCAAAACGTTTACATTTTGACAGATACATCTTTTCTACTTATGATTCGTCTTTATTCTTTCTATACAAAATAGTTACAGTTTGATAGCACAGTTTTTCTATTTACGACTCATCCTTATTCTTCCTGCCAAAGCCCTTACGTTTGGTAGGCTTTTCTTCTGTCTTACCACCGGAAACAGGCGTTAAGGTAGCACCGCTTACCGCATCAAACTGCCGCAAGGCTTCCTTTGCTTCGCCGCTTAAGCCCGTCGGCACCTGAACCACCAAAGTCACATAATGGTCGCCCCGAATGGATTTGTTTCGCAGAGAAGGAATCCCTTTGCTCTTTAAGCGAATCTTGGTATCCGTCTGCGTTCCCGGTTTCACTTCATACACCACGTCGCCGTCTATGGTATTGATTCGCACTTCACCTCCTAGTGTCGCTTGGGCAAAGGAAATGGGTGCACTGGAAAACACATTCATATCCTGCCTCTGGAAAATGGGGTGTCTGGTCACGCTCACCTCAACCAAAAGATCGCCTCTTGGCCCACCGTTTGTGCCGGGTTCCCCCTTGTCACGAATCCGCACACTCTGTCCGTTGTCAATCCCGGCAGGAATCGCAACTTTAATGGTTTTCCGATTGGAAATATAACCTGTACCCCGACAATCCGGACATTTGTCCTTAATCATCTTGCCGCTGCCGTGGCAGTCCGGGCAGGTCTGCACATTTTGCATCATGCCAAATAAGGACTGTTGGGTGTATACCACCTTCCCTTTTCCACCGCATTTGCTACAGGTTTCGGGAGTGGTTCCCGGTTTTGCTCCTGTGCTGTGACAAGTGGCGCAATCGTCCTTTAGGGTAATTTCAATCTCTTTTTCCACGCCAAAGGCAGCCTCTTCAAAGCTAATTCGCACAACTGCCCGAAGGCTTGCCCCTCGTACCGGCCCGTTGCTTGGCCCTCGCCGTCTTCCGCCGCCGAAAATATCCCCGAAAATGTCACCGAAAATATCTCCCATATCCATACCTGAGAAATCAAAACCACCTGCTCCTCCTGCGCCACCGTCAAAGGCCGCATGACCAAACTGGTCGTATTTCTGCTTTTTCTCCGGGTCACTTAGTACGGCATATGCTTCAGAGGCTTCCTTAAACTTCTTTTCTGCCTCTGCATCGCCGGGATTCATGTCCGGGTGGTATTGCTTTGCCAAGGCACGGTATGCCTTTTTTAAGGCCGCATCATCTGCATTTTTATCTACTCCAAGTACTTCATAATAATCTCTTTTTTGATCCGCCATTTTCTATCATCCCCTCAAACGCCACAGTAGGAGCAAGGCTTCGCCTTGCTCCTGATTGCAGCTATATTTTTGATGTTCGCTCAACTAAGTTCGTGCATTATACTTCTTTATAATCTGCATCTACCACATCATCTGCACCTGCAGCATAGGTGTCGCCTTCTGCTCCTTGACTTCCCATATCAGGACCTGCACCACCTGCTGCACCTGCCGCCTGTGCTTGCTCGTACATCTTGGCAAATACTTTCTGTGCGCTTTCGGTCAGCTTCTCTTTGGCAGCCTTAAGTTCGCCTACCTGATCCTCTGTCAAATCTTCTGCATTTGGATTCGCTTCCAGTAAATCCTTTAAGGTCTTGATATCTGCTTCTACCGCCGCCTTATCTGCCGCATCCAGACCCTCTCCTGCTTCTTCTAAGGCCTTTTCGGTCTGGAATACAAAAGAATCTGCATCATTTCTGGCATCAATCGCTTCCTTACGTTTTCTGTCCTGCGCCTCAAATTCTGCCGCTTCTCTTACTGCCTTATCAATATCGGAATCGGACATATTGCTTCCGGCGGTGATGGTGATGTGCTGTTCCTTGCCTGTGCCAATATCCTTAGCGGATACATTTACAATGCCGTTGGCATCAATATCAAAGGTCACTTCAATCTGTGGTACACCACGGCGTGCAGGTGGGATTCCGTCCAAACGGAACTGTCCCAAGGACTTGTTATCTTTTGCGAACTGACGTTCTCCCTGTACTACGTTGATGTCAACTGCGGTCTGATTGTCCGCCGCCGTAGAGAAAGTCTGGCTCTTCTTTGTAGGAATGGTGGTGTTTCTCTCAATCAAACGTGTCGCAACGCCGCCCATGGTTTCAATGGACAATGACAATGGAGTTACGTCAAGTAAGAGAATTTCTCCTGCGCCTGCATCTCCTGCAAGCTTTCCGCCCTGAATGGAAGCTCCAAGTGCTACGCACTCGTCCGGATTTAAGGTCTTGCTTGGCTCTTTGCCACCTGTCAGCTGTTTCACTTTATCCTGCACGGCGGGAATACGGGTGGATCCGCCCACTAACAGCACCTGTCCCAAGTCAGAGGGGTTTAAGCCCGCATCCTTTAAGGCACTCTGTACGGGAACTACGGTTCTTTCTACTAAATCATGCGTCAATTCGTCAAATTTTGCTCTGCTTAAATTAAGGTCAAAGTGCTTGGGCCCTTCGTTTGTGGCTGTAATAAAGGGCAAATTGATATTGGTTGTGGTTGCGGAGGACAATTCCTTTTTCGCCTTCTCCGCCGCTTCTTTTAAGCGTTGCAAGGCCATTTTATCATTGGAAAGGTCTACGCCGTCTGATTTCTTAAATTCCGCCAACATATAGTTTGTGATTTTCTGGTCAAAATCATCGCCGCCTAAGCGGTTGTCCCCGGCAGTTGCCAATACTTCAATGACACCCTCGCCGATTTCAATGATGGATACATCAAAGGTACCCCCCCCAAGGTCATAAACCATGATTTTCTGTTCTTTTTCGTTGTCCAAGCCGTAGGCTAAGGCGGCGGCGGTTGGCTCGTTGATGATACGTTTTACATCTAAGCCGGAAATCCTACCCGCATCCTTGGTTGCCTGACGTTGTGCATCGTTAAAATAAGCAGGAACGGTGATGACTGCTTCCGTTACTTTTTCACCCAAATAGCTCTCCGCATCTGCCTTTAATTTTTGCAGAATCATAGCGGAAATCTCCTGTGGGGAGTATTTCTTGTCGTCAATTGCCTGCTTGTGGTCGGTACCCATCTCCCTTTTAATAGAGGAAATGGTCTTATCCGCATTGGTAACTGCCTGACGTTTTGCAGGTTCTCCTACCAGACGTTCCCCATCCTTTGTAAATGCTACAACAGACGGTGTCGTCCTTGCTCCCTCTGTATTTGAGATTACCACGGGCTTTCCGCCCTCCATTACTGCTACGCAGCTGTTTGTTGTTCCTAAGTCAATACCGATTATTTTACCCATTGTTGTTTCCTCGCTTTCTGATTTTTATTCTACAACCCCTACCATACTGTGCCTTACGACACTATCCCGATAGGTGTATCCTTTTTGCAACTCTTGTGCTACCGTCCCGGATTCGTAGCTTTCATGTGCTACCTGCATAACGGCATTGTGTAAATCCGGATTAAATGCTTCGCCTACTGCCTCTATGGGTTTTACCCCAATATTCGACAGTTCATCTAAAAACTGCTTGTAAATCTTTTCCATGCCTTGGACAAAGGGGTCTTCCTTTGCCTCCTTGGGTACTGCGTCAAGCCCTCGCTCCAAATTATCTACCACCGGAAGAATTTTTTCAATGACACTTTTGGCTCCGATTTCGTACATTTGGGACTTTTCTTTCTCTGTCCGCTTCCGAAAATTATCGAACTCCGCCATCTGGCGTTTTACCTTGTCATTTAATTCTGCGATTTGCTCTGCTGCTCTATCCTTTTTTTCTTTCTTTCCAAACATTCCTTTTTTTTCTCCGGCGGATTCCTTTGGGGATTCGGTTGTTTCTGTTTCGCCCGCTGTATCCTCCGAGGCTGTTTTTTCTTCCCCTAAGTCTGTATCTAAGGTTTCCGTTGCTTCCTTGTCAGGTTCTGTTGCTGCTTGGTTTGCAGGTTCGCTTGTTTGATTTTGTTTATTTTGTTGGGATTCTTTGTTATTCTCCTGCTCCGCATTTGGTAAATTGTTTACCGATTCTTCGGTAGCAGAAACTTTCTTTTCTTCCGGCACTCTTGCGTAACCCTCTCTTTCTCTAAGATATTTTCTGAACAGCTTAATCTCTACTCCTTTGGCGGACGAAACACCAAGTCTAACTGCCGCTTTAAGGTTTTTAGATTATCCACCACATTTTCATAATCCATGCGTTTTGGTCCTATAATGCCGATTGTTCCATGCAAACCCTCTCCCAATTCATAGTTCGCCGTCACAATACTGCAATCTGTCATGGTTCCTAAGGGCGATTCATCACCGATATAGACTTGAATCCCGGTTTCTTCCTCGCCTGTTAGATTTTGTCTGGCAAGTCCCGCCAACTGCTGTTTTTCCTCTAATGCCAAAATCAATTCACTGGCTTTTTCAGATCGGCTCAATTCCGGGTATTTGAAAATATTTGTCACACCACCGGTATAGACTTCAAGATCCTCGCTTTCCGCAACGGATTTTGCCACGGCATCCAAGATTTCCGCCATAAGAGCCGACTCATTTCCCGCCTGTTCCTTTAATTTTGCAATCATGGAAAGGTTAATCTCTTCCACAGTCAGGCCATTTAGACTGGTATTCAGCAAGAAATTGAGCTTTAACAGGGTTTCACTATCAAGGGGTGTATCAATTGTAAGAATGCGATTTTTTACAATATTCCCTTCCAGCACAATGATTGCCAACAGTTGCTCTTCATCCACTTGAGAAAGCTGAATAAATTTCAGGCGGTTACGACCATAAGATGGTGCCGTAATCATGGTGGCATAGTTGGTATTCGTGGCAAGTGTTCTGACCACCTGTTTTAATACCTGTTCCATGCGTTCGGTTCGCTCTATGATAAATTCCTGCATCTTAGAAACTTCCCTATCCTTTTCCATCATCAGCTGATCCACAAAAAAGCGGTAGCCTTTATCGGAAGGGATTCGCCCTGCGGAGGTATGGGGCTGCATAATATAGCCCAGTTCCTCCAGATCGGACATCTCATTTCGGATGGTTGCCGAACTAAGTGCCAAATCAGAGTATTTCGATATGGTTCTGGAACCTACAGGCTCTCCTGTTTCCAGATAATTTTTTATGATTGCGTTTAAGATTTTTTTCTTTCTTTCGTCTAAGTCCATATCTCCTGCTCCTCGATTGTTAGCACTCAACTTGTTAGAGTGCTAACATCTGTAAATAGAATAACATGGTTTTTTCGGTTTGTCAATGGGTTTTTTCGGATTTTTTATGTATTTTTTGTGAAGTGCTGACGGCTTGCGCTTGAATCGTAATGTTTTCGTACTTTTGGCGTGAAAAACTTCAAAAAACCCTTGACAGAAACCGGATTTTGGACTAGAATAAACAGGTATGTTTCCATTAGAACGTCCGTGTCCGGCTTTTAGGAAAGCATCAAATCAGAACAAATAGAAAACTATGCGACAGGAGGTGTATGATTTGGCAAATATCAAATCTGCAAAAAAGAGAATTAAGGTAGCTGAAATTAGGAATGCTCGTAATAAGTCCATCCGTTCAAAGGTAAAGACTGCTGTAAAGAAGGTAGATGCTGCGATTCATTCGCAGGATAAAGAAACTGCAAAGGTCTCGTTGCTTTCTGCAATTTCTGAAATTGATAAGGCAAGAATCAAAGGCGTTTATCACAAGAACAACGCCGCAAGAAAGGTTTCTCGCTTGTCAAAGGCGGTAAATCGCATTACCGGATAGATTTGGATTCCGAAAAAAGTTAAAGAAAAAAGAGCTGTCCACGCCGTCACGTGGGTCGCTCTTTTTCATTTGTTTGGAAACTTTACCGCTTGACATCCTTCATACTAAAACTCATCCGTCCCATCTTATCCTTACCAAGGCACACAACCGTCACCACCTGATCTAAGCTTAGCACATCCTCCACCTTTTCTATGCGTTCTTTGGAAATCCTTGAAATGTGAACCATGCCTTCTTTGCCGGGAGCAAATTCGATAAATGCTCCGAAATCCTTAATGCTGACTACTTTTCCGGTCAACAGCTGACCTTCTTTGTAATCCGTCACAATAATCTCAATCAGTCTGGCCGCTTCGTCCATGCCTGCCTTATCTGTTCCGCAGATGGATACTGCCCCTGTATCGGAAATATCAATCTTAACGCCGGTTCTTTCCACCAAGGCATTGATGGTTTTTCCGCGCTGTCCTACCACATCACCGATTTTTAAGGGATCAATCTGTACCTGGATGATTTTCGGTGCAAATGTCGCAACCTCCGCTCGCGGTGCTGCAATGGCACTTTCCATTACGTCTAAAATGGTAAATCGTGCTTCCCTGGTGCGGGCAATGGCACCCTCTACCATGGATTTGGTCAGCCCGTGAATCTTGATATCCATCTGGATGGCGGTAATACCATCTCTTGTACCTGTCACCTTAAAGTCCATGTCACCGAAGAAATCTTCTAAGCCCTGAATATCCGTCAGCAGTACATAATTTTCATCCGTATCCCCTGTAACCAATCCACAGGAAATACCTGCAACAGCTTTCTTGATGGGAACACCTGCCGCCATCAATGCCAAAGCGGAAGCGCAAGTAGATGCCATAGAAGTAGAGCCGTTGGATTCAAAAGTTTCCGAAACCGCACGGATGGCATAAGGGAACACTTCTTCACTGGGCAATACCGGAATCAATGCACGCTCCGCCAATGCTCCATGACCGATTTCACGACGACCGGGACCCCTGCTTGGCTTTGTTTCCCCAACGGAATATGAGGGAAAATTATAATGGTGCATATAGCGTTTCCTTACTTCATTATCATCTAATCCATCAACCCGCTGTGTCTCCGACAAAGGCGCAAGGGTAACAATGTCACAAATCTGTGTTTGCCCTCTGGTAAACATAGCAGAACCATGTACCCGAGGAATCAAATCAATTTCCGCCGCAAGGTGACGTAGCTGATTTAATTTACGACCATCCGGACGTTTGTGATCCTCTAAAATCATTTTTCGCACGGTCTTTTTCTCATATTGGTAAATTGCTTCCGGTAGCAGGGACAACCACTCTTCCTTATCGGCAAAGGCAGTCTTTAGGGTCTCGGTAATGCCCCGTATATTTTCCTGACGCACCTGCTTCTCATCGGTAAATACCGCCTCTTCCATCTGAGTGGGTGGAACAATTCCTTTGATAGCTGTAAACAATTCTTCGGGAACGCTGCAACTGGTGTAGGAATGCTTTTCTTTTCCAAGTTCCGCCACAATCTTATTGATAAATGCAATCACTTCCTGATTCAGGTCATGGGCAAGGTAAATCGCTTCTAAGACCCTCTCCTCGGTTACCTCATTGGCTCCCGCTTCAATCATGATTACCTTCTCGGCGGTTGAGGCAACGGTCAGAGTCAAATCCCCGTTCTTCCATTGCTCCTGATTGGGATTGATGACAAACTCACCACCAATAATCCCCACCTGTGTCATGGCACAAGGTCCTGCAAAGGGAATATCGGAAATACTGGTTGCAATGGAAGAACCAATCATTGCCACGATTTCCGGGCGACACTCGCTATCTACGCTAAGTACCAGATTGCTCACGGTTACATCGTTGCGATAATCCTTTGGAAATAAAGGACGCATGGGACGGTCAATAACACGGGAAGTCAGAACGGAATTTTCCGAAGCCTTGCCCTCTCTTTTGTTGAATCCTCCTGGGATCTTCCCTACGGAGTATAATTTTTCTTCATATTCTACACTTAACGGAAAGAAATCAATACCGTCTCGGGGCTTGTCCGATGCGGTGGCAGTAGAAAGTACTGTGGTATCCCCATAGTGCATAAATGCCGCTCCGTTGGCCTGTGCCGCTACTCTCCCGATGTCTACGGTAAGGGTCTTTCCTGCAAGTTCCATTGAAAAACTTCGATACATATTTGTTTACCTATCCCTTTCTTCTTCGCCGATTGGCGTGTGTTCTACTTTCCATCTTAAAAATAGAGCGGTAAACCGCTCTATTTTCTGTTACTTATTCAGTCCTGTTCTTTACGAAACAAAAACTATTTGATTCCTCTGATTCCCAAACGCTCAATCAAAGAACGATAACGCTCAATATCGCTTTTCTTCAGGTATGCCAATAATCCTCTTCTTTGACCTACCATTTTAAGAAGTCCTCTTCTGGAATGATGATCCTTTGCGTGTTCTCTTAAATGCTCGTTTAACTCGTTGATACGTGCCGTTAAAATGGCAATCTGTACTTCCGGAGAACCGGTATCTCCCTCTGTTCTTGCATACTCGGCAATGATGGTTTTCTTCTTCTCTGTTGTTATCATGGCTGATAACCTCCTTTTCTTTTTGACTGCCACTTATTAAGTAAAGGTTGGAGCCTCCGTTTACCGAATAAGGGCTAGCTTCATGTGCCAAATCGTCTTTTTGCGATTTGCGTACATAATCGTTATTGTTCAGCATTTTCCCGCTGAACAGTAACAGTATAACATAAGAAACAAATCTTGTAAACTGTTTTTTTAACTTCACTAGCTAAAATTGACCGAACAAAGTTCAGCCAATTTTATCAGTGTTTTACTAAGAGTGTTTTAATCTAAGACACAATTCTTAATTCAACACTCTTCTTACCGCAACAGGGCTACGTCCAAAAGCACTTGAAATCTTAATTCCTGTCTTGGCGGAACTTGCGTGTACAATCTGCCCTCCCCCGATATAAATAGCAACATGGTCAATGGTGCCACCACTTGCATAGAAGAACAAATCTCCCGGCTGTGCTTCGGATGCACTGATTTTCTTGCCGTAACCTGCCTGTGCTCTGGAAGAATGAGGAAGGCTCACGCCGTATTTCTCAAAAATCCGCATGGTAAATCCGGAACAATCCACGCCTTTTCCTAAGGTGGTACCACCCCATACATACTTGCCGCCTACAAACTGCTTCGCATAGCTTATGAGACTTGACCTTGTATTGGAACTGCTTTCATCCTTTTTCTCTTTCTCTGCGGGTGCTTGCACTTTCTCAGCCGTTGGTAAAATCGTTTCTACGGTCACATAATCGCTGTGTATATATTCCTCTTTGCCGTCAAGGCTGACCTTGACCCAATCACCTTCCTGAGCTACAAAATCAAGCTGTCTGCCCTCGGAAACACTGGCATAAAGGGAAGCTTCTGTGCTAGGTTCGGTTCTTACGCAAATGCCGCTTCCATGAACTACTGCTACGGTACGCTTTAGTTCCTGTGCTTTTGCCGCTGCTTCATCTCCTGTTAAAAGAAACTCACTCTTTATAAATCCTGTAATACCGCCTGATTGAATCTGTGACCAATCTCCCTCTGCTGACAAAATCTCAGCCGCAGCATTTGCAGGAAGGATTCCTACTACCGCCTGACCCTCTCCTGCCCCGGAGCGAATATTCACATAATCCGCCACATTTGCAATACCAAGGTTTGTATATCCAAACAAATCAACTGCTGTCTCTTCCGGAGCAGCGGCATCTTCCGGTGTAGAGGTGACAGGCAAATCATTCGTAGTGGTATTCGGCACCGGGTTTTCCTCTAGCACTCCATCTAATACCGCCATAACTCCTGCGCTTGGACCTGCTGCATAAGTAGTAAAGGATGGTGTTGTAAGGAAAAGCGTTCCTGCTGCAAAAACAGAAACCAAAGCGAATCCAAATTTGTTCTTCGTGTGCTTTTTCACTGCGTGGTGCTTCATTGTGTGTGTTCCTCCCTAGGCTGTTTTATCTTTGTTGTTTTCTTGCTTGTAAATGCGTTTTGATTTGTAAATGCACTTTGTCAGGATATTTTCATGTTTCTTCATGATTCCTGTCATTTTGTTCATAAACTGTTCAAGTTCTGTTCAACAAATGTTATTATATCACTAAGACGTTACGCCGTCAAGAGGATTTTTGCAATTTTATCTAAAATATTTAATTTTTTTGTAATATCTTTTCATTTCCGAGAAAATATGCTTATCGAAACGTAGTTTCGGTAAGAGGGTCGTTCTTTGCCCTGTAAATCTTGATTATAGGCAGTGTACTTTGCTTCCTGTAATATATTACACAACCTAAAACGGAAGCCCTTAATAGAAAAGGACTTCCGCTTTAGGCAACTACCCTTGCCGGGGTGGTACCAACACATAAATATTCCTATATTGATTTATTTTCCTTTTTAGACTACTACATCTGCTCTCCCCTACCGAGGCACTCGTGCATACGTATTCATATATTGCTTAATCTTCTTAGCTAAGTCATCCGTCGCTCCGCCTTGCTCCATACGCCACATCCAGTTGCCACCAAGGGTTGATGGTACATTCATCCGTGCCTCCCCGGAAAGCCCCAACACATCCTGCATGGTCACAATGGCAAGATTGCTTACACTTGCCCAAGCAGTACGCATCATGCCCCAATGATAGCCCTCCTCCTCATTCAAGCACATATATTCTTTCGCATAGGCCACACTTTCTTTTGAAGCACTCTTAAGCCAACCTAAAATCGTATCATTGTCATGGGTACCGGTATAGACCACGCAATGCTTTTGATAATTATGAGGCAAGTAATCGCCGTCTCTACTGTCAAATGCAAACTGCATCAGCTTCATGCCGGGAAATCCGCTGTCCGCTACTAATTGAAGAACAGAGGGGGTTAAAAATCCCAAATCCTCCACAATAATGTTCAAGTCCCCCAAGCCCTCTTTTAATGCGGTGAATAAATCCATTCCCGGACCGGTACGCCATTCTCCCCGTACTGCATTTACCGAGCCGTAGGGAATGGCATAATAGGAATCAAATCCCCGAAAATGGTCAATGCGGATCACGTCATAGAGAACGGACATATGGGCAATACGTTTCTTCCACCAGGCAAATCCATCCTCTTTCATGGTATCCCAACGAAACAGCGGATTGCCCCATAACTGCCCTTCTGCGGTAAAAGCATCGGGTGGACAGCCTGCCACATCAATAGGATCCAAGTTGTCATCCAAGTAAAATTGAGCGGGATCCGCCCATACATCGGCACTGTCGCCCGCCACGTAAATCGGCACATCGCCTATGATTTCAACACCACTTCTATTTGCATAGGCCTTTAAGGCAAACCACTGTTTATAAAAGAAGTACTGAAGCATTTGCCAAAAACAGATTTCTTCTTTTAATTCCTCTTTCGCTTCTGCTATGGCTTGTGGTTCACGGGTTTTCAAGTCCTTTTCCCATTTGCTCCATGCCACACCCTCATGTTTATCCTTTAATGCCATAAACAAGGCATAATCCGAAAGCCATGCCTCCTGTTTCCCGCAAAAAGCATGAAAATCTTCCGGAATATTTTTCTTGAAACGTGCAAAAGCCTTATGAAATAATGGATAACGGTTCTCGTATAATGCACCGTAGTCCACTTCTTTATCACTTGTACCGAAAACGAAGGATTCGCACTCTTCTTTCGTCAGTAATTCTTCTTCGCATAAATAATCCAAATCAATAAAATAGGGATTTCCCGCAAATCCGGAAAAAGACTGATAGGGGGAATCGCCGTTGCCTGTGGGGCAAAGAGGCAACACCTGCCAGTATTTTTGAGCCGACTGAACGAGAAAATCCACGAAAGATCTGGCTTCCTTTCCCATTGTTCCGATTCCGTAGGGGGATGGTAACGAAGAGATGTGCATTAAGATTCCGCTGTTTCGCATAAATAAGCTCCTTTTGAAGTGGGTTGTGTTAGAAATATTCTTTCCTCAATTTTAGCATAAGATGCTTGCAAATGCAATCCCTAAAAAAGCCTTCGTGTAAGTGAAAATGCCTTGTTAATTCCCAAAGTAAGTTCCACTATGGAATTTGATGTGGAATTTAATCTGGAACGGATTTCTGGTAGAATTTAATCTGGGAAATTTTCTTTGAGAAGGAGAAGCATCATGCCAGACTTAAATT
>BNZC01000002.1 GCA_026000755.1 Clostridia bacterium
CTTAATACGTTCACGAACTCAAAAATACCAAAATTCGTTTTGGCAAGCAGTGTCAGATGACTGCATATCCCTATCGGAATATGCGTTCCTCTGACGCTTGTTGGGGGCTGACCGACCCCAAACCCCTGCTAAAATCGGCGGACAAGCCGCCCGATTTTTTAATCCCGCTCTGCGGTCTGCTTTGACGGCTTCGCCGCTGTGCGGAAAGAAAAAATGAAATCACTTTGCTCCATAATCATGGGGATTTTGAGGTCTTTTTTGTTCCTCTTTGCCGAAATAGTGTCCGTCATCGGCAATGCCAAGTATATGGCGGGCGTTCGCCTCTGCCGTTCCAAGCGTAACGTATTTTTCTTTCAGTTCCTTATACCCTTTGTACAGGGATTTTCGTTCGCTATCAAGCGTCGCCCATTCTTGTTTCAACGATGCAATTGACGGCAACTTCCCACCAAGATGCAAGGAATCAAAATGCTGTTTCGCCGCTTTGTGAAGTGTGATGTTTGAACGGTTATCCTCGAAAAATACTGCTTTCTTTTTTGTATTTTTGATTTCAACATAAGCCTTATGGACAGAGCGGGTTTTGCTGTAGATACCGATTTGTTTTTGCAGTTCACGGAAACCACGTCAAGATGAACGGTTTTGCAATTCCGTTCAAAATGAAAGATGATGTAATTACTTTCGTAAACGATGACGAAGAAAAAATGACAGGGATTTATGACAAAGAATCCGATAGTGTTATAATTAGCGGAGTGGAATATAAAAAAATAAAGTCTTCCACCGGAGGAATTCTTTCAAATGCGCCGAGTGACGAAACTACCGTAAACACGAATGTGCCAAACTCAGTACCGTCAGAGGAGTCTGAAACCGCAAACACGAATGATGCTAATGAACCAGGCGGTGTTTTCTCGCCACAAGATGTGTCAGATGAAACAATTAAGTCTATAAAAACATACCCGGATTATTTGGCAATGTATAGAAAAATTATAGAAGATTATTTTGCTAATTATGAATTAGCAGTCAAAGGCACGTTGCTTTATAGCGAAGAAAATTTCGCTTCTATGAAACAGCAATACGATGACGCCTTCGAAAGCCAGAAGAAAATGTATGAAAGTTTTGGAAACGCTCCGTTAATGGGCAAAGATTCGCTCGTTGACTTCTTAATATCGTATCGTGATGGTCTGAAAGAAGTTACAGATGGATTTGAGGAAACTTTGAAAAGTTTGAAATAAGGGATTATGCGACATGGTACTGATTGAAGCGGTAAAATACACTGTTTCCTCGGAGGTAACTGAATGAAGCAGTGAGCGAAGTCTCCTAAAAGAAAGGTAAGGGTATACTATCATGAAAAAAACGGCTGCTGTTTTTGTTTTTATATCAGCTATTATATCAATAGTAAGCACCTTTCTTCCAAGAAATGCACCTTTGGTTGAAACTATACAGTATATTGGAGGATTCTACGGTTTTCTCGAAAAAGCCGTCATAGGTATTGGTGCAGTTTCGGCTATTTTCGCTTTGATAACTCTTGTGACAAGTAAAATCAAAAAGCTTACAGGTGTTTTCAGCTTGATTTGCAGTCTGATTATCGGAGTTTTTGCGGTTTTGCTTACACGCATGGATGTAGTTGCATTGGGAGTTGGCATTGGAATCAGCAACATAGTTCTGATTATCGGTGTGGTAGCTTTGTTCGTATCATCAATAATATTATTGGCGACGAAACAAGAGACTCTACTGGTAAAGTAGTTGAAAAAGATTTACGATAAATAACACTTTTTGAGAAAAAATGAGGAGGAAAATCATGAACAACGAAGTTCCCGGAAAAGGAAAATCAATTGCATCGCTTGTACTTGGTATATGCGCACTGGTAGTTCCCTACGGCGGAATTGTCTTGGCTATAGTCGGTTTGGTTTTGGGTGCATCAGCAAAAAAAGATGCGGCTACTGTTGGTCAAACCAATGGAATGGCTACTGCCGGACTCGTTCTCAGTATTATCGCATTGGCATGGGCTGTACTGCTTGTCGTCCTATGCTCAGGTACACTTTGTGCGCTCGGGACAATCGGTAGCATGTATTATTGATACTAAATCACAATTTGTAGTGTGGAATGTGACTCACTCCGCACTACAAATGATTGGGGCAATTTGTGAATCCATTTATAAAGGTATTTGGGTTTCGACTTGGAACCTACGGCGTAATGATGTTGTCGGGATTTATAGTTGCATTCCTTGTGGTCGTGCTGTTGGCAAAACACAAAGGGAAAGCGAACTATTCTGACTGCACATATGTGTTTCTGTACAGCGTTGCTTTTGCTATTGCCGGTACAGTTCTTTTTCGGACACTGACAAAACTACCGTTCGTATTTTTGAATATTGAGTTTTGGAAAAAGGAAACGGTGGAACAGTTCTTCACATACTTATTTGGTGAGTATGTGTTTTATGGTGGCTTGCTCGGTGGTTTATTGGGGATTTATATATTCACTCGAAAATATAAGCTATCCACAATGCAGTATTTGGATTTATTTGCTGCTCCTGTGGCATTTGCTCATGCGCTCGGAAGAATAGGCTGTTATTTCGGTGGCTGCTGCTACGGTACCGAAGTGACAGCAAACAACCCCCTTGCGATAATATACCCGGACTATTCTTTGGTGGCTCCTCCCGGAATACCTTTGCTGAATATTCCTATTATAGAATCTGCATTTTTGTTCCTACTCGGCGGTGTTTTGACTGTCCTATTTATTCGCAGCAAACAAACGGGACTTTGTGTAGCAACCTATTTATTGGCATATTCTGTATGGAGGTTTATTATAGAGTTTTTCAGAGGTGATTTCGTTCGCGGAAAATTCGGGATATTTTCCACCTCACAGTATGTGTCGTTGGCAATTTTTATAGTTGTCGTTTTATTCATCACTATAAAATTTTACCACAACAAAAAAAATCCAACCACAAAAGGAGAAGCAGTTCTTTAGACAAAGATACGCCTATTAACGATATAGATGTGAAAAAATGTCTGATGTTTATAGAAGATAGTTTCTTGGATTGAAAAGAATATTTCCAATCTATATCATAAAAAAGAATAAGTCCATAGCCTGTTTTAATTGGCGATAAACTTATTATACAAGGAGAAATTGAGAATGAAAAAAGCATTTAATGTGATAGTTTTTATACTTGCATTTGCGGGGATTATTTATGGTGTCCATGGAATAATAAAAAACATCGCCAACGCATATACCACACCCTCAATGCCAACGTCCACGGCACCAACGTCCACGACTACGGAAGCGGAAATAGTTGATTGTGCTGTGATTACAACCGATTATGAATATAACGAATTAGCGGCAGATAAGCAATGGAAAAATAAAAAAGTTATCGTTTGGGGAACGGCGATAGAAGTAGATACTTCGATTTTTGGTTCCGAGTATTATTTGAATTTTGGAACGGGAGCCACATATTCTTGGGCTAATGTATCTGCTTATGGTATCAGCAAAGATACACTTGCAGAGATTAAAAAGGGTGATTTTGTGGCTGTTCAAGGAACAATCAGCGACGGTGGCGATTTAGGCATTACAATGAAAAACTGCGAAGTTGTGCAACTTGGATCTATCGGAGCTATTTCTGATAAGATTGCAGAGGAAAAAATTGCATATCAACAAACTCTTGAACCGGTTATTTTGGATGGTCGTGCGGACGAGTATGTAGCAGGGGTTGATTTCCCATATGGATTGTATAACATTGAGGCTATGGACGGACAGCTCATGATTATAATCTATAATGCCGGTGAAACAGTAAGTGAGTACATGTCCGAAAAGTCAAACCCCTATCTTGATTTCAAGCAAAAACTAGAAAATGTAGATATTCGTTGCGGTGCGAAAATAATGTTAAGCAGTATGGAAAATGCGTCTGTTCAACTTGTTCCGATGACTAACTAAGCGGTAGAATGAGATTTTTCAAGTTGAACCGCCTATTTATGCGTCGCAATACCCCTATAACTACCAGCAATCGCTACTTAATCAGCCTACTAATTTTGCACCACGGTCACAGTCGAAGAAGAAATTAAGCGTATTTGGAATAATGAGCATTCCGTTGGCACTTTTTTCTTCTGTAGGTTTTGTTATCAATATTGTTGTTGGTTTTATCTTTATTGCGATAGTGTTGGCATTTGTTGTGCTGGCGTTTAGAAAAAAAGGATACGCAAAGGTGGACACAAGTTGTTGGCTTGTGTTTAGCAGCTTTTGTGCTTTTGTCAGGATTTTCCATTCTCTACGAATAAAACGATTACCGAAAATATTACCAATAAAATTACGATTAGCGGCATTGACGAAACATCAACACCACTTGCAACCTTTTAATATGAGAGTTTCGCATAAGAAAAGCATGAGTTCAGCTAAATACACAATCATTACCGAACTAAAAAAGACAAGTGATGAACCAGATGAAAGTTGTTTTGCTTTTGATATTATCTTTATTGATGCAAACGGTAAATACATAGAAACCAAAGAAGTAAACCTCATGCCTGTTTTTTGGGGTAATGATGTCTACAAATCACTTTCAAAAGATGATACCCTGCATTTTGCAAATTTATTATTAAAGTTTGCTCCAGATAACGCAGATGTCAATGCACTATTGGAAAAAGCAATAACGCTTTATGAGCAAGAGAAAGTTAACGGTGCAACGCAAACAAGTAAACCCGATGCCCAATCAATAGAAAAAATCACCACACAAACGCCAGTTGAAGCGGAAGATACGCTATTATTTACACAAGAGGAATTTGATAAATTATATCAAGAAACATATGATGGAGCCGTAAACTACCATGGCATGAGGGAAAGTGCGAAAGCACGACTTGTAGTTGTTGGTAAAAATTGCATAAAGGAAGTTCAAAAAGTATTGATAACACTTGACTATAAAACGGATTTAACCAAATATCTTGTTAGTGACAAGGTGTATAAGAAATATAGTCGTGAAAATCTTGATTTTATGAATGATGCGTTGACACGGAACTATATTATCAGTATCTCTCTGCAATGATTCAGGTTGCAAACGAAGGAAATCAAACGTAGATAGAATATGCTGCTTTATTTGCGCCTGCAACTAAGGCAATTGATGACCGAATGCAGAAGTACAACGAATGGTTTTATGATATGCGTCACAATCCTAAAAGTGATGATGATATTATCGTTCTCACCACATTTGATGCAACTTTTGATATGGCGACAGGTAAGATAGAATAATTTTTCTATTGTTTATAGGAGAGGAGAACAAGTTGTTTGGGGGTATATAATATGAGTGAGTCTGAAGAATATAAAAACTGGTTAGAAAAAAATCTGTGCGAGTTTATAAATGAAAACGAAGAAATTTCGAACAAAGCTGTAGAATCGTTTCGAACTAAAAATCATTTAGGTGACCCTCGCGTTCAGATGTTCGGTTACCGACAATATTGCCCACCAAAACTATATAAATACAGAGCTTTTGATAAATATTGGGTGCATTGGATAGGTGGAAATATCCGCCTAAATCACCCAAATAAATGGAACGATTTGAGCGATTCGCTTTGTACTGTGCCAAAGGAAACAGACAAAAACGAAGATGCTGAAAAGCTTCGGGAAATGTATAGGAAAAACAGAACAGCGTGTTGCTTTAGCGAGAGCTATTCTAATATGCCAATGTGGAGTTTCTATTCAAGAGAGCATACGGGTTTTGTTGTTGAATACAACTTTCGTGATTTGCCCGGAAACGGACGCAAACATTATCCTTTTTTCATTCAACCAATTATTTATAATGATATCAAATTCCCCGTGGATTTGCTTTGCAAATATTTATCTGAAGACAAACATCGAGTAATACTCCCTCCATACCCGCTATTAGTGAAAAGCAAGGAATGGGCGTATGAGCAAGAATGGCGAATGATTGGTGAGGTAATTAATCACAAGGATGAACTGCATTGCGATTTGGTGAACGAATATCCTGATGCAAAAGAATATGTTAAAGGAATCTATTTTGGGATAAAAACAGATGAAGCAATAATAGAAAAAGCAAAAGAACTATTGGAATCATATTATCCTGAGAAGATGCCGGATTTATATAAAATGGAAATGAATCCCTATGAAAACAAATTGAGGTGTACTCCATTGTAATGGCGACAAAATGCGCCAGAAAGCAACTTAATTGAAATCAGCTATAACAAGCTGTGAAAACGGATGATTCTGTGAAGTACAAAGCCATGTTTTCGCGATTTTCTTGTTGACATTGACGGAAAATATTGTTAGAATATCAATAGTCAAGCAACTTTAAAGAACTTCAAAGTAGTACACTTCTTCAAAGTCACCCCTCTCATCCGTTTTATGCGTTCATTCCTCTGCACGGCACGTATTTCCTGCATTCTTTTGCACTCTCCTTCTGTGTTCACCACAGATTATAGAAGCAGAAAATCTTTCTGGCTTTACATCTATCTCATTTTACAGAGGATTTTGCAGGAGGTCATCTTGGCATAGCACCTTAGTACAGCATGAAAACGGCTACCCGCTCTGTCCTAAAAAAGAACCTTCGAGCGAAATGAAGGGAAGACCCTCCTTGCAGGAAGCCCGCTTTTGCTGACTGCAAGGCGCACTTGAAGGGGCTTGCCCGAAATGCTTTAAGCGAGGGATATTTTTTGGGGTAGAGCGGGTAGCCGTTTTCAACTACATAGAGTGGAGGAACAGAGTTTGTAAAGAACAGCTATTGGCTAGGCGAATTAAAAAGCTATCTCAACAGGAAAAAGCCGCATGTTGTCTGCTATGGATTGCGACATAGTCTCAATCTGCGCACTTCAAGTAACAGAGTCGAGAAAGCCAACGATATGATTGTTGCACGAAGACAAAAACATAACGGCATGAGTTGGTCTTTTGATGGAAGTGGTGCACTTGCATGTATTACCTGTTACTGTTAAATAATGAGGCAGAGTCATGGTTGCGTGAACGTACACTCTCTTTTGTGATGCCAAAAGAGGCAAGTGCTGCTTAAACTCTGTTGGTCTCCAACCGCACAGGTATAAATTTGTAAGCGTCAAATACAGGCGCACAAAAACCCTCTCATCAATCCGAGAGGGTTCATTTTTTTGCTTTACAATCATTTGGCACATTCCAAGGCATCAGCCTGTCCAACTTTTCAAAATTGCCCGAAATGTCCCAATTAGGCGCATTTTTGAAAACATAGGTCAGATATTCATATGGGTTCAGCCCGTTTTCTTTTGCGGTTTCGATCATACTGAACAGAATCGCACTTGCTTTCGCTCCGCGCGGGGTATTCGCAAAAAGCCAGTTTTTTCTGCCGATAACAAACGGTTTAATACTGCGCTCAGCGCGGTTGTTGCTAATCTCAAGTCTGCCGTCTTTAAGGTATCGCTCCAAATATTTGCGCTGATTTCGCACATAGACAAGAGCAGCATGAAGTCCTGTTTTCGGTGGCGGGTTAATTGTTCCTACCCATTTGTAAAACTCGTCAAGAACAGGCTTCGATAACTCACGGCGTTTTTCACAGCGTTCATTTGCGGTTAATTCAGCAAAATTGCGTTCAAGCGCAAACAACTTGTCGCAAAACTTTTTGCCCACCATTGCGACGGAATCTGCTTGGTCTTTTTTTGAAAGCCCTTTTAGTGCTTCGTCAAATTTTCGGCGGGCATGGGCAAAACACCCGACAATCTTGATATTGTCGGATAAATCGTGATACCCTTCGTATCCGTCGACGTGAAGATAGCCACTGAAACTTTTGAGAAAAGCTTTCGGGTGTTCCGCTTTTCGGTCGGGCTGATACTCGTACAAAACAATCGAGTTGCCGGTGTCCCCGCTTGTCCGATACAGCCACATATAGGACTTGCTTTCGGCGGATTTGTTCGACTCGTGGAGGACCTGCAAGGTCGTTTCGTCAGCGTGAAGAACTTTGCATGAACAAAGCATTTCCTTGAGTACGTCATAAACAGGCTCCAACCAGTCAAACGTCGCTTTAATCAGCCAGTTGGACATCGTTTGCCGTGATAAATTTATGCCCTGACGGTTCCAGTCCTGCTCCTGGCGGTAAAGTGGAACTGCCATCACAAATTTCTGTGTTGCAATATGTGCAATCGCCTCAGCCGACGCAAATCCACCCTTGACTACAGAATTAGAAACAGCAGCTTTCCTAATCGGAACGCCGCACTCGTCCTTCTCACAATCCCGGCAGCCATAGACATTGCGGACATGTTCGATAATGACCGCTTTCGCCGGAATTAACTTTAGTTCACGGCGAAGCGTTTCTTTCCCGATGACGTGCAAATCACCTCCGCATTCGGGGCAAATCTGTTCTTCCTCGGGCAAGTCGTGTTCTATGACTTCAATCGGTAAATTATTTGGCAATTTACTCTGATTCACCATATTCTTGCGCTTGCGGAAATGTTGTTCTATCTCTACAAGTTCCGACTCCGGGACGAGAATATCCGACGCAATTTCCGCTTCGTTAAAGAGATTTAACTGCTCAAATTCGTTTTGTGTGCTTTTCTCCGAAGATGTACCAAAACGGCGATGCTGCGAAAGCCGAAACTGCTCCATCAGCCATTCGACTTTGGCGTTAAGTGCGGCGATGTGGGTACGAAAATTATCATATTCTGTTTTGGGAATCGTTACCGTTTCTATGTCGTTTTTCATAACTGAATCATACCATAAAATCTGCATAAAATCAATGTTTTTCGGCAATTCTCTTGGATTTTTGCAAAGAAATCAGATGGTCAAATTCCGATGTTGTAATTTCAATCGACTTGCCTATTTCTTCACTCGGCCATAGGAATGTTCCGTGCGTTTTGATATATCTTGCGATATGATAAATCGGTTCATTCCACGAAATCGTTGTGATTGCGTTCCCGCATTTATTGCAGAAAGCGTAGGTTTTTCCGTTTCGTGGATTTTCTTTCAAACTCTCAAAAATCACCGCCCCGAGTTTGCCTGCGCTTTGCCCGTAAATCTTTCCGCAAATGAGATAAACTGTTTGGGTGTCGCTGATTTCACTATTCAATAATGTGCTTTCACGCAATGTTCTCTGCCATTCTTCGGTATTTTGGGCGAAACGAAAACGCTCTTTCAACGACCAAATATGGGTTGATTTTTCCTTGAACCAAAGTATTGGTTTTGCGCGTTCTCTCTGACCTCCGAAATCATGCACCCAGCTGTACATAGTTCCCACGGGTATGTCGAGTTCTCGGGCAATCGCCGCACTGCTTATGCCGCTCCAATACATTTCCATTGCTCTTTCGAAAACCGCCGACTCGTGCTGCCACAATTTGGTTTGAACATCAGGCTTTTTTATCCTAAGCCGGTATTTGTTCTTGCATGATTTCGAGCAGTACTTGCGTTTGTATAATTGTGATGATACTGGTAGTTCGGTGCCACAGTACACACATTTTTTACTTTTTTCCATATCAATCCCTCCTGCCTATATTTTAGCAGAATGGCAATTATATGAAAAGGTACGCCTGTATTTGACGCTTACGACATTTTCATATGTGCTTGACAATCCATATTGCCTCGCAAAATATCCGCCGCCGCCCAAATCTTTTCCTCAAAGCCGATAGCGGCTGTATTTGTATCGGTCGCAGCCAATTTACTTCCCATCGCTCTCCACCACTCGTATCGCTTTCGTCCTGATCTCTTCCTCTATCTCCTTAATAAACTCTGTCAAGGGCTTTGCCCCTTCATCTCCCAGATAGCGGCTTCGCACGGATACGGTAGATTCTTCCTCTTCTTTTTGCCCCACAACCAACAAATACGGCACTTTTTGCAGACGGCTTTCCCTAATTTTATAGCCGATTTTCTCGGAACGTAAGTCCGCCGATGCCCAGATGTCATGCTCCTGCAATTCCTGTAGGACTTTATTTGCATAGTCATTGAATTTATCGGAAATGGGCAGTACCCGCACCTGCTCAGGGCAAAGCCACGTGGGGAAATGCCCCTCGTATTTTTCAATCAGCCATGCCAAGGTGCGTTCATAACAGCCTAAGCTGGTTCGGTGAATGATGTATGGGCGAATCTTTTCGCCTCTTTCATCGATATAATACAAATCAAACTGCTCCGCAATGGCACAGTCTAACTGTATGGTAATCATGGTATCCTCTTTGCCATACACGTTTTTGGCTTGAATGTCTACCTTCGGACCGTAAAAGGCCGCCTCGCCGTCTGCTTCCTCAAAGGGCAAGCCCCGTTCGGTCAAAAGACTTCTGATCTTTCCCTGACTATGTTCCCAGTAATCGGCATCTCCTAAATATTTGTCGGGATTATTCGGATCCCATTTGGATAAGCGATAACTTACATCTTCGTGCAAACCCAAGACCGTTAAGCAATGAATCGCCAAGTCCAGACAGCCGGATAATTCCTCTTGTGCCTGATCCGGACGTACCATAAGATGTCCTTCTGAAATCGTAAACTGACGTACTCTGGTCAATCCGTGCATTTCTCCGGAATCTTCGTTCCGAAACATGGTAGAGGTTTCCCCGTAGCGAATGGGCAACTCCCGATAGGAATGCTGCGTGGCCTTATAAATATAGTATTGGAACGGGCAGGTCATGGGGCGTAGGGCAAAGACTTCCTCGTCTTTTTCCTCATCTCCCAAGACAAACATTCCCTCTTTGTAGTGCTGCCAATGCCCGGAAATCTTATACAAATCTGATTTTGCAATCAGGGGTGTCTTGGTACGCAGATAGCCCCGCTTCTTATCCTCTTCATCCTCTATCCAACGTTGCAGTGCCTGTATCACCTTAGCTCCCTTGGGCATCAAAAGGGGCAGACCTTGTCCGATCACGTCTGCTGTGGTAAATAAACCCATTTCCCGTCCGATTTTATTGTGGTCATGGGTCTTTATGTGTTCCAAATAGGCTAAATATTCCGTCAATTCTTCTTTTTTTGCAAAAGCGGTACCGTAAATCCGCTGCAAGCGGGCTTTTTTGGAATCCCCCCGCCAGTACGCCATGGAAGAAGAAATCAAATGAAACGCCTTAACCCCCTTGGTATTCATCAAATGAGGGCCTGCGCATAAATCCGCAAAATCTCCTTGCTGATAAAAGGAAATCTCCGCATCTTCGGGCAAATCCTGTATCAGTTCCACCTTATAAGGTTCGTCCTTTTCCTGCATATAGGCAATGGCTTCTGCTCTGCTTAGGGTGAAACGCTCTAAACGTTCTCCCTTTTTGATGATGGCTTTCATTTCTTTTTCAATGGCAAGCAGATCCGCCGCCGAAAATGGTTCGCCGTCAAAATCATAGTAAAATCCCGTATCAATGGAGGGTCCAATGGCAAGCTTTACATGGGGAAACAGGCGTTTTACCGATTCCGCTAATACATGAGAGGCGGTATGGCGAAGAGCCGAAAGTCCCGTCTTTTCATTTGCAGTCAAGATCATAAGGGTACAATCTTTGGAAATGACGGTACGTAAATCCTTGATTTCTCCGTCTACTTTGCCGACTGCCGCCGTTCTGGCTAGTCCTTCGTTAATGTCTTTTGCTATCTCATAGATAGATTTTGGACTGTCGTATTCCTTGATGGAACCGTCCTTTAACATGATTTTCATGCCAACCTCCCACAGCACTTCTTGTATTTCTTCCCACTGTTACAAGGGCAAGGATCATTTGGATACACTCTTTGCTCCTTTACAATTGTGCCTGATTTCTTCTGCTCCTGATACAATTCTTTTCTTTTTGCTTCATCAAAAATGCTGTCCCACGCCGGCAAAGTATAAAGCCAGTCTGCGCTTGCCCGTACCATGTTTTTATAAAGCAATTCTTTATCAAAGGCAAGGCTGACAACGGTATCCTCTTCCATGGTTTCAATGGGATTTGGTGCTTTTAAGCTGTCGTCAATGCCATCTAAAAAGCCTACCATTGCCATAAGTTCGATATTATATTGTTCCGCCAGTTCCGCTACGCTGCCTTTTACTTCTGTATCGGGCTGCTCCAGTAATTGCTCGTAAATGGCTTTTTCTTTCTCAAAATATCGGTCCCAGAATTGTTTTAGTTCTGTTTTGTCTGCTTCTTGGTTGTAGGCGATTTTGCGCCATTGTTCTAATAGTGCCATATTTGGTTTCCTCGATTCTTATGTTTTATAGTAAATAAAGTGCTGCTAAAAATTGCTTGTCCTTTCGAAATCTTATTCTGTAAATTGAGGTTTACTCATGCACCATTTACCGAAAATACTCCACCCCGGATTCAAACAGCTTTATATCCTGCTCTCCGTGGATATTGATCGCAACAGAGGAGCCTTTGCGTTCTGCATGAGCCATTTTCCCGAAAACCCGTCCGTCCGGGCTTGTAATGCCCTCGATTGCCAGATAGGATCCATTGACATTCCATTCCTCATCCATGGAAACCTGTCCCTGACTATCTGCATATTGGGTCGCCACCTGACCTTGTGCAATCAGCGTATCTAATACCGCCTTTGGTGCGACAAAACGTCCCTCTCCATGAGAAGCAGGACTGCAATAACTTGCCCCAAGCTTTGCCTGACTTAGCCAAGGCGATTTGTTGCTGACTACTTTGGTATATACCATTTTTGAAATATGCCGCCCAATGGTGTTATAGGTTAAAGTGGGAGAATCCGATGTCTGGGGGCGGATTTCTCCGTAAGGCAATAACCCAAGCTTAATGAGTGCCTGAAAACCGTTGCAAATGCCCAGTACCAAGCCATCTCGTTTCGATAAAAGCTGATTCACCTCTTCTGCTATCTTTTGATTACGGAAAGCGGCGGCAAAGAATTTTGCACTCCCTTCCGGTTCATCTCCTGCCGAAAATCCTCCGGGGAACATGAGAATCTGCGCCTGTGCTATAGCCTTGGCAAATGCCGAAACAGAATCCCTAATCTGCTCTTCGGTTTGGTTTTGGAACACCCGAACAACCGTTCTTGCTCCTGCCGCTTCAAAGGCTTTTACGCTGTCATATTCGCAGTTGGTTCCCGGAAATACCGGGAGGAAAACCGTGGGGCGAGGTGTTTTGGTCTTGCTGATGTAAATGCTGTCTGCGTGGTAGAGAGGGAGATCTGTTTCAGACTGTGCTGAAAAACCCTGTAAACTACTCTCCCCGGATACGGTATTGTGTATGGATTTTCCTTTCCTCTCGGGATCTTGTAAACTGCCCTCCCCGGATCTGGTGTCCGCAGCTTGCACCGCTTCCTCAGACTTCGTAGGAAAGACTTTCTCCAAGGTTCCCGTCCATGCCGCTAATGCCTCTTCTATGGTGATTTCTACTTCTCCGTAAATGAATTTTCCCAAATCATTTACTTCACCGATTATAGTAGCCTCATTGATAGATTTCATCACAAATTCCACTTGTTCCGCAGGCACCTCCGCCACCAGATTTCCAATGCGCGGGGAAAACATACATTGCTTGCAGGATTTCTCATCAATGGTCACACCCAATTTATTACCAAATGCCATCTTGCTTAGAGCTGCCGCCATGCCTTTCCCATCCAGGGCATAAGCGGAAATGATACCCCCCCCCAAGATCAGCTTGTGAATCGCTCCGTAGAGTGCTTTCACTTGCTCATACACGGGCAGTCCATACTCGTCTGTGACAATCTTCAGATTCACGATTTTATTTCCTGCCGCCTTAAATTCGGGTGTAATCAACTCACCCTCCTTTGCCACATCAACCGCAAAAGAAACAAGGGTCGGAGGAACGTCAATGTCATGAAAGCTTCCTGACATTGAATCCTTTCCCCCGATAGATGGCAGACCAAAGCCCATCTGTGCGTTGTATGCACCAAGCAGCGCTGCAAGGGGTTGACTCCATCGCTTGGGATCTCCTGTCATTCTGCGGAAATATTCTTGGAAGGTAAAGCGAATCTTTTCGTAATCCCCTCCTGCCGCTACAATGCGGGCGACAGATTCCGTCACGGCATAAATGGCTCCGTGATAGGGACTCCAAGCCGACAAATAGGGGTCAAAGCCACAAGACATCAGGCTTACCGCATCACATTTCCCGGAAAGAACGGGGAACTTGGCAGCCATCGCTTGGGTTTCGGTCAGCTGATATTTCCCACCGTAAGGCATGAACACACTGCCTGCGCCGATAGAGGCATCAAACATTTCAACCAAGCCCTTTTGGGAACACACATTTAAGTCCGAAAGGGTGAGTAACCATGCTTTTTTCAAATCCCCTATTGCTAAGGCTTCTTCCACTCCCTGAACGGATTTTTGTTCAAAGAAATTGTTCTCTTTATCCGGAATTTCAACCTCTGCTGCGGTTTCTTGATGTGCGCCGTTTGTATCAAGGAAACTGCGAGAAAGATTTACAATTTCTTTGCCACGCCATTCCAAGATCAAGCGTGGTTCTTTCGTGACCACAGCCGCCTTAACCGCTTCTAAATTTTCTTCTTTGGCATAAGCTAAAAACTGTGCCACGTCATCAGGAGCGACCACTACCGCCATACGCTCTTGAGATTCTGAAATAGATAATTCCGTTCCGTCTAAACCTGCGTATTTCTTCGGCACTTTATCCAGGAAAATCCGAAGTCCATCCGCCAATTCCCCAATGGCAACAGATACCCCCCCCGCTCCAAAGTCATTGCATTTTTTAATCAGGAAAGAGACCTCTTCCCTGCGAAAAAGTCGCTGAATCTTCCGCTCGGTAGGCGGATTGCCTTTTTGTACCTCCGCACCGCTACTTCGGATGGATTTTGCCGTGTGTACCTTAGAGGAACCTGTGGCACCACCAATGCCATCTCTGCCGGTACGTCCTCCCAGAAGAATCACCACATCCCCCGGATCAGAAGTCAAACGCCGCACCGCTCGCCTTGGCGCCGCACCCAAAACTGCGCCGATTTCCATACGCTTTGCCACATAATCGGGATGATAGATTTCTTTCACATAGCCTGTGGCAAGACCGATTTGATTGCCATAAGAGCTGTAGCCATGTGCCGCCCCCCGAACGATGCGTTTTTGGGGTAGCTTGCCTTTCATTGTATTCTTTACAGGCAGGGTGGGATCCGCCGCTCCTGTCACACGCATGGCTTGATAGACATAGGTTCGTCCCGATAAGGGATCCCGAATCGCCCCACCCAGACAGGTGGCGGCACCACCGAAAGGTTCTATTTCCGTTGGATGGTTATGGGTTTCGTTCTTAAAATTCAAGAGCCATTCCTGCTCCTGCCCGTCTACTGTGACAGGCACCACAATGGAACAGGCGTTAATCTCGTCACTTTCTTCCTGATCCTCTAATTTGCCTTCTTTTTTGAGAAGCTTCATTGCCGCTAAAGCCAAATCCATCAGACAGGGGAATTTGTCCGACCGTCCCCCGTATAAATCCGCTCTCGCCGCTTGATAATTGCGATAACTCGCCTCTATGGGTGCCTTGTAATAGCCCTCACCAAAACGCACTTCCTTTAATTCGGTTAAAAAGGTGGTGTGACGGCAGTGATCTGACCAATAGGTGTCAAGCACCCGAATCTCTGTAATGGTGGGATCTCGCCTTTCCTCTTTTTCAAAGTGCTTTCTGATATGTAAATAATCCGCAAATGTCATAGCAAGTCCCAAGGATGCGTACTGCTCCCTTAAGCCCTCTTCGGATAAATTAAGGAATCCCGTGAGTACCGCCACATCCTCCGGTTCTTCCGACTCTACAAGGAGGGTTTCGGGCAAATGCAAGCTGCTTTCACAGGAGTCTACCGGGTTAATGCAATGTTCTTTGATGGCAGAGCGTTGTTCCTCACTTAAGCTGCCTTCTATTACGTAAAGGACAGCGGTGCGAATGGTCACATCTTCGGTTTCATGCAAGAGTTTAATGCACTGGGCGGCGGAATCCGCTCTCTGGTCAAACTGCCCCGGTAGGTATTCCACGCCGAACACAAAATCGCTTCCAAAATCCGGATTCCCCTCATAAACTGTATCGACAGGAGGTTCAGAAAAGACGGTAGTTAAGGCTTTTTGATAGGAATCTTCGGAAACACCTTCCACGTCATATCGTATCAGCACCCGAAGGGATGTTATGCTGTGAATCCCCAGATAGCTTTTGATTTCGCTGTATAATGCCTTCGCCGCCACGGCGTAAGGGGGCTTTTTTTCTACATAAATGCGTTTTACCTTGTTCATCTGGCTTACCTCCTGCATTTTGCAAGTTCTTTTGTTACTTAATTCTACTCTAAAAAAGGGATATTGTCAATTGAAAACCAGAAAAAACCTCTCCCCAGCTTGCAGCCGGTTACTGTTCAGAGGTACCCTCTGAACGTAACAATTATGCACAAAGAGAAAAAGCCACCGGAATAGTAATCCTGCGGCTTTTCTCTCACTTTTTATCCTTTTTTCCTTTTGTATCTCTTGCTTTTATTGTTGGAACTGTCCTACCAAATGGCCGTCGGTCTCATGCATAAGATAAAACCATGCACCATCTGTAATCAGTCCTCGTGCTACCATGCCATTCCAGTGGAAGTATACCGGCTGATTCAAGTCATTATAGCTCCATTGCGAGTTGATCAAAGATCCGTCCGCATTCGCATAGCCTATATCCAAGCCGTTGCCAAACTGAAACCAACCATTTTGCTGTAAGCGTCCGTTTCCATCGATATACACGGGAGCTCCTGCCTGATTGAATGTGTGAACATCCTTGTAGAGATAACCTTGGGAATCAAAATATCCTATGTATCCTACTTCTTTGATGAAGATGAACTGATTAAACACTTCATGTCCCTGCTCATCAAAGTAGATGATGTGTTGACCATCCGGATGGTAGCTTAAGCGATTGGTCATGGGCGTTCCGTCTGCCTGTAGGAAATAGGTGTAGGTGCCATCGCTCTTAAATTCGTTTGTTACCAATTCACCATTTTCATAGAATTGTTTCTTTCCGTCAGGAGTGGTCGTCCAACCGTCCTGTGTCGGCTCCGGTTCCGGGGTTGGGTCTACTGCGGGAGTGCCACCACCGCCTCCGGTTTGCTCGATAAAGTTAGCTGTAGCTGTGTAATCTCCGGTCCACTCACCAAGTACGTCAGCTACTGCGACACCCAGGGTTGTAACGCTCTCAGGTTCATCCTCGCCAATCACCCAGTGAGTAAATAAATAACCTGCGTTTGAAACAGCTAGGGCATGAAGTACCATACCGGTTCCTGCGCCCGGCTCTTCCGGAGAACTTATGTCTTCAAGATTGTAAGATATTTGTATTGACCCACCGTTCCCGCTTTTCATTGTTATTGTACTGTCTTCATTTTTCTTCAATTTAACTTGTTTCAGACTAGCTCTTGCGTACACAACGCTGGTCAATGTGACTATGCTTGTTAGATCAGATAAGTCTAATTTAGTTAAGGCTTTTGTTTGTTCATTCAAATCAATCGCTGTTAGGTGACGCACGATCACCGCAGGTTCTCCCGGCTCTGCAACCCCGACGGGGTCTGGAACAGGACTTACTTCTCCCTCTGTCTCGGGATCTTCTACCTCAGCATCTTCTGCCACCCATGTGAGTACTCCGCCTCTGGTGAAGTCGGGATTCCCTGCTGCGGCTACTAACTCTTCTGCTCTTGCAAGGCTAGCTTGCGCCTCTGATAATGCGCTGTCTGCGGCGACTTTTTCTTTTCCTAAGGCGTCTAAAACATCATTTACATCTGCTTCCCCGTTAAGGTCTAACGCATTGATTAACTCTCCCACTGCATCATTTAATGCGCTTTCTGCTACTTCTAAGCGACTTAAGATGGCATCTGCAGCGTCAAGGCCAGTCTCATCGAGTAACGCCTTCTCTGCATCACGTAATGCGCTGTCTGCGGCTCCTTCTGCTTCTGTTAAGGCTGCTAATGCTTTCTCGTAGTCTGCTCCCTCCAACGCTTCTGCTAATGCTTCCTCTGCTTCTTTTAACGCCTCTTGCAAGTCTGGATCTTCAGCATCACCTTCTAATGCTGCTTCTGCTGTCTCAACCTCAGTTTTCAATGCCTCTAATGCAGTTACCGCTGCTTCTGCTTCCGCTGCCGTAGTTTTCAAGGCATTGAAATCATCGTACTTTTTTGCTGCATCGTCCGCTGTATCTTTCAAGTCCCGGAAACCGCTTAACGCAGTTTCTGCTTCCTCGACTACGCTTTCTGCTGTCTCGACTGCTCCTACTGCTTCATCGACTTCTGCTTCTGCTTCCTCTAAATCCACGCCAAGTTTTAATGAGAAAAGTTGATTTGTTTCAAAGAATTCATTGAGTGCGGTTATATCGTCCTCCGAACAGGAATATTCGATCTCTCCCGGATCGGCCGCTTCCTCCGCATAAGATACCCCTAAAAACCCTAAGGGTACAGAACTAATACTTAGAATTAGTGCCAAAAAAATCGCTAAAAGCTTAGGTGCTTGGTGCTTGGTGCTTGGTGCTTGGTGCTGTTCATGTTGTTTCCTCCTCTTACTCTTTCATTTTTTCACAGGTCACTTGAAAATAGCGAACCTACATCCCCGATGAAACTCATCATCTTAATTTATTTTAACACTTTTTGGGGCTACCGACAAGCACTTTTTCAAACATTACCATAAAATATGCGAAATCCGTTCAATTTTCGTTCATTTTCACCAACAATGACATACATTTTCAAGCGTATGGTATGAGTTTTAATAGATTTTATTCTTTTGTCTGCTCAAAAGAAATATCCGTGGTATTTTCGCTCCAAGATTCCAAATGTAAGGTACCACTTTTCCCCTCCAGTTTCGGTAAAATGTAGGACAGACGCTGGATTTTTTCGGTTAATTTATCACTCGTTCCAAGCAAAACCTTAATATCGCCATACTCTAAGGAACAGGAAAAATCCGCCGCAAATACAATATTATCCGGAAGCATTTCGTATTTTTTTAACATCTGAGTCAACAGGAGGAGATTTTTCAGCACATTGGAACCCTTAATCGGCAGTTTTTCATACAGCACCACCTGATCCATGTCAAGCCCGGTTACTTGGGGCACACCGGCAATCACTTGGGAAGAGGTTTCTACCACAAAGCCCTCCTTGTCAAAATAGGCATTTTGTCCCAGATTTCTCAAATAGACATATCCTAACATGGCCTTTTCGGTAACTTTAATTTCCAAGCTGTGAGGACTTTTGATGGATACGGACACACTGTCTACAAAGGGCAGCTGTCCTGTTTTGCGAAAACGATACTTGAAGAACACATACAAGGTACTCCAAGAATACTCATCATCTAAGACAAAGCGTTCTATGGCTTCCGATTGATAAATCTCATTTCCCTTTACGGTAACGTTCTTTACCGTAAATACATAGAAGAAGGCAAGGAGGCTAAGACCTGCCGCAAGCAATAGGGAAAGGAGTACGATCAGTAGGATTTTCAGTTTTTTCTTCTTGCTGCGATGTTCTCTAAACATTATGTATTACACTCCGGTTGCTGTAATTTTCTCTGGACATTAGAACTCTCTACTCCTCCGTTAAATTAATCCCTCTTGACACGCTTAAGGCGATCCCCATTTCCGCTAAGAGAAACAGAACTGATGTTCCTCCATAGCTGATAAAGGGCAAGGAAATCCCTGTATTCGGGATGGAGTTCGTCACAACGGCAATATTTAGGATGACCTGTATGGAAATATGGGCTAGGATGCCGCTGACCAACAGAGCGCCATACAAATCTTGGGCATTGCTTGCGACCACCATAAACCGCCAAATCAACAGCACAAACAAGAGCATCACGCCGATTGCACCGAAAAGACCCAATTCCTCGCAAATAATCGAAAAAATCATATCATTTTGCGCTTCCGGCACGAAGCCCAGTTTCTGCATACTGGCTCCTAAGCCTTTGCCGAAGAGTCCGCCGGAGCCTATGGCATACAACCCCTGCAAGGTTTGAAATCCCTTGTCATAGTCCTCCGGGTGAAGCCAGATTTTAATGCGGGTTAAGCGATAGCTTGCCGTTACCAAAAAAGCCGCTCCCGCCCCTACGGCAAGCCCTCCGATGAGGATAAAATGCAAATACTTGGGGCTTGAAACAAAAATAAGGGCGATGGCAATGCCCAATATGATAATGGCACTGCTTAGGTTTTCTTTTGCCACAAGTGCAACGATTGGCAGAATGCTAAACATAATCAGAATCATAGTTCGCAGTTTGCCCATATATTTGGGAATGCGGCTTATCACCATCGCCAGAAAAATCAAAACGGCAAGCTTGGCAAATTCCGCCGGCTGAAAGGACAAGGGACCAAGCTTTAACCAACGCTTTGAACCGTTAAACTCCGACCCGACAAACAACACCGCCACACATAAGCCTAAGGAAAACAGATATGCCAAGAGCCAGAAGCGTTTCCAGACACGATAGTCAATCGCCGCAAACAAAAATAAAACCCCTAAGCCCAAGGCCGTGGCAAATAACTGTTTTTTCAAATAAAATGCCCCATCCTTAAATTTCAGTTGCCCATCAAAGCTACTGGTGCTGTAAAGCATGACCAGTCCAAAGCAGACCAGAAATATGACAATAAACAGAAGACTGTAATCAAAATAGCGGTTTCGTTTTTCACGCATTCTAAAACTCCCTTACCAATTCCTTAAAACAATCGCCTCGCTCCTCATAATTAGCAAACATACCCCAACTTGCACAGGCGGGAGATAGGAGTACCGCTTCCCCCTCTTTTGCTTTCTCTTTGCACAGGCGTACCGCATCTTCCATACTGCCTGCAAAATGAATCTTATCTTCCGAAAAACCATTTTGCTTGGCGGTTTCTGCAATCTTCTCTTTCGTGGATCCCAGTAAAATCAGCTCTTTTACGGTTTCCCCAAATGCCTTGACCCAATCGGTAAAGTCCGCCGCCTTATCATACCCCCCCCCTATTAACAGGGTTGGGCGATTCATGGCTCGTATGGCGCAAATGGCAGCCTCAGGATTGGTTCCCTTGGAATCGTTATAGTAGCGAACACCCTCATACTCTCCCACATACTCAATACGATGTGCCACGCCTCGAAATGCCAACAAGGCTCTCCGGATGGCAGGGCGGGGAATGCCAAGGGCGATGGCGATGGCAACTGCCGCCATGACATTTTCATAGTTGTGTGTACCTAATAGGAGGAGTTCTTCTGTGCGGCAGATGCTGATTGGTTCGGTTTTATTTGAAGCAGTTCCATTGGAAAGAAAAGATTCCGTTCCACTTGAGTGATGATTCGGCTGTTCGCCAAAAGCTTCGGCAAGCTTTCGGGCTTCTCCATTTGCAAGCAGGATTTCATTTCCACTTAAATAAATCCCCCGGGAAAGCTCTCTCTTACTTGAAAAGAAGAACACCTTAGGCTTGATTTCCTCTGCAAATTTTCGCAACTGCCCATCTTCATAGTTTAAGACACAAACATCATCTTTGGTCTGATTCTTTACAACTGCCTCTTTTGTCAAGGTATAGGCTTCCATGGTATGATGGCGATCCAGATGATCCGGCGTAATATTTAAGATGGCACTCACTTTCGGGTGAAAGCTTATGGTGGTTTCTAACTGAAAACTGCTAAGCTCCAAAGCAACCCCCGTATCTTGTGTGATGGAACTTGCCGCCTTGGTGTAAGGATTTCCAATATTGCCCACCACCCGAACATCCTCATAAGCCTGCGCCATGATCTCCCCCAAGAGGGCTGTGGTTGTGGTCTTACCGTTGGTTCCCGTAATGGCGGCAATCACTCCCTGCCCTTTGGAAAGGACGTATGCCAGTTCAATTTCTCCCCAAATCACGACACCCTGTTCTTGTAACTGCCTCGCCACAGGCGAATCTAAGGGAACACCGGGGCTTAACACGGCAATATCGGTTCGAACGATGGAATCGAAAGGCAGTTCTCCTAAGAAAATCGGTGCCTCCAAAAGAAAGGGATACTGCAAGCGAAGTTCCCCTTCTGTTTGATTCGGCTTTCCCTCGAAAATGGAAAATTGCATTCCAAACTGCTCCAACAATTCCGCCGCAGAAAGCCCGCTTTTGCCTGCGCCGATAATAAGGAAATGTTTTTCTTTTAGTTGTTCTATGTTGGATTCTAACTCTGATACCATGCTAACCCCTTAGCAGAGAATAACATCTGCTTTTTATTCTGTAACAGTATATTGACCTGCCTTACCGAAATCCCTAACTCAGTCCCGCCAATGCCGCCAAACACAGCAATGCCGTCACAATGGAAAACACCGCCACAATCCGTGTTTCCGACCAATGCCATTCTTTGGAAAACAGGATTTTCTTTCCCTTGTTTTGCATTTCCTTTTTCATTTCCGGGAAACGAGCGTTTTTTTCAAAGTGATGGTGGATTGGTGTCATAAGAAAAATGCGCCCGCCCTTTGTCATCTTAAAATACACTACCTGTAGCATAACAGACAAAAGCTCCACCCAATAGACCAAGGCAACAATTAGGATAAACAGGGGCATTTGCATCATATAGGCTGCCGATGCCACAAACCCGCCTAAGGCCAAAGAGCCGGTATCTCCCATGAAAATACTGGCGGGATGGACATTGAACAGCAAAAATCCCAACAATGCCCCCACAACAGCACAAGTTATGGGTTCAATGCCACTCTTCGTTCCAATGGCTACCACGGTGAAAAATGTCGCAATCAACAAGGTGACACTAGAGGCTAGTCCGTCCAAACCATCTGTAAAATTCGCCCCGTTTACGGTGCCGATCATGGCTAAAAAAAGAACAGGCACCGCAAGCCAACCTAAATGCAGGTACAAGCCGTGATCTACCCCCCCCGTAAAGGGAAGCAGTATATTTAAGGAAATCCCGGAGAATTTCACCATATAAACCAAAAAAATGCCCGTAATCAGAATCTGCCCCAGCATCTTTTGCCACGCCAACAGTCCATCGGAGCGTTTTAAGACTACCTTTAAGTAATCGTCCAAAAAACCAATAATTCCAAAACCTATGGTCACAAATAAAATCGGCAGAATCTTGGGGTCACTTTTTACATAAAAAATAGATGTTATGATGATTCCCGCCAAAATCATAAGACCGCCCATGGTAGGCGTTCCCGCTTTCTGCAAATGGGATTTTAATTCCTCCCGCTCGGTCTGCCCCACTTTCAAACGGCGCAGAGCCGGAATTAAGATAGGCCCAAGGAGTGCCGTAATTAAAAAGGAGGCCGCTACGGGAATTAGGATTTTTTCTGACATGGTTTATCCTCCGAATAAAAATAGGTTATTCCTCTACTTAGTGTATTTCTTAGCAGAACACATTAGACCTGCACAATCTTCTCTTGCAAAATCTCAATCTTGCGTTCCTTATAGAGCTTCCCTACTCCTCGCTTAAACGCCGCCTTACTCAACTTCGTTTCTTCAAAAATTCGTTCCGGTGAGGCTTTATCATTAAAATCAAATACCCCCCCCCGTTCTTCCAAAAGGGCAAGTATCTTTTCCACATCTGTTTCCATTTGCAAATAGGCCTTCTCCCGCATACTAAGTTCCAGTTTGCCGTCCGGCCGTACATTGGTCACTCGGGCGGAAATAACCGTTCCGATCCGAAGCCCTGTGGTATCCTCATGCTTCGGCAACCTAGCGGAATAGGTATCGTCCACCGCCACAAAGCTGCCAAAATTATCGCTGTGTTCATAGAAACGTCCATTCACCTGATCGCCTGTCTGATAGGGGGAATCAAGGGAAAGCACTGCATACAATTCCTTCATACTGGCACATAGCCTACTGCTTTTATCGATATACAGGCGAACTAAAACACAATCCCCCTCCCGTACCTTAACAAGCTGCTCCTTATACGGCAAAAACAGATCCTTCTCCAGACCCCAGTCCAAAAAAGCACCTATTTCCTGTACAGCACAAACGTTAAGTGCCGCAGTCTGCCCCATTACAAGCTTCGGCGTTGCCGTTGTCGCAATCAGCCTATCCTTGGAGTCCTTGTAAATGAACACGGAGATCGTATCCCCCACATCTGCACCCTGTGGCACCTGCTTTTTCGGCAAGAGTACCTTGTTCTCGTCAGATTCGTTCTCCGCTAAATACACGCCGAAGTCGACGACCTTTGCAATGTTAAGGGTCTGGATTTTCCCTAATTGTATCATGGTTGCTCCTTGAATTCAATTACCGAATAGGGCTTTCCTTCTTGATCGCCTAAAACCACCAACACGGTTCGGCTCTTTTTCCCTGCCTCATTTCCCTCGGTAATCTCTTCGGAATAGGTGGCAACGGCGGGATAAATGCTATCTCCGTAAACAGCGGATTGCTTATATTCTACCCGAATGTTGTCAATGCGAAATCCTTCGGGCAAGAACTCTTGCGCCACCCGAATATACTGCCCATTATTCATGTGCTGATTCATATCCAACTGATATTTCTGCACCGCAAATGCCTCTTGCTGCACAAGTTCCTTGGGAATGATGATTTTTCTGGATTCACCCTCCGCCATAACAGGCTCTTCCATGCGGTAAGCGGTCTGAAATTCAGGCAATATCCGCTTGGGCTTTCCTGTCTTTAGATCAATCTGTGCCCAGATGGAAGTGGCATAGGCCATGCGCTGCCCATTCTCATCCGTAATCATAAAACTACGGTCGCCGTAAAAACTGCGAAAAGCATGGGGCCACGTATGAACGGTAATCTTTTGGCTATATAAGGGATAGCGTTCCACCGTAACCTGCCAAGAAATGACAACCCATGCAATCTCTTTTGCCAAAATAAAGTCCTTGCCCACTCCTAGGTCGTCCGCCTGAAAGCTCCCCACATCCTGAAAATATTCCAAAATGGAATTGATGGTCATTTTTCCTTTTTGGTCTGCCTCGCTGTAGCGTACCCTGCTTTCAAAACCATACATAAACACCCCTCCTATCTTTCAATCAACGCCCCGAAAATCTACTTATCAACACACTCTGCTCCCACATCTTAATAGAAGTTTGGCATCATTTATTTCTCTGAAACTACTGCATGAATCTGCTTATAAATGCTCTCCGCATCCAGTCCGTATTTTTTAATCAAATCAATCGCCGGCCCTGATTCCCCAAACACATCCTGGATTCCGATTTTTTTCACCTTAAGGGGATGATGTTCGCATAACACATCACACACGGCACTGCCCAAGCCGCCGATTACGGAATGCTCTTCCACCGTCACAACACGTCCTGTCTTTTTTGCGGAGGCAATCACCAAGTCCTCGTCTATGGGCTTAATCGTATGAATATTGATAATCTCTGCGGAAATTCCATCCGCCTCCAACAGCTTTGCCGCATCAAGTGCCGCTGTCACACACAAGCCCGTGGCAAATACGGACACATCACTTCCCTCTTTTAACACAATGCCTTTCCCTATTTCAAAACGGTAGTCCTCCCGTTCATTGATTACAGGAACTGCCAAACGCCCAAAACGCAGGTAAACGGGACCTTTGTATTCATATGCCGCCACAACTGCCGCCCTGGCCTCCACATCATCGCTGGGGTTTAGGATAACCATGCCGGGAATGGTGCGCATAAGGGCGATGTCCTCATTGCATTGATGAGAAGCCCCATCCTCTCCCACGGAAATACCTGCATGGGTGGCTCCGATTTTCACATTTAACCTTGGGTAGCCAATGGAATTTCGCACCTGTTCATAGGCTCGTCCTGCGGCAAACATGGCAAAGGAACTCATAAACACCACCTTGCCTGTAGTGGCAATGCCTGCGGCAACCCCTGCCATATTGCTTTCTGCAATGCCGCAATCAATAAACCGTTCCGGATAGGCTTTCTTGAATTTCCCTGTACGGGTAGAATCCGCCAAATCCGCATCTAATACCACTAAATCCTTATATTTTGCCCCAAGCTCTACCAAGGTGGCTCCATAGCCTTCCCTGGTGGCAATTTTCTTTAATTCTGACACAGTCTGTCACCTACCCTCTTTAATTCATCTTTCGCAGTCTTATATTGTTCCTCATCGGGAGCTACGCCGTGCCAACCGGCCTGATGTTCCATGAAAGAAACCGCCTTGCCTTTTACGGTATCTGCAATAATCACGGTAGGTTTCCCTTTGAGGGTTTTTGCTTTCTGAAAAGCTTTTCGCAGTTCATCAAAATCATGTCCGTCCGCTTCCAAGGTATAAAAATGAAATGCCGCAAATTTATCACGGATGGGATACGGACTGCAAACCTCCATTATGTCACCATCAATCTGAAGTCCATTGTTGTCTACAATCAACACCAGATTGTCCAATTCACGATGTCCTGCCAACATGGCGGCTTCCCAAATCTGCCCTTCCTGCAATTCTCCGTCACCGCACAGGGCATAGACACGATAGTCGTCCCCATACATCTGGGCTGCAGCCGCCATGCCAACCGCTGCCGAAAATCCCTGTCCTAAGGAACCGGTACTCATATCAATCCCAATTGTATGGTTGATGTCCGGGTGTCCTTGTAAATGAGAACCAATTTGGCGCAGTGTGGACAAATCTTCCTTTGGGAAATACCCCCGCTCCGCTAAAGCGGCATAAAGTGCCGGCGCAGCGTGTCCCTTAGACAGCACAAAACGATCCCTTGCGGGATCCTGTGGGTTTTTCGGATCAATGCTTAATTCTTCAAAATAAAGGTAGGTCAGTATATCTGCTGCCGATAAAGAGCCTCCCGGATGACCGGATTTTGCATGGAATATGGAGTTAAGAATCCCATGGCGAATCTCATTGGCAGTTTGCTTTAATTGTAGATTTTCCATAATAGAGTAGTGGTTTCCTTTCAAAACAATAAGTTATTATAAGCGTTCTTTGCTTATTATACCTTTATACGGAACAGAAATCAACTGTTTTTTGAAATTCTAAAACTTTCATCCTAGAACTTGTTACTATTCACAGTTCCTGTGAATAGTAACAATTATGCACACAAATCGCAAAAAAATGCGATTTGGCGCACGACTTAATCGGGTTTTTCTTCGAAAAACGCCTCTCGGAACGGTTCAACCATGAATAGTAACTAGAACTTAAACAATGCAATTTCTTTCTCCAACACTTCCATCCCGCTTGACAAGGTCCCCGACATTTTGCTTAAGGCGGTAATGGACTCATTTTGCAAGGTAACGTTGGCATTGATGGTCTGAATGCGTGCAAGGCTGTTCTCCAAGCTATGGGAAATATTTGAAAAAGCACTTGCCATGGTTTCCTTTTGCTCTGACATCTCCTTGCTTCTTGTATTCAGGTGGTTGACACTACGTCTGATCTTTGTGATTTCGTTACGAATATCCTCAAAACCACTCGCTGTTACCTGCACCGACTGCGCCTGATCCGACATCAAATGTTCCAGACCGCTCATGGTCTTTATCATGTTTGCCGAGTTATCGACCAGTTTCAGCAGCACCTCGTTAATCTCTGCTGTGGATTCTCTTGAAGATTCCGCAAGTTTTCTGATTTCTTCCGCAACTACAGCAAATCCCTTTCCTGCCTCTCCTGCTCTGGCCGCTTCAATGGAGGCGTTTAATGCCAACAAGTTCGTTTGGGTTGCAATGGCCGCAATTTTAGAACTTGCCATTTCAATTTTATGTATACTTTCCTCGGTTAGTTTCATGCTCAGGTTTACATTCGTTAAAGACTCGCCTGACTGGGTGGAACTGTCCACAAGCTGACGGATTGTTGAAAATTCCGCTTCATTTACGGTATACAGCACATTTACACTTTCATGCAAAAGATCCACATGGCTAACCACCCGCTCTAAGGTCTCGTTCATTTCCATTAAATCAGACAGCCCCTCCCCACTTTCCGTCGCCATATGGGAAAGGTCATTGGTAATATCTTGGCAGTCTGTGGTGATGCCTTGGGAGCTATGCAGAATCTGTGTGCTGTCCCGGTCAAAAGAAACCGACATTTCCCTCATATCCACGGTCGTTTTTTGAATCGAGAAAAACATCCGTTTCAGATTTGCAATCAGATAATGGATGGCCTGATTAATTCTCCCTGCTTCATTATTTCTGTGGTAATCAAACTCCTTACTGAAATCGCCCTTGGAAATGCTGATGATGTATTTTTGAATCCTTGTGAGTATCTGCAAAAATAAAAAGGTCAACACAAAAGCTGCTGTTAATCCAACAACCAAAATCACGCCGCTAATGATTAAGAACTGTGAAACGATGGAGGCGAATCCCAGATGATCCATGTTTCGGTCAACATCAATATCTGCTCCTAAGACCGCAATAACATTTCCCGCATCATCCAGTATCGGCATATAGCACGAAACCAGGTTCTGTCCCCCTTCTTCTGCATCTTCTCCCTCATAGAAGTAAGCATCGGATACAAAGGGTTTCTTGTCCTTAAAAACCTCCTCAATTCCCTCATTGTCTTCTTTTACATCAAGCATCCCAATCGGAAAGAAATTAGGATCATCTTGTGCTAAAGAACCATCCACAAGATATTGAACGTACTGCTCATCATAATCCTTCACCAGATACAAAAAGACAAAGGAACTGTTTTCATTGATATGGTAGAGTTCATCATGTAACTGCAGGTAATAAGGATCGTTCGCATCCATGGAAGCAGAAAGCGCAGTCATTTTTTCTTTGTTAATCAGCGAAAATACAACCTCCGTGGCACTATACGCATTATCTTTCACTGAAGTGTCAAATACTTGATTGATTCTTCTTAGACCCACTTCTATGCTGACACCAATCGCAATAATTAAGAGTGCCGAAATAAGGAGCAGGATTCTGGTTCTTATACTCATACCCCATGTTAGCTTAAATGATTTTGCTTGCTGATCTCCCCTTTGATCCTGAATTGGTACCTCTTTCGCCATTAGAATCTCCCCCTTTTTTTATTTCCCCTTTTTTTCATTTAGCAATCGCTTTGCAATACACGAATTTTTTTGCGTGGTAATCTTACTCGTATCTATTGTTACTATCTATTCCGTCTCTAAGTTCCTGACAGCAATCGTTCCGCAATCCACAAATCCTCCGGCGTGGTAATCTTGCTGTTCTCATAAGAGCCTTCTACCAACTTCACCGACCTCCCACACATGAGTTCCGCTACCATGGCATCATCTGTCACATGATGCTCTATCCCCTGCTCTTCTTCTGCTATCAGCTGTTCATAGGCATGAACAATCAAGGGAAAGGAAAAGGCTTGCGGTGTCTGCACCTGCCACAGTTTATCTCGGGGGGGGGTATATTTTGAAAAACCCTCATCATCTGCTATTTTAATGGTGTCCTTTACCGGCATGGCGGCAATTGCTGCCTCATGCTCCATTGCGCCTTTTAAGCAACGTGTAATGATTTCACCGGTTACAAGTGGACGGGCGCCGTCATGAATCAGCACATAATCCGCCTCTCCTATGGCTTTTAAGCCACAAAAAACAGAATGGTAACGCTCTGCGCCTCCCGGCACAATGTGTGTTACCTTGGAGAATCCGTATGTATCCACGATTTTTTTTTGGCAGTAGTCGATTTCATTTTCTCCTGTCACAAGCACGATGCTGCTAATCTCACTTTCCTCAAAGGCTTTTAAGGAATAGTATAACACCGGATATCCCAACAGGAGCATATATTGTTTTTGCAGGGTGCTGTTCATGCGTCTGCCGAAGCCAGCGGCGAGAATGACGGCGGCGGTTTTATTGGGTTGCGGCATAAGGCTTTCCTTTCATTACGGTATCAAATAAATGTCAGCATGGTATTGTTACCATTGATATCCCGGCGGGTATTGACAATATGCTTGCTCTGAAATCTCCCCTATACTAATTTCAAGTTCGGCACAGCATTCAAATCCCATCCTGCCCTTACCCCTGCCTGATATTCATAATAGGCGGCGGCTCCTATCATAGCAGCATTATCTGTACACAAGACCATGCTTGGGCAATAAAAGCGCACGCCGATTGCCTCCATAGCAGTCTTCATACCCTCTCGCAAGGCTGTATTGGCCGCTACCCCCCCCGCTAAGGCAAATTGATTCAGCTGATATTCCTTAACTGCCATTAGGGAATGTTCGATCAACACCTCAACCACCGCTTTTTGAAAGGATGCGGCAATGTCTGCTTGATGGATCTCCTCTCCTTTCATCTTACAGCCATTGATGTGATTTAAGACAGCAGATTTTACACCACTAAAGCTAAAATCATAGGGATTGTCTGACACCTTGGCTTTGGGAAATGCAATGGCATCTGCATTTCCCTCTTTCGCCATGCGTTCAATGGCAGGTCCTCCCGGGTATCCCAAACCAATTGCTCGGGCTACCTTATCAAAGGCTTCCCCTGCCGCATCGTCACGAGTAAGTCCTATGATTTCATAGTGCGTGTAGTCCTTTGCCACCACCAAGTGGGTATGCCCGCCCGATGCCACAAGGCACAAATAGGGGGGGGTAAGTTTCTCGTGTTCAATGTAATTGGCACAAATATGCCCTTTGATGTGATGTACGCCGATTAAGGGTTTTCCGGTGGCAAAACTAATGGCTTTTGCCGCTGATACCCCTACCAACAAGGCTCCTACCAGACCCGGCCCGTAGGTAACGGCAATGACATCAATTTCTTCCAAGGAAACACTTGCAGACTCCAAAGCTTCTTCTATGACTTGATTGATATTTTCGATATGCTTTCTGGAAGCAATCTCCGGAACTACACCGCCATATTCTTTGTGGTATTTGATTTGAGAGGAAATGATGTTAGAGCGAACCTCCCGCCCGTTTTTCACCACAGCTGCTGCGGTTTCGTCACAGGAGCTTTCGATGGCTAGGATTGTGATACTACTTTTCATGCTATACCCCTATAAAGTTCGTTCAACATAAGCTCGTGTTACGCCAATCGCTAAAGTGACCGAGCAATGCCGGGTCAGACCCTGCTTTCGGCTTCGTCAGCAAAATCCAATTCCACAGACTTTCCATCTTTCCCCAGATATGCCTTGGGGAAAATCTTTCGCACTTGCCCCATATAGCGTTCTCCTCCCAACAAAGAGGGGCTAAAATGGGTCAGCCACAGTTCTCCTACTTTGGCATCCCTTGCCATGGTCGCCGCCTCATAAAAGGTCATGTGCTTGTACTGCTTGGCCTTTTCCTCTTTTTCCTTTTCTGCATACATACCCTCGCAAATAAACAAATCGCTTCCTGCGGCATGGGCTACAATGGACGGTGTGGGGCGGCTGTCCGTGCAATAGCTCAGCTTAATGCCTCGTCTGGCTTTGCCCATAACCATGTCGGGGGTATAGCATTTCCCCTCATGCTCTACGGCACTCCCTTTCTGCAAACGGTTCCAGTAATTCTTGGGCAGCTGCAAGGAGGTCGCCTTTTCCACATCAAAACGCCCTGAACGAAGGATTTCAATGGAATAGCCGTAGCAGACGATATTGTGATTTACCCGAAATGCGGTGATTTTATAGCCCTTAATGTCAAATATATGCTCCTGTTCACTCATTTCCAAGTACTCAATGGAAAATGGCAATTCCGGTGCAATGGTACGCAGGGCACTCACCACCCGCTCTAAGCCCTTGGGACCAATTACGGTGAGAGGTTCTGTACGCTGTGCATTTCCCATCGTGAGTAAAATGCCGGGAAGACCACTGATGTGATCGGCGTGATAATGGGTAAAGCAGATGATGTCAATTGGCTTAAAACTCCAACCCTTTTCCTTAACGGCAATCTGGGTACCCTCGCCGCAGTCAATCATCAGGCTGCTGCCGTTGTAGCGGGTCATCAGGGAGGTGAGCCATCTATGGGGAAGGGGCATCATACCCCCTGTGCCTAACAAGCAAAGATCTAACATACATTCCTCTTTCTATCATTTCTTGACTGTTTGGAGAAAGCTCCAAACAGGGGAATCTGACCGGAAAGTTCGCCCCGGCGTTGCCGGATTCCGTAACTATCATGGCAGTTTTTTCACCATTACATAAGCATCTTCTGTGGGTTTTTGGTAAAAGTCCTTTCGTTTGCCGCTTTGCATAAAACCAAGGCTTTCGTATAAATGCAGAGCGGGCTGATTGGATACCCGTACCTCTAAAAAGACTTTTGTTACACCCTTTTGTCGGGCTTGTTCCAGTAAATGACACAGCATTCTTTTGCCGATGCCCTTGTTCTGAGATTCGGGTTTTACTGCCATGTTCACAAGCTCTCCCTCATCTAACATACAATAAATACCGCAGTAAGCCACAACCTCCCCCCCCCAATGTGCCGTCAGATAAAGCACATGGTCAAAACCAAGGGCAGACAAAAAGCCGTCTTCGCTCCAAGGTTCGGAAAAGAGTGTTTTTTCGATTTGAATGACAGCGGGTAGGTCAGCTGCCTGCATGGGATGAAACTCCAATTCCATGTTATTCCTCTATGAAACTTGTCCTGTAAAAACAACTGAAGTATTAAGACTCAAGTATACACTTGTTCTTTCTCCAACCGCTCCCGCTCCGCCTGAGAAAGGCGCAGATATTCCGGCACAAATTCACTTGCCGGCACAGATTTACCTGCCACCAGATACTCCATGCCCAAGGCTGCCAATGCTCCTGCCCTTTGTCTATTTAGATGAGCCGGTGCAAATCCAAAGGAAATCTTACAATGCTCCTTTAGGTAATCGGCAAACACATTCGCTCCATCTCCCAAAAACAGAACCCTCCTGCCGATTGCATTTAGCTTGTCTGTGATGTCTGCAATACCAAGCGCACAGGGGGCAACGTGGGGCTGTAAAGCATAGTAGGACAACAAACTTGCTTCCCTCTCATTTTTATTTTGCAAATCCTCTCGCAAAATCATTTCGGCAGACGGCACGCTGTCCTTCTCATTTTCGGAATTTGCTTTCGGCACAAATTCATACACTCCTGTATAAACCTGATTTCTTCTGGCATCCATCAATGGACAAATCAAATCCTTTGCCCCATATAAATTATATGCCAAACCCTCTAATGTGGATATGGGAAGAAGGGGTTTTTGTAAGGCAAATCCCAATCCTTTCGCCATTGCCGCTCCAATCCGCAGTCCCGTAAAAGAACCCGGACCCGCCGCCACTGCAATTCCGTCAATCGACGACAAATCAAGTTCTGTCATGCGAACCAATTCCGATAGCATGGGGAGCAATGTCACGGAATGGTTTATTTTATGATTTATACTGATCTCCCCCAATAACTGATTGTCCTGCGTAAGTGCCGCAGAGGCAACTTGACCGGAACTGTCTATAGCAAGTATTTTCATTCAATAATCCTCTGTTTTTGTCCTTTTCCGGTGCCGCCAAAGCAACTTGGCCGGAACTATCTATAGCAGGTATTTTCATACAGCAATCCTCTGTATGATACATATTCTACGGTAATCAAAGCCCTTTTCTATATCCTTTTCAATCTGAATCTCTGTCCTGTTTTCCGGAAGAATGGACCGAATTCGACTTGACCATTCAATTAAACTAAGACCATCTCCATAGAAATAGTCCTCATAACCAATCTCTTCCATTTCCTCTACGTCTGCAATGCGATAGACATCAAAATGATAGAGGGGCATACGCCCCGTTTCATAGACTTTTACAATGGTAAAGGTGGGGCTGTTGACCACTTCCATAACAGAAAGCCCCTTGGCTATCCCTTGGGTCAGCATGGTTTTCCCTGCACCCAGTTCCCCGTCTATGGTATATACCCCCCCCGTTTCCGCTTGGGTACCAAGGCGAATGCCAAGAGCAATGGTTTCTTCTTCTGACCAAGTTTCAAAAATCATTTATTTTCCTCAACAATCTTACAGACCTTTCACCCGAAAGCGTTCTAAATGTTCCCGTGCCAACGCCGCTAAGGGTTCGTAGTTGTCTCCCAGTTGGGAGCGCGGAATGACATAGGCATTGATTCGGGTGCTGTAAAGGAGCAGGTTGTGCTTCGTAGATACCATACGATAAATCATATCCCAAGGCAGTTCCGCTGACTCTTCTCCTATGGTTACATGAACCCCCGCTGCATCCACCAGGTACTGAATGCGTTCTCGCAGTACAGGCAGTCGCTTCATCAAGCTTTTGGATCGAAACCACAGGGTAATGGGCATGTACACCAAAAACACAAGACCAAATACGAAATACAAAACCGTATAACCTGTGCTAACCCTTCCCCTTGTTACAAATGCCATGGCAAGCACAGCCAAGGCAATCAGCGTTGCTAAAATCCCCTGAGAACCTGTGTAGGCATGGTGCAGGTTGAAACGGTACATATCTTTTTCTGTAAGATTGACATCAAATTCGATGGGCATGGTTGTACTCCTTACGCTTACTTTTTCGCGATAGAACCTGTACTATTATTATATGCTCTTACACTTTTTCTGTCAAGTCTTAGTGTTTGCAATATTAAGGGAAATCTATGGAGATTTAATTGCTATCACACGTCTTTCCACAAGAGAAGAGATTGCCGACCGCAGGAATTTAGCCCCACGAACTTCCAATTTCTTCTTGACATATTATACAATATATAATATTATAATTTTAGTGGCTTACTGCCCGGCAGGATGCTTTTTGGAATCCTGTACTGGTATTTTAGCAATAAAAACCGAACACAGAAAGGAACAAACACATGGCAGAAACAGTTTTTACAGCGCAAAATCTCAGCAAGCGTTACAAGAAATTTCTTGCCCTTGACGGTTTTCACATGACCGTGAATCAGGGTGACATCTACGGCTTTGTGGGCGAGAACGGGGCAGGCAAGACCACCCTCATACGAACCCTTGCGGGGCTGATTCATCCGACGGGAGGAGATATTTCCATTTTCGGTGCAAGCGATAAGGCAGGATTAAACGAACAGCGGAAAAAGGTGGGTGCCATCATTGAAGCTCCTGCGGTTTATCCTGATTTGACCGCAAAACAGAATTTGGAAATCATCCGTTTACAGCAGGGCATTTCCGATAAAGGACGTGTTGATGAGGTCTTAAAGACCGTTGATTTGAGTGATACGGGCAAGAAAAAAGCGAAGAATTTTTCCCTTGGAATGCGCCAACGTCTGGGACTTGCTATGGCACTCCTAAACCGCCCGGGATTTCTGGTGCTGGATGAACCGGTGAACGGACTTGATCCCGTTGGTATTGTGGATTTCCGTGATTTGATGAAGAAATTAAATCAAAAAGAAGGCGTGACCATCTTGATTTCCAGTCACATTTTAGGGGAACTGGCACAGCTTACCACCTGCTACGGCTTCGTTCACAAGGGCAAGATGGTGGAAGAAGTAAGTGCGGCGGATTTGGCTGAAAAATGCCAGAAATACATATCCCTTACGGTAAGCGATGCCACCGCAGCTGCGGCAATCATTGAAAAGGAACTTCAAACCAAGAATTTCAAGTTGCTTTCCGAAAATAAAATCCATCTGTATGAGGTGCTTGAAAACAATGCCGCCCTTTCTAAGGCTCTGTTTGAAAACGGCGTTTCCATTCAGGAAATGCGGGCAAGCGGCGAGGATTTGGAATCCTATTACATGACTCTGATCGGAGGTGCGGACAAATGATACAATTGATTCAAGCGGAATGTTTGAAATTATCAAAATCCTTGGGCTATAAGGTTTTATTGTTGGTTGCCCTTGGAATGGGTGTGCTGATTGGCTGTGCGATGGTATTTCTGGCAGGAGAAACCGGTTCAACATTAGGCGGTTTTGATTTATATGTGCAAAACTTAGGCGGCAGCTCCCAGTTCTCTTCCATCTTATTATCCGTTTTGGCAGCTATTGTTGTCTGCCACGAATTTAACAACCGTACCTTTGGCATGAGTTTATCCGGTGGACTCTCCCGCAGCAAGCTGTGGACAGCAAAAGTAATTACCTTCCTTTTGGCAAGTATTCCCCTCTTGTTTCTGATGCCTGTTGTTTCCTGCCTGATTGCAGGATTTAAGAACGGTTTTTCGTCTACGGCGTCGAATGGGCTGACGGAGATTGCTCCGGGTCTTTCGCTGGCTCCAAGCCTTGGCATCCCGACCCTGACCCTCTTATACCTCTTAGGCAGTCTGACACTTGCCGCATTTTGTCTCTTTTTGTCCTCTCTGATTAAAAATGTGGGCGGAACCATCGGCGCAGGAATCGGCTTTGTGATTCTCGCTCAGCTTGGGACGGCATTTATAAAAAATGAGACAGTAAAGAATCTCGTCTTCATTCATCAGTTGGATAACTTAATCAGGCTTGACGGGGGAAAATCAGTACCCTTGTTTATTGGTGTGTGCGGGATTTCCCTTGTGGTATTCTTGATGCTGTCTCTGCTGATTGTGGAGAAGTCGGATTTGAAGTAAGAGAAAACGGCTACTCTATGTAAGTGAAAATGGCTACCCTCGCTGCTCGAAGGTTCTTTTTGGGGCAGCGTGGGTAGCCATTTTCACATATACAGATCAGCCGTTTTTCCACAAAATCTCTTCTAACGGCAGTGGCCCTCCCAACAATTCCTTCTCCACCTTCACGTAATTATCTTTCCCCGGCAGTTGCTGCCACTTCACAAGGCTCATTTCCCCTTGATTGATTTCAATGGCAGTAATGCTATAGGGATGCACGCCACTGCCCGTGTTGTAATACCATGCGTTGTGCGGATCTTCTGTGAAATAGGGTCTGTGGGTATGCCCTGCAACCAAGACCTGCTGACGTTTCTTTGCCCATGTCGCCATCCGTTTTTCCACAAAATCTTTCTTTTTGTAATTTTTTGCAGCACTGGTGGGATCCTTGACTCCCAGTTGCTCCAAGGGGCGCCACAGATAACGCACCAGAAAACGGGATAATTTCCACAGGGTGTCATTCATAAAATCCCCCTGATGTCCATGAATCAACAACAGACCTTTCCCATTGCAGCAGTTTTTCAGGAAGATACTTTCATGTGCCACAAGACCCGGGCAGCATCCACAGAACATATGTTCTTTCTTTTTTGCCGTATCCGGCTTACGCATTTCAAGAGCCATAAGACCCATGAGCCGCTCCCCCATGGTTTGCTCGTTTTTTTTCACCATATCATGATTGCCGTAGAGCATGAACAGCCGCCCTTTTGCATGAAATTTTTTGAGGAGAGCAAAGACCTCTCCGTGCTTTTCCATGATTTCTTCCATGCGCTTATTTTCCCACAGCTCATCCCCGTCTCCCAGTTCAAAATAAGAATACCCCCGCTCGTAATATTCCCGCAGAGCTGCCAGATAAACGGTTTTATTTCCTGCAAAATTGTCATGCCAGTTCCCATCTCCCCGGTGGCAATCGCTCATCAGCACATAGGATCGCTCCGGGTGCAAGGGAACGCAGACTGCATTTGCCAGTACCGAATCCATACGGTGCTCATAGCCGAGCATCTCGATCTCCTTTTTGCCCCACACGCCCTGTGCTTAGGCGTTCCCATTGTTTATAGAGCTTCGGTGCTCGCAATTTCAGAGCCATCAATTTCTCATAGGCATCGTTACAATCCGTGGTAATCCGGGCAAACCACTTGCAGTTTCTCTTATTTTCCCATTGTTTTAAGGCACAAAAAGCACGAGTTCTGGTCAAAGGCTGTCTTGTATGGGGTTTTAGGAAACGAATCCAAATGGTATTGCCCAACATATTCAATTCGCCGTTTCGATAGCCCGCACGATACAATCCCTGCAAAAAGGCATCCCGCATCATCTTATTTTTCAAGGTAATTTCAACGTCCAACTGCAAGTCCTTGGGCTTTGCATATTCTCCCAGGGAAAATCCCGTCAGCCACCAATGATAGCCCTGCCTGAAAAAAATCTGCTGTCCATTTCCGGAAAGCAGTGTTTTGATACGCAAGCAGTCCTCATCCTCCACCGCTTTATAGATTAATTGAGAAAAAATGCCCGCCTCTTCGGCTTCCTGCTTTGGTAAATAGTAAATGCCGACCTCAGCCCCTACTGTAATCCCGTACTGCCCTTTCCAAAATTCAATCAGCCACTTCTTTCCGTCATAGTCAAAATAAATCGGTTCGCAGTCAATTACCATATTAAGCAGAGGAGCGGCCTCATCATAAAGTCTGCCGTAACCGTACTTCCTCTGCCAACTGTCCATACGGGAATAAAAGATATTCTGCTCTCCATCATAGGAAAAGCCGGTGGGGGCTAGCATTTCATTCAATGCCGCCCGACTTTCCGTTTCTCCTAAAACGGGCAGGGCAAGTGGTGCAGCTGCTCCCTTTCTTTTTTCTGACCATACATAAACAGAAACTCCGGCGGCGACCAGTGCAATATAAATCAGCAAAAGTAATGCTGTGTATAAGATTTCCATGGGTAAAACTCCAAGTGTGTTTTACCATTAAAATATGCACAGGGCTATTGCAAAGTTCCGTCCTTTTCCTCCAAATACTTCCTCAAAACCGTAAGCACATCTCCAAATACCAAGGGTTTTCCGATATGCCCATTCATACCTCCTGCCAAACACCGTTCCACATCTTCACGGAACACGTTGGCTGTCATGGCAACAATGGGAATAGACTTCGCCTTTGGTAAATCAAGGGAACGAATTTCTCTTGTTGCCACAAGTCCATCCATTTTTGGCATCTGCATATCCATAAAAATCAAATCATAACGTTCAGAGTTTTCTCGGAATTTTTCGACTGCCTCCAAACCATTTTCGGCGCAGTCAATAATCAGTCCGGTGGGAGCAAGCACATCAATCACAATCTCTCGATTAATCTCCACGTCCTCTGCAAGAAGTATGGTATGACCGACAAAAGCATTTGCTTCTAAAGGTTCCTCACTTACCGTCTCCTGCAAAGCCTCCTCATTTGCAGCACGTCGCAATTGTACCGTAAATGCAAATGTAGAACCACGCCCCGGTTCCGATTCCAACCATATGCCACCGCCCATCAGTTCCACAATGCTCTTTGATATGGCAAGCCCAAGTCCTGTTCCTCCATATTCCCGAGAGGTACTGTTTTCCGCCTGTTCAAAGGCATGAAACAAACGGTTACTCTGCTCCGGCGTTACGCCTATCCCCGTATCTGTCACTGTAACCTGTAGGCAGACCTCTTCGCTTGTTTTGCTGATTAGGCTGACCTCCAGGCTGATTTTCCCTTTTTCCGGTGTAAATTTTACCGCATTTGACAAAAGATTGACAATAACTTGAGACAGCCGCTGTTCATCACCTGTCACAACATTGGGAATCTGACGGTCGACCACATGGGTAAAGGTTTGCTTCTTCTCTTTCACTCGAAAGCCGGTCAGATGTTCCGCTTTCCGAATCATTTGCCGAAAATCAAAATCAACCGGGGATAGTACAAGCTTCCCTGATTCAATCTTTGACATGTCCAAAATATCGTTGATGACACCCAGTAGATGTGACGATGCCTCGTCAATCCTTGAAAAGGCATAATTCTTGCGTTCCAACTCGGGGGCAGCTTTTCCGATAGTTGCCATGCCGCTGATTGCGTTCATTGGCGTACGCATTTCATGAGACATATTCGAAAGAAACTCGCTCTTAATACGGTTGGCGGAAGCCTCTTCTTCTAATGCCTGTTTCAGGCGGATTTCGTTTCGCCGCAGCTCATCGTTGATATGCCGAATCTTTTCTGTTTGCCGGGCATTTAGACGTGCCTGAAACAGCACAACCGTTCCGCTTAAACTGGCAGCTACAAAGATTGCTTGTAAATGATCAATAAACTGTGCCTTTCTTGTGATGACTTCTATGGCCACAGGGAAACCCACCCAGATCAGGGAACTGTAACAAAAGACAATCAACGCAGAAGTCATCAGGAAAATAAGCACTCTGGTTTTTCCTTTTAACAGAATCAAATCAAGGACTAAGGCAAGGACAAAATACGCCGTCATACCGGTAGCTGCGCCGCCTGTTACAAAGAATTTGATGGGAAACAGCACACAACCCATGCCAAACAGCATCAACACAACAAACACTCTGTAATAGCGAGGTGCGATTTTTAAGAAAATACCCCCCCCGAAAGTGCTTGCAACCAGTATGAGCATAATAACCGTGGTCGGCCGATTAATTCCCTCTATGATATGGGCAATAAATGCCACAGTCCCGGCAATGGAACATACCCAACAGACCTCTCTTAATAGACTGACATCACTTGCCGTATCATCAGAAGCATATCCCCTTGGGATTTTCTTTAGAAATTGCGTTTTTTCTCTCATACTTACAATCCCTGCCCCTCTATATCTATGCGCCTATTTGTACTGATTCGGTAAATCCCATCATTTGCCCGCTTCCTTTATTTTTGAATTTCATCTCCTTTTATGCAATTCCTTAATTTTATCTTCCTGCATCTTATTAGCCACCAGAACAAAAATCAAGATGATACCCAAAATCCCAACAGCCGCCACAACAAAACCAAGCACCACAGGTACTGTCATGGTTTTTTCCATAATCCTGTCTGCGGTGGAATCAAAGGTAGCTATAATAAAATCATCTTTATCCAGACCCTTATCATTATAATTCCTATCCCAATACATCCGGAAAATTTGTACCGCCTCCGGATCCATCACCTCTTCCACCTGTTTTCCATTCACATGACAGGTATAGCCGGCAGTATAGGGATCTGCCGCTGAAAAATAAACATACAAGAAAGTGTTCTCATTCCCCACATTGGTCTGATACCACTGCTTCGCCCAAGCCTCTTTCTGTTCGTCTGTTTGCAAGTCGGGATTGTAGGATGTAATCAAAACCTTAGGCTGCACCCCTGTTTTGTCATAGAAAGACTTTAATCCACTCTCCGCCTTTGCCTCATCCCGAAACCAGTCTTTCTCATCAATAATACAATCATGTTGAAACTCATCTGTCTCTGCAAGTTTCTTTCGAGTCTCCGTACTGGCAGGAATACCGCTTCCCGGTCCTTCTGTTGCTATCCACGCAGCTGCAAATAACAAAACAAATACCATAAGCGCAAGCAATACATAACCTCCGCAGCCTAGTCTGCTGTGAACAACAGAACGTTTGCGAGGTTGATTTCCGTCCGTTGCTCTCCTCCTGTTTCTGCCGCCTCCACTAGGTTCGCCCATAGTGAATTACCCCCTTTTGTTTTTCATTTGCCGGCACTTGCCTTACTTTGCCACTTTAAGTAAGCATTGATAAACGGTTCTATTTTCCCATCTAAGGCCGCATCGGTATTGCCTGTTTCTTCTCCTGTACGGTGATCCTTCACCATTGTATAGGGTTGTAATACATAGGAACGAATCTGATTGCCCCAACCGATGTCCGTAACTTCCCCTCGAATATCGGCGGCTTTTTTGGCATTTTCTTCTTCTTGCAAGAGATAGAGCTTTGCCTTTAGCATCTGCATTGCCTTATCCTTGTTCTGAAACTGGGAACGTTCGTTCTGGCACTGCACCACAATCCCCGTGGGGATATGGGTAATGCGAATGGCGGATGAGGTCTTGTTGATATGCTGTCCCCCTGCACCACTGGAACGGTAGGTATCAATCCGCAAATCATCTGTGTCTATCTCAATGTCAATATCTTTGTCAATATCCGGAACCACATCACAAGAGGCAAAGGAAGTCTGTCGCTTTCCCGCCGCATTAAAGGGAGAAATACGCACCAAGCGATGTACGCCTTTTTCTGATTTGAGGTAGCCGTAGGCATTTTCCCCACGCACTTCAAAGGTAATGGACTTAATCCCTGCCTCTTCTCCATCCAGGGAATCCAATACCTCCACCGAAAATCCGTTGTTCTGGGCATATCTCTGATACATACGAAACAGCATGGAAGTCCAATCGCAAGATTCCGTTCCCCCTGCTCCTGCATGAAGGGAAACAATGGCATCCTCCCTGTCATATTCCCCGGATAAGAGGGTCTTGATTCGGATGTTTTCAAATGCCGCCTCAAACTGCGTAAGTTCTTCGGCAATCTCCGGTATCAAATCCGCATCATTTTCTTCGTAGCCCATGGTAAGCAGGGTTTCTATGTCCTCATAGCTGCTCTTTAACCCGGCATAGGTTTCCACATCATCCTTTAGGCTCTTTAACTGCTTGCCTTTCTCTTGAGCGATTTCGGGCTTGTCCCAAAAATCCGGTTCTTCCATTTCTTTCTCTAATTCTTGGATTGCCTGCTCTTTTTGAGCTAAGTTAAAGTGAATCCCTCACTTCAACCAATGGTCCTTGATAGGCGTTTAGGGTATACTTAAACTGATCTAACTCAACCATTGTTTCACCTCTTTCTGTTGGTTATTTTTTGTAGTGCTTAACAAGCGTTCTAATAAGAGTTAAGCCACTTTATAAATCTCAATTCCCACCGTTTCAATATGCTCTCGCAATGCCTCATTGCTTATTGTTTCAAACGCAAGCACATCAAAGGTATAAATGACATCTAATTCTTCTAAATCCATACGGACTTCTTCTGCTTTCCATACATCAATCTCGCCAAATAGGCACAAGTCAATATCGGAATATTGTTTATAATTTCCTTTTGCCCGAGAGCCAAAGATAACTCCACGCTCAATCTGCGGATAGCGGGAAAGTACAGCTATTATTTGTTCTGTCACTTCTTTGCGTAAACCAAAATCACTCATGAAGTTTGTCCTGTTTCAAAAAATAAGTATATGCCCTGTCCATTTGCCCGAAATACTCGTTTTTTACTTTCGTCAGCACTGTCCGAAAAGAATCAAAATCATAGGTATGGGACATTAAATTCCGTGACCTTACCATTTCAAGCAACAACTCCCCGTCCGCTCCCATGTGTTCTAAGACCTTGGAACTTGCGGCGGCAGAAATGACATATTTCGGCGAGATGACTTCGATTGCCACTCCTTCTTGCTCCAGATAGTCTTTCAGCGTTTTCCAAAACAATTCAAAGGTATATTCAAACCGCTGAACGATTCCTTCCTGTTGCAATTCATCGAAATCTTCTAATTCCTTTTCGTAAAGGGCATCTCGCAGGCGCAGAAATGCCCTTGAAAAATTACAAAAACGTTGTTTCCATCGAACTTGTTCCGGCATATATTTCCTTTCATTTTCACTTATGTCAGCGGTTTTACAGGCGGTCTGCTCTTATCAAGAACCTCTTTCGCATCAAACAAATCCGATAGATTGTTTTCTTTTCCAATAGAATTCATATAAATGCGATAGCCATCCAAATTCCTTCTGGGCATACGCATATAATGGGAAGCAAAATAGGGACCGGCGGTGGGATTGCCATCTACATTACAGAAAATGCGAAAGCCCATACTCTCCATCAACGCCACCTTTGGATCGCCCTCGTTATACTTGCCCGGACCGCCTAAATCTGCACCGAAAGCAAAGATAATCACGTCAGTATCACCAACAATCGTCTCCACATTGTCTTTCCATTTATTGGAATCTGTCTTCAAAGTCTCAAGACTTACCTTGTCAATATGTAAATGTCCCCACGTATGGCTTGCAAATTCCCAACCTTCCGCTTTCATGGCATCCGCCACTTTCTTGGCATCTGCTCGCTCTTTATCTAAATCAAAGTCGGGATTGTCTTTTAACCACTGCTTTTTATCCGCATTCAAATCAGCGGGCTGTGTTTTGTAACTCTCATCCGTTCGATAGCCCAAGATGCCGTTATAACCGGTTAAGGCGATAATTCCCCTGGCTCCGTGATAGGCTGCATCCGGGTGTTCCTCAATAAATTGATCAAGGAGAGGTACCACATCATAGGCTCCGGTCAAAAGATTCCCCGATGCATCGTAATATTCGTTTACGGGTTTGCCGTTTTCATCCACGATAAGTTTTGCGGCAATACCATACCCCGTGTAGCTGTGATAATAGCTTAAATCATCCTGTGAGAGAACAAAGGCTTTCTTCCCCGGTGGAAGCATGATGGTTCCCTTTTCCATGCTGACACTCCCGTCTGCACTTTTCTGTTCCGTCACCAAATCATGAATACTGACTAAGACATAGCCCTTGTCATACATATCTTGGGTAATCTTGTTAAATTCTTCTACTGTAGTCATCCACTGGTTCATACCCTGAGCCGGCTTGCTGGTTTCATGGTTGGCAAAGGCTTTGCTTGGATCCACAATCAGGGAATGGTAGAAAACATGCTGAACTTCTTCCACGGGAAACGAAACCAAGGTTCCCTTGATCTGCTCATAGTCTGCAATCTTCCCTGTAATATCCGCTTCTGCTGCGTAACCTTCAAAGCTCTGCAAAGCGGCAATTGCTCCGTCATAATCATAGCCTGCTGCCAAAAGGTCTGCTTTTTGCAAGAGTTCTGTTTTCTGTTCTGCTTTTACTTCTTCCGGAGATTTCTTTTTCTCCGTGGAGTTCTTATCGCTTCCTTCTGTTTCGGTAGGATTCGCTGAGGTTTCCGTAGTCTTATTCTTTGACAAAAAATGGTTGCTAGCAAGGACAATAATCAATACAAGAGCAATAAATACAGCTACAACCGCCAGTATTTTCACCGGGGCATTGATTCTGGGTCTTCTCATTGGTTTTTTTCTCCTCTTTTCTTTGCCTTTTCACTCTTTTTTCTTTCCATTTCTAATCCTACCATAGATTCGGGAAAATTGCAAGGAAAATAAGGCGGTTCTATCAACATAAGTTCGTGCTTCGTTACTAAGCGGGGTCTTCGATAACGCTCGATTTCGCTAAGTTGCTTTCAGCCGGTCGCCCCACCCGCAGAGCATTTCCCACTGCCAGTAAGGCTACACCCACATCAGCAAAGATCGCTACCCACATATTCGTCAAACCAAGGGTACCCAAAACCAAAATCAGCACCTTAACAGCAATGGCAAATACAATATTTTGCCACACAATCCGTTTTGTATACCGTGCAAGAGCGATTGCTTCAAGCAACTTCGATGGTTCGTCTGTCATAAGCACCACATCCGCCGCCTCAATTGCGGCATCTTGCCCGATTCCACCCATGGCAATGCCTATGTCCGCCCGCGCCAAGGCAGGGGCATCGTTTATGCCGTCTCCCACAAAGGCTAATTTGTTTTTTCCGCTTCCTGTATTTGCGTTTTCCCGCTCTAACTGCTCCAGTTTCTCTAACTTATCCCCCGGCAAAAGTTCTGCATAATATTCATCCAGTCCCACTTCGTTCGAAAGCCATTTGCCTGCCTGATCATGATCCCCTGTCAATAATACGGTTTTTTGAATGCCCAAGGCTTTTAAGCCGGCTACTGCCGCCTTGGCATCTGCTTTGATTTCATCTGCAATCACAATAGTTCCTGCAAATACACCCTCTCGTGCAAGATAAACCTTGGTTCCTACTTCACCTGTTTCTGTGAATGCAATCCCTTCTGCATTCATTAAAATTCCATTTCCTGCCACAACTCGTTTTCCATTTACCAGCAAACGAACGCCCTGTCCCGAGATTTCTTCATAATCGGAAAGCTGTGATTTGTCATTTACTCGCACATAAACGCCCACTCCCGCCACTTCTTCCTGTTTGGAAAGCTGTGACTTGTCATTTACCGGCGATTCATCAAGCATATTCTGATACGCCTTTTGAATGGATACAGCAATTGGATGATTGGAAAAACTTTCCGCCAAGCCTCCGAGTGAAAGCAATGTTTCCTTTGAAAAACCATTTGCCGGCAAGATTTTTTCCACTTCAAACACACCTTTTGTCAAGGTTCCCGTTTTATCAAATACCACGCAGTTCACTTTTGAAAGTGCTTCTAAATAATTGCCGCCTTTGATCAAAATCCCATTTCGGGAAGCGGCTCCGATTCCCGAAAAAAAACTAAGCGGAACGGAAATTACCAAGGCACATGGGCAAGATACCACCAAGAAGATAAGTGCTCGCCGGATCCATTCACTCCACATTCCGCCAAAAATCAAGGGTGGCAGCACCGCCAAAAGGACTGCCGCAAATACCACCACCGGCGTATACACCTTGGCAAATGAGGTGATGAATTTCTCCGCAGGTGCCTTATTTTCGGCAGCATCTTTCACCAAATCAAGGATTTTTGATGCGGTTGATTCTGCAAATATTTTTGTCACACGAATACGCAGCAGACCGCTTCCATTCACACAACCGGAAAGAATTTCATCTCCCACTCTCACTGTTCTTGGCAGAGCTTCCCCTGTCAACGCTTTGGTATCAAGTGCCGATTCCCCTTCTAAAATCACCCCGTCCATGGGGATCTTTTCGCCGGGCTTTACCACAATAATCCCACCGACTGCCACCGTTTCCGGGGAACATTCTGACAGTCCTCCCTCCTCTGTTTCAATCCTTGCAAAATCAGGGCGAATATCCATCATCTTGCGAATGGAATCTTCGGAGCGTTCTACTGCCCGATCCTGAAAATGTTCTCCTATGCGATAAAAAATCATAAGTCCCAAGCCCTCCGGGGCTTCCCCGATCAGAAAAGCTCCTAAGCTTGCAATCGCCATGAGGAAATTTTCATCAAAAACCTCTCCTTTTTTGATGTTGCAAAAAGCGGTATAAAATACCTTTCGACCCAAAAATAGGTAGAGGACAAATAAAATGCCGGTGATGATGTGATTCATGTGATTGATTTGATTGATTTGATTCATAATATTCATGTTACACCTCCTATGATTGTTTATTTATTCGATTTAATGGTCTTATTGCTGTGCTTTATACAATTCCTTTTTCCACTATACGATTGTTCATTTATTCAACTGTTTGGCAAGAAAACGACATAAGCTACTCATGAATATGCTCAAAACCCTTTTCAAAAATATCATTGACATGCTCGTCTGCAAGGGTGTAAAAAACCACCTTGCCTTGTTTTTCATAACTGACCAAATTCGCAAGCCGCAAGCCCTTAAGTTGATGAGAAATTGCAGATTTTGTCATGTCAAGCAATACTGCCAAATCGCACACACACATACTTTTACAATGTAATGCCCAGAGAATCTTAAGGCGCGTGGGATCAGAAAACATCTTATACAGCTGTGCCAGATCTTGAAACTCCTCCTGCTTGGGTTGGATGGCACGTACCTCTTCTACTATTTCCGCATGGATGACTTGGCAGTCACAGATTGGTGGTTGTTTGCTCATGTAGACCTCCTTCACTTGTTTTTGGTTGAATGATTGTTCAATTATTATTTTAACACCTTATATTTGCTTTGTCAAGAAGAAAATTCAGCACACACAAGTTATCATGCTGATAATGTGTGTTTAGAAAAGTTAGACAACGTAGTCACCGGCAGTAGTATCATGTTTCGTGACTTGCGAAGGCACGAAACATGATACTACTGCCGGTGACGATGAAATTTATCTCACACTATTATCTATTTATTACGCAATCTTTGATTTTGCTAATTCCGCAAGTTGGGCAAATCCCTTTGCATCATTTACTGCAAGTTCTGCAAGGATTTTACGATTAACTTCAACTTCGGCTAACTTAAGGCCGTGCATAAGACGGCTATAGGAAAGTCCGTTGATTCTTGCCGCTGCGTTGATTCTTGCAATCCACAACTGGCGAAACTGCCGTTTCCTCTGTTTTCTGCCTGTATAGGAGCTTGCCAATGCACGCATTACGGACTGCTTTGCCACTCTGTATTGCTTGGATCTTGCTCCTCGATAACCCTTTGCTAATTTTAATACTCTTTTATGTCTTTTCTTGGCGTTAAGACCACCTTTTATTCTTGCCATGATTTTTCTCCTTTCTTGATCCTGCTTTTACAGATATGGTAAAATCTTCTTCATGTTCTTCACGTTGCTACTGTCTGTGGTTGTGGACTTTCTCAAATTCCGCTTTCTCTTGGCAGACTTCTTTGTCAAGATATGGCTCTTGTTGGCTTTATTCCTTTTTAATTTTCCGCTGCCCGTTAATTTGAAACGCTTTGCGGCAGATCTGTTTGTTTTCATTTTTGGCATGATAAGACCCTCTCTTTCCTGCTTTTGCTATTCTACTATGACTTCTTCTCCGTCAGTACCAAACTCATACTGCGCCCTTCTACCTTTGGCGCTTTCTCAATGACAGCTATTTCAGCCATTTCCTTGGCGAAATCCTCTAAGATATGGCGGCTCTGGTACATATGAGCCATCTCGCGTCCACGGAAACGCAAAGTAATTTTCACTTTATTTCCCTTGGCAATAAATTTTCTCGCAGCGGACAGCTTTGTTGCCAAATCGTGAGCATCAATATTGGGTGTCATGCGAATCTCTTTTAACTCCACAACCTTTTGCTTCTTTCTGGCTTCCTTATCTCTTCTGGCCTGCTCATAGCGAAACTTTCCGTAGTCAATAATCTTGCATACGGGCGGTTTTGCCGTAGGAGCAATCTTTACCAGATCAAGATCCATCTCCTGCGCTTGCCGTAAGGCTTCTCTTGCAGACACGATCCCAAGCTGCTCTCCGTTTTCTCCCACGAGACGTACTTCCTTATCTCTGATTTGTTCGTTAATCATTAAGTCACTAATGGCCTTGCACCTCCGTTGATTGAAGAATTGTGAAGAAGTTCTTTGTTCCTGTGAAATCAAAGCGACCCTGTATCCATTCTGCCTAGCTAAAACCGATGTAAATAAAATCTATTTCCCTATTTATTTACATAAAAAAACGGATAGGGTAAACTATCCGTTCTGCATACGTCTTACGCACGACACGAAAAAGCCTCCATGCCTTGCTGTAAACCAAAACCGAGGTCGCCTGTTTGCGCCACGGTGAGAGCGGATACTCTACTTTGTTCTCAACTTTATTTACTGTAACATAAATTGGTTGCCCTGTCAAGTGCTTTTTTTACGGCAAATAATACCGGAAATTACATTTTTGTACATTGCTTGATGTGCCATGTTTATCAATAAGTATCACCGACAAAATCGTATTTCCCTCAGGAACCGCTATAGCCGCATCATACACCGCCGAATTCGCCGTCGGAACACTCCCGTCCCAAGTATAGTAGGCTTTCGCTCCCTCCGGCACATCAATGCGTACCGATATCGGTGCCGAAAAATCTCCTCCATCCGGGGTCACTGTCGGCATGGGCGGTATCTCATACCGGATGTCATATTTTCCCGTTGCCGTTGGTCCGTATAAACCTTTTTCATTTTTGGCAGCAACTTTTACGGTAGTGACACCCTGCCCTTCTAACAAAATAGGTGTCTCATAAACCGCTCCGCTCTCTGTGGGATCGCTGCCATCTAGGGTATAATAGAGTGTGGTACCATGCTCCGCCTTCAAGGTGAGGGTAATGTCATCTCCATATTTTCCCGGTATTGGATCAAAGATTGGCTCTGTTAAATCATACTCCTTAAACAATGCCAGAATATTTTCATCTGTTACCCCTGACATAAGGGCTAATACCGCTTCATTATCGCCTTTTTTTTCATAGAATGCAATCAACTGTTCATAGGCGGCTTCATTGTCAGGCTCTTCCTTAATCAAATCCGTTAAAACAGCAATTCCCTCCGCCTCTTGCTTTGCGGCAAAGTAGGCGGTCGCCAGTTTTAATTTTGTATCGGACAGCTGCTCTTTCGTGACACCGTCTGTAAGTTTGAGTGCCAAAAGGTAGGCTTGTATGGATTTTTCATACTCGCCATTTCCATAATAAACGCCCCCTTTTTCCTGCTGATAGGCAAAATTTTGATTGTTTTTATGATGCAAAAATGCAAGGGAAAGGAACAGTAACACAAGCAAGCCTGCAAAAATCCCCAGAACAAGATAAAGTTTCTTTTTGGCGGGATCCTTCTTGCTAGGCGTTGGATTTTCTTGCAACGGCTGTCCTTGTAACTGCTTTCCTTGTAAATGATTTTCCGGTCTTGCCTTTCCTTGTAAATGACCGCCTTGCAAATCTTTCCCGTATCCTGCATTCCCTTGGGGTTCCCCCTCCTGTGCCGGCTTTATCCCGCTTAGTTTTCCCGTAACACCTACTGTCAAATCATCCTCTAAAAGACTGTAATCCGGAACAATTTGTACTGCTCGCCCGCAGGAAGCACAGTAAATGTTTCCTGTATTGATACGATCTCCGCATTTTTTACAATTCATAATTCTATACTCTCCACTAGTTCCATACCTTCCACACAATTTTCCATCTCATGGGATTACGCTTCTGATTCTATGTTTCCTCTTACACTTCTATACTCTCCACGCAATTTTTCATCAACATGGCAATGGTCATGGGACCTACCCCCCCCGGTACGGGGGTAATGGCAAATGCCTTTTGCTCCACTTCACGAAAACGCACATCCCCACAGAGTTTGCCATCTTCTTTTCGGTGAATGCCAACGTCGATTACCACCGCACCCTCTTTCACATACTCTGCACCGATAAAACCCGGCTTGCCCATAGCTACGATTAAAATATCTGCTTGCGTACAAAGTGCGGGCAAATTCTTTGTTTTCGAATGGGCGATTGTCACGGTGGCATTTTCCCGAAGCATAAGCAGAGCCATGGGTTTTCCCACAATATTGCTTCGCCCCACAATGACACAATGCTTGCCCTCGATAGAAAAATCCGGAAGCTTTGCCCGCACAAGCAGTTCTATAATTCCTGCCGGCGTACAAGATACGAAGCCTTTCTGTCCAATGACCAAGGCTCCTACGCTTTTCGGTGAGAAGCCGTCTACGTCTTTTTCCGGAGAAATGGCACAAATCACCTTGTTTTCATCCATGTGTTTTGGAATGGGCAGCTGTACCAAGATTCCTTTGACTTCCGGTTTTTGATTGAGTTCTGAAATCAGAGTAAGCAAAGCTTCCTCTGTGGTATCCTCAGGCAATTCATGGGAAATAGAATCAATGCCGATATAGGCGCAAGCCGCCTTTTTGTTTCTCACATACACGGAGGATGCCGGGTCGCTACCCACCTGAATCACCACTAAAGTACCACTCTTTCCCTGTGCCTTTAATGCCGCAACCTTATCCTTTAATTCATCTTTGATTTCCTGTGCAATACGTTTCCCATCAATGAGATATGCCATATGATTCCCTCCTAAAACAATTCTGTAATTCTACTACCCACCTGCCCGCTACCATCATTTGCGACAGATGTTACTATTCACAGTTCCTGTGAATAGTAACAATTATGCACAGGACACCTTACCGAACAAAGAACGTTCGGTAAGTATCGCCCTAAAGTACAGGGCTTAATCGCACAAAAATGCGATTTGGCGCATGACTTAATCGGGTTTTTCTTCGAAAAACGCCTCTCGGAACGGTTCAACCGTGAATAGTAACCGATAGATCGCTTGGGCAGTCCCGGCATAGTTATCAGAATAATCCTGTAATTCTCCCGCCCGCCTCTACGCTAATATCATTTGCGGCAGGATGCTTGGGCAGTCCCGGCATGGTCATGATTGCACCTGTTACCGCCACGACAAATCCTGCGCCTGCGCAAGCATAAACCTCTCGCACTTGCAAGGTAAAGCCGTTTGGACGACCCAGTTTTGTGGGATCATCCGATAAGGAATACTGCGTTTTTGCCATACAGACAGGAAAATTCTTCATGCCCAAATCCTCAATGCGGGCAAGTTCTTTTTCGGCACTTTTTGCATAACTGACTTCCCCTGCACCGTAGATTTCCTTCGCCACGGTTTCTATTTTTTCTGTAAGAGAAAGAGAATCTTCATACAAGAGTGTAAACTTGCTCTCCTTGTTTTCTAAGGTGTGAAGCAAGGTCTGTGCCAGTTCAATTCCACCCTCTCCGCCTTTTTCCCAAACTTCGGATAGGGCAAATTCACAGCCCCTCTCCTTGCAAAACTCCCGTACAAAATCCGTCTCCGCCTGGGTATCGGTCAGGAAAGAATTTAAGGTAACTACTACGGGTACGCCGTATTTTTGCAGATTTTCAATGTGTTTTTCTAAATTTACAATACCTGCCTTTAATGCGGCTACGTTCTCCTTGGGCAAATCCTGCTTGGAAACGCCCCCATTGTATTTTAGGGCACGTATGGTAGCCACAAGTACCACCGCATCCGGCACTAAGTTTGCCATGCGACATTTGATGTCAAAGAACTTCTCTGCTCCTAAATCTGCGCCAAATCCTGCTTCGGTAATGACGTAATCCGCCAATTTCCGAGCAGTCTTTGTGGCTCGCACGCTGTTACAGCCGTGAGCAATATTGGCAAATGGCCCGCCGTGTACAATGGCAGGCGTATGTTCTAATGTCTGGATTAGGTTGGGTTTTAGAGCATCCTTTAACAGGGCTGCCATAGCTCCTGTGGCAGAAAGATCCTCCGCCGTCACAGGATTTCCGTCAAAACGATATGCCACGATGATACGCCCTAAACGTGTCTTTAAGTCCTCCAAATCGTCTGCAAGGCACAACACCGCCATGATTTCCGAGGCAACCGTAATGACAAAATGGTCTTCACGCACCATACCGTCCATCTTATTTCCAAGACCTACCACCACATTCCGTAACACCCGATCATTCATATCCAAACAGCGTTTCCATACCACTTGGCGAGGGTCAATCCCCAGTTCATTTCCCTGCTGAATATGGTTATCCAGGAGGGCTGCCAAGAGGTTGTTTGCAGAAGTGATCGCATGGAAATCCCCTGTAAAATGCAGGTTTAAGTCTTCCATGGGAACGACTTGTGCATACCCCCCCCCTGCGGCTCCGCCCTTAATGCCAAAGCACGGACCAAGGGAAGGTTCCCGGAGAGCTAAAAGGGTGCGTTTCTTTAATTTCCCCATGGCTTGCGCCAGACCGATACTGGTTGTGGTTTTCCCCTCTCCTGCCGGGGTTGGATTAATGGCTGTCACCAAAATCAGCTTTCCGTCGGGATTGCCCTGCACCCTTTCCGTGAGTTCGTCGCTTAGCTTGGCTTTATATTTCCCATAAAGTTCCAAATCATCTTCTGAAATTCCAAGCTGTGCGGCAATGTCTTTGATGGGAAGAAGTGTGGCTTCCTGCGCTATTTGAATGTCTGTTTTCATGGTCTACCTCTCCTTAAAAATATTTCTTGATAGCAAGAATGTTCCTTATACCGAAAATGTTCCTTTTATGATTTTTTTTGCAAACAGCAACAAGCCGCATTTCTACACATAATCCTCTATATACGCCTCAAATTCTTCCCCGCTCATCAAAATCTTTCGGGGCTTGGTGCCTTCCTCTGCTCCCACAACGCCGGCCTCTTCCAACTGATCCATAATACGAGCGGCACGATTAAATCCAATCTTAAACCAACGTTGCAACATACCGATGGAGGCTTTGTCCTTGTCGATAATGAATTTTCCTGCATCTGCAAAATACGCATCCCGTTCATTATCGCCACCTCCCCCCCCCGGTGTGGACGGATCCGCTATGGGCGTGTTTATTTTTTCCTCAATCTCCGTATTGTATACCACGGTTCGTTCCCTTTTTAAGAAATCCACCACAGCCTCTACCTCGCTGTCGCTGACAAAAGGTCCCTGTACTCGCAAGGGCTTGGGATAGCCTTGCGGGTAAAAGAGCATATCACCATTTCCAAGGAGTTTTTCTGCGCCTGTGGAATCTAAAATCGTTCTGGAATCCACCCCGGAGGATACCGCAAAGGCAACCCGAGAGGGCATATTCGCCTTAATCAGTCCGGTAATAACATCTACGGAAGGTCGCTGAGTGGCAATAATCAAATGGATACCCGCCGCTCTTGCCAACTGTGCCAGACGGATAATCGCATCCTCCACCTCGCCGGGGGCTACCATCATAAGGTCTGCCAACTCGTCTACTACTATAACAATCTGGGGGAGTTTCTTGGGCAGGGCATCTAACTTGCTCTCTGTTTTCGTTTCCGTTGCGGAGGCTGCATTGCCTCCTGTTCCGGCTCCTTGCCAGAGTCCTGTTCCGGAACTAGCATTGCTTCCTGTTCCGGCTCCTTGCCACAATCCCGATTCCCCAATGTTACCACTTGTTTCCCTTGGAGCCTCCCCTGCATACCCATCTTCCACTTGCTTGACTCTGCGTTCTTCTTCCTCTTCTTCCGCAACTCGCCTCGCCTCACTCACCTTCCTATTATATCCTTTCAAATCCCGCACTTGCCATTCCGCAAATTTCTGATAACGCTCCGTCATTTCCGCTACTGCCCAATGTAAGGCTCCTGCCGCTTTCTTGGGATCTGTCACAACGGGAATAAACAAATGGGGAATCCCATTGTATACGCTTAATTCCACCACCTTGGGATCAATCAAAATCAGCTTCACGTCCTCCGGATTTGCCTTATACAAGAGGCTCATGATAATGGTATTAATGCAAACAGATTTTCCCGATCCGGTAGAACCTGCAATCAAAAGGTGAGGCATTTTCGCAATATCCGCCACAATGACCGAACCGCCAATGTCTTTCCCTGCCGTAAAACAGATACTGGAGGGATGACTGCGAAATTCTTTGGATTCCACCATATCCCGAAAATTCACCATGACAGTTTCTTTGTTGGGTACTTCTATCCCTACCGCCGCCTTGCCCGGAATGGGGGCTTCAATACGGATATTGGTGGCGGCTAAGTGCATTTTTATATCATCGGACAGACCCACAATACGACTCACTTTAATCCCCGGTTCCGGCTGTATTTCAAAACGAGTTACTGAGGGACCCATGCTCACATCCGTTACCGCCACTTTTACCCCAAAGGTCTGTAAGGTCTGCTGTAATTTCTGGGCAGTTTCCTGCATATAGGCCTTGCCGTCCCCTCCTGTATGCTCTCTCTTTTGCAAAAGGGATAGGGTTGGGAAATTATACTGATTACTCGAAAGGCGGTCAATGGCACGGATTTCTTCTTGAAGTTCTGTGACTTCGTGCTTGATTTCTTCTGCTTTTGCCTTACCTGCGCTCATTTTCGGTTTTTTATGTACTTTCTCCACAACCACAGGTTCCGGCTCTGATTCCTGTTCCGCAAATTCTGCCTCAGGTGCCAGTCCGGATTCTTTCCATTCTACTTCTGTTACGTGTTTCATAAGACCGGAAATTTCTGCACTCAAACGCTCCTGAAACTCCAAATCCTCCGGATCTAATTCCGGCTTGGCAGGAGGAATTTCTAAGAAAACTTCTTTCTCCGGTTCACTGTTTGAAGCAGGATTTAAGGAATTTACACTTGTTCCTAATTCACTTACCCTTGATGAGGTAGCATTTACACTCGATTTTACTGCCTTTACACTTGATCCTGCCACATTTCCATTGAAAGGTTCTGCACCCTTGCCAAAGGAGATTTCATTTCCCTGAAATGGTTCGTTTGCGGTGGGCTTTAATTCACTTACATTATCCGAATGTTCCAATAGGGGGGGGGTGAGTTTCGTATCAACGGCAACCCCCAGTGCCTTGTTCTCCATGCGCAGCTTTCGCTCTTCTTCTTGCCTGTTCTTGCGATTGATCTTTTGGCGTTCCCCTTCTTCCTTTGCCGCCTCATAGACCTTTTTTCCGCCACGCTGCAAACCACTTAAAAAGGATCGCTCCGTAATCAGCACCATGGAAATAATCAAGACCACAATGTCTATCACATAGGCACCAACCGTTCCAAATGCGGGACGCAATAGGAAATCCAAGAAACCGCCCAGTATCCCTCCGCCGCTCTTATTCTCCGCCGCCCAAGAAAATGCCTGTATGGGATTCGGTTTTTCACTTCCCCCCACCACAAGTTCAAGGAATAAACAGAAAAAGACAAAAAACAAACCTGCGGCAATCAGTTTAACCAGAGCAATGCGATTGTTTCGATTGGAAACAAAAAAAGCCATGCCTATCATGAAAAGCACAGGGAACAGATAGGCGGTCAAGCCAAAAATTCCAAAGAAAAAGGAACTGACCTTATTTCCCACAAATCCGCCTACACCAAAATTACTGATAAAAAGCAAGATACAAACCGCAAAGGTAATAAGCAGCGTAACTTCACTGCGAGGGGATAAGCCTGTACTTTTTTTTGTATTATTCTTTGCCGTTGTTTTTTTCTTTGCGGCTGCCATCTATGTGAAACCTCCTATTGTTGCACTCCTATTGTTGCACTACGATTGTTGCACTATAAAACCCAGCACTACGATCATTACACTGCGATTGTTGTACTACATTTGTTGTACTACATTTGTTGCACCATAAAACCCACTACTGCCGCTACGCCTACAAGAAAACAGTAGATGGAGAATCCCAAAAACTTCTTTTTTTTCACCACCACAAGCATGGTTTTAATGCAAATATAGCCTGTGACCGCCGCAACTGCCATTCCGATTCCATAATAGGCAATTTCCGTTAAGGGAATATTGGCCCCCTTTAGCTTCGGCAGTTCTAAGACAGATGCACCTAAAATCGCAGGAATCGACATCAAAAAAGAGTATTTCACCGCAAATTTACGGTCAAAGCCACTGATTAATGCCGCCGCAATAGTAGTGCCGGAACGAGAAAGCCCCGGTAGGGTAGCAATCCCCTGGCAAATCCCAATCACAAAGCCATTGGTGTAACTGACTTGCTTGGGTGTCTTGCCCTGATCCTTTACCATATCCGCAATAAGCAGTAAGATGGCAGTAAGAATCAGTCCGATTCCGGGTACAAGCAGATTTTCACTTGCCAGTTTTACCAAATCCTTTGCCAAATAACCCAGTATAGCGGTTGGAATGGTGGAAACGAGAATCAAGAGGGCAAATTTACGGTATGCATTTGCTATGACCTTATGATACTTGGGTGCTTCCGAAAAGCCCCAATCTTTTTTGCCAAATCTTGACTGAACAAAAATCTTGGCATTTTTTCCTATGTCTGCTAAAATCTTGATAAATTCAATGCACAATTTGCCGATTTCTTTGCGAAATACCACAAAGACTGCCAAAAGCGTTCCCAAATGGAGCATGACATCAAATAGAATGCCGGTATCCGTATTCACGTGGAACAGTTGCTTGAATAAGACCAGATGCCCGGAACTGCTAATGGGCAGAAATTCCGCAACTCCCTGTATCAGACCCATCAAGATTGCCTTTAGTACTGTCATAAATTCCTCCGGAGTAAGTTCATGTCACTGTCCAGTGGGAACCATTCTACGAGGTGTTTTTCGCAGAAAAACCCGAGGACTTCATGCACACAACTTGCGTTTTTTGCGAATTGTGTGCATAATTGTTACTGTTCAACGTTTTCCCGTTGAACAGTAACAAGTTCTACCTACCACTATACCATAATTTCCCCTTCCTGTCATTATTTGTTTTTTCCCCTTGACAAAATTCAGCATTTTACACAGAACTCTCCTGATTTTCATTGATCATATTGTGCAATTTCTTCATAGCCTCATCAATTCCTCCCACCTCATTTATAATGCCCTCCGCCACAGCTTCCCCGCCCACTAGGATTGTTCCGAGATCTTTTGTGAGCATTCCTGTATTTAACATCATTTCCTCTAAGCGTTCCTTTTTTGCAAAACAATGGGTGCTGATAAAGCCGATAATGCGATCCTGCATTTGCTGAAAATAATCATAAGTCTGAGGTGCGCCAATGACCAAACCATTTAGACGAACCGGATGAATGACCATGGTTCCTGTGGGTACAATATAAGAATAATCCGTGGACACAGCAAGAGGCACACCGATGGAGTGACTGCCGCCTAACACCAAGGAAACGGTAGGCTTACTAAGGGATGCCACCATTTCCGCTATGGCAAGTCCCGATTCCACATCCCCTCCCACCGTGTTAATGAGCAACAATGCACCGTCAATTTCAGCATCATCCTCTAAAGCAGCTAATTTCGGCAATACGTGTTCATATTTGGTTGATTTTGTGGTATTCGCCAATACTTCATGCCCTTCTATCTCTCCAATAATAGAAAGTAAATGTATCTTGTGCTTTTGCCTGCTCTGCGTTAAGGTCAGTTGACCGCTTTCCTTGATTTCTTCACTTTCTTTTTGCTCTTTTTCTTGTAAATCAACTATTTTGTTTTCTTTCGTTTCTTTGTTTTCTGCCATTTTGGATTCTCCCATGCTTTTTCATAAATTCAGAGCATTGAGAAAATCCCAATGCTCTGTTTTATGGTTAGTATATGGAGAATCCGATTTTTTATCCGATTACATCTGTGATTGCCGTTTCGTGTACTGTAAAACCTAATTCCCTAACAGCCAACGATACAAGCCCTCGTACCGCCCAATGGATACATTCCATGAATAGTCATTTTTCATGGCTCTATCCACCATCTGATTCCACTCCCGCTTCTTCTCAAAATAAACCTGCTTCGCATAATTTACCGTGGTCAAAAGCTCGTGGGCGTTGTAATTACTAAAGGAGAAGCCGTCACCCGTATTCTCATACTCATTAAAAGGTGCTACCGTATCCTTTAATCCGCCGGTTTCCCTTACAATAGGAATCGTTCCATAACGGAAAGAAATCATCTGGGTCAGTCCGCAGGGTTCAAAGCGTGAAGGCATCAAAAAGGCATCTGCAGAGGCATAGAGTTTGTGCGCCAAATCGTCCGAATACATAATATTAGCGGACACACGATCCGGGTATTTCCAAGCAAAATGACGAAACATATTTTCGTAATGATTATCCCCTGTTCCAATGACCACAACTTGGGTAAATTCATCCACTAACTGCTCCATGATGTAATCTACCAGATCCAGTCCTTTTTGGTCCGTCAGACGTGAAATCAGACCAATCATGAACTTGCCCTTATCCTGTGAGAGGTTTAAGTCCGCCTGTAATGCCAACTTGTTCTTGCTCTTCTTCTGGCGGAAAGTTTCCTGATTAAACGTAGTGTAAATCTTCTCGTCCGTATCCGGGTTATAGGCATCGTAGTCAATGCCGTTTATGATACCCTGCATATCGTAACGTCTGGCATAGAGCAAGCCGTTTAAGCCCTCGCCGTAATACTCCATCTGAATCTCTGCGGCATAGCTTTCACTCACTGTAGTGATGTAATCTGCATATACCAAGCCACCCTTTAACATATTGCCCGATTTCTTAAATTCTAATTTGTCCGGTGAAAACAAGCCTTGGGGCAGTCCGCTAAATGCGATAAAGGTTTTCACATCCCAAACGCCTTGGAATCGCAGATTGTGAATGGTCATAATGGTTTTGATGCCTCGGAAAAATTCACCCGGGCTAAATTCGGTCTTTAAGTAAACGGGAATATATCCTGTCTGCCAGTCGTGGCAATGGATCAAATCCGGTCGAAAATCAACCACAGGCAGCATGGAAAGTACCGCCTTATCGAAGAAAATATATTTCTCCAAATCCCATAACAATTCGCCGTAGGGTCCCCAACCTGTGAAATATTCCTGATTGTCAATGAAGTAATAGGTAATGCCATCCATCTCATACTTTAGGATACCTACATACTTTTCTGGCATAGCTGCGCCTGTTTTCATGTAAAAATGGGTCACGTACTCAAACTGGCTTCTGAAATGCTCGGGTATGCAACTGTAGTTGGGAAGAACTACTCTTACATCCCATTCATCCTTGTTAAACCCTTTGGGCAATGCTCCACATACATCGGCCAATCCGCCTGTTTTCACAAAGGGAACGCATTCCGAGGCTGCAAATAAAATCTTCTTCATGTAGCAAAATCCTCCTCTTTTTATGTTTTCTATAAAATGCTATTTGATTCCGATATAATTATTCATCCCAATTGTGGTACACACCCTGTACATCATCATCTTCATCTAACAAGTCCAAGGTCTTTTGTAAATTCTTCACCGCCTCTTCATCGGCAAGTTCCACCATATTCTGTGGTATCATCGTCACTTCTGCGGAAGCCATGGCAATGCCAAGTTCGGTCAAGTTCTTATGTACCGCACTAAATTCTGCGGGGTCTGTGATAATCTCGTAGCTGTCCTCTTCTGCGACAAAATCCTCCGCTCCCGCTTCTAAAGCCGTCATCATCAGTTCATCTGCTTCCAGTTCGGTTTCTTCTTTGTCTATAATAATCTGTCCCTTTTTGTCAAACATATAGGACACACAGCCCGGTGTTCCTACATTTCCCTTACCCTTGGTAAAGGCATTGCGTACATTCGCCGCCGTACGATTCTTATTGTCGGTTAGGGCATCTACAATAATGGCGATTCCATTTGGTCCATACCCTTCATAGGAAACAAATTCATAATTGACTGCCGCCGCATCGCCTGCCGCTTTCTTGATACCCCGTTCAATGGTATCATTTGGCATATTGTTGGCCTTCGCCTTGGTGATAACGTCCCGCAGTTTGCTGTTATTATCCGGGTCTGCTCCCCCCTCTTTTACTGCAACGGCGATTTCACGACCAATAACCGTAAATATTTTGCCTCTGGCAGCATCGTTTTTTTCTTTTTTATGCTTGATATTTGCAAATTTTGAATGTCCTGACATACCTGCCTCCAAAAAATGATGGTTAAAGGATATGGGTGTGACCCATAGAAGTTTTCTTAAGTTTATTGTACCTCTTTTTGCTATGCTTGTCAAAGCTTTTTATGAAGATAAATTCTAAATCTGCCATTGAAAATAGCTGACTTAATTTTCAAAAAATTGTTATTTTGCACCGGTGCTACTCTATGCCCAAAATTCAGACAAATGACCGGCTTTCTCTGTCATGATAACATAAAAACACCGAAAATGAAAGTTTTTCAAGAATCTTTCATTTTCGGTGGAAGTTAGTCTTACAAAGTGGAAGTCACCTTTTCAATTAGCCTCCAAGTTGCATAATTGCCTATCACAAACTTACAATGTTCCGACGTGTTCTTTTAATGCTTCTTGTAATACAGCCGACAGACTCAATCCCAATTTTCGGGCACGGTATGCCATATATGCCGGAATAGTAACATCTTTGTGAACCGCTTTCGTTTCATTTGCTCGGCGATATGCCGAAAAATCAACAGGAATCCAAGACACCAGCTCTCCTTGTTTGTGCGGTGGTTCAACTGTTGATGGTTCGGGTATCGACTGATTATCATCTTGGAGTGTAATGCCGTGAATACTTATCAAGTCCTGTGCCATTTCCAAAACTTCCGCAAGGGTTTCACCCTGTGTCATTCGGTCAATGTCCGGTACATACGCAAGAAAGTAATTATCCTCTCCCGGCGGCGTTATCACAACAGGATAAACGCATTTGTCGTCATTATTTTTTTTCATATCATTTTACCCCTTTCGCTATTATTTTAAGTTGTTTCTTCTGATGATTGATTTTGCCAATTCTTCATTTATGTCCCGGTGGCGAGGAACTTCTTCAATTTTGTTGCCCTTTTTATAAACTGTGTGCTTGCCTCCCTCTCGTTCAAACTCCCAACCATCTTTTGCGAGCCGCTTTATTAAGTCTGTACGCTTCATTTCCCGCCTCCATATTCATATTATACATATTTTGTATGTATTTGTCAAGTTTTTTTCGAAAAGGATATTCACCTTAAAAATTTACAAAGCAGTAAGGATATTCGCCTTAAAAACCTGCAATTCAACAACGATATTCGCCTTAAAAATCTGCAACCCTCTCGATTCATTACAGCAAACAAGCGCAAAAACAGCAAGTGCTTTTCGAAACGAGAAAACACTTGCCGTAAAATATCGATTACGATTCAACTTCTATCTCTCATACACAACCCTTCCCCCAACAATCGTCGCCCGCACCCTGCCCTTTACTGTCTTCCCGGCAAAGGGGGTATTGCGGCTCTTGGAGTAGGAATCATTTGCATCAATTACATAGGTTTCCCTCGGGTCAAATACCACCACATCAGCGACCTTACTTTCTGCCAAACTGCCTCGGTCAAGTTTTAATATCTTGGCAGGATTATAACTCATCTTCTCCGCCATCTGTATAGGCGTAAGAACACCCGGCTCCACCAACTCTGTCATTGTAAGTGCCGCCGCTGTTTCCAGTCCTATAATGCCAAAGGCTGCCTCTTTCATGGAGCAGTTCTTTTCTTCCGGGCTGTGAGGGGCATGGTCGGTGGCGATTACATCTATAATCCCCTTCTTTAACCCCTCTTTTAGGGCTTCTTGATCTTCCCTTGTGCGTAGTGGAGGGGACATCTTGAAATTGCCGTCATCTGTGGGAATATCCCCACTATTTAGAACAAAATGATGGGGGCAAACCTCCGCCGTAACGCAAATGCCGCTTTTTTTTGCAAATGCCGCCAGTTCCACACTCTCTAAAGTTGAGCAATGGCAGAGGTGCAGGTGTACACCTGCTTCCTTTGCCAACATAATATCCCTTGCCACAATGACATTTTCCGCCGCTTTCGTAATGCCGGGCAATCCCAGTTCCCTCGCCCGTTCATCGTCATTCATGACCCCCCCCCTAACCAAGGAGAGATCCTCGCAATGTGCCAAGACAGGAATGCCATGGGCGGCGGCAAGCTTCATGCCCTCAAGGTATAAGGCAGCATCCTTTACGGCTTTTCCGTCCTCGCTGACTGCGGGGGTACCTGCTCTTATCATTTCGGAAAAATCCGCTAATTCCTGCCCTTCCTGCCCCTTGGTGATTGCACCGATTTGAAGAACACGGGAGGAGCCCACTGCCTCGCCTTTCTTATGCACAAGTCGAATCACCTCACCATTATCTGCTGTGGGCTTTGTGTTTGGCATGGCGAGAATCGTGGTAAATCCGCCGTGAGCCGCAGCCTTTGCCCCTGTTTCCACGGATTCTTTGTAGGTAAACCCGGGTTCTCGTAAATGCACATGCAGGTCAATAAAGCCGGGCATAACAAAGCAGCCGGTGGCATCTAGGACAACATCTGCTTCTATGTTTCCCACTGTCATGGAATCACTCGAAAGAGGCAGGATTTCTTTAATCACGCCATCCACAATCCATACATCTGCAATTTGATCCATGTTTGTGGCAGGATCTAAGACCCTGCCATTTTTGATTAGTATATTTTCCATTGGTTCTCTCCTAAGGAGGTTCGTTCAACTAAGTTCGTGCTACGGGTTTACTTTTTCATAATAATTCACAACAATCTTACCGGAGGGTCTGCCCCAGCGAAGCGAGGGTATAAAGGACATTCGGTAAGTAGCGCCCTAAAGAACAGGGCTTGGTTCACGAACGACCTCGCACTAAATGAATGGGTCTACTACTTCATAACAATTTACTACCCTCTTACCGAACAAAAAACGTTCGATAAGCATCGCCCTACAAATCAGGGCTTAATCGCTAAAGTGCTTTCGGCCACATATTTTCTGATATTCGAGGCATTGGCATACTTCTTCACCTGATTATTTTCTACCACCACAAGCGTGGGTGCCTGCATGACCCCATATTTCTTTGCAAGTTCCAGATTTTCCTCTGCATCCACCGTGCTGTAGGCCTCATTCGCCAGCAGTTCCTTTGCCATCTTGCAATTGGGGCAGGTCTTTGTGGTAAACAGATAGGTGGCCTTCTTCGGTGATGCAATCTGCACATCATTTCCTGAAATCATCACAAAGCTTGCACCAACCTCCTTCTGTTTGGAATGTTCTATATTGTAGAGTTTGCGATTCTTGTACTCCTCAGCCTTGCCGTCATTCCAGTTCTGTACGGGGCGGTAGTAACCTGTAATGCGGCTATACACCTCTGTCTTTCTTCCGCAGTTAGGGCAGGAAAAATGTTCTCCCGTGAGGTAACCATGTTCCTTGCAAATGGAATAGGTAGGCGACATGGTGTAATAGGGCAGTCTGTAATTTTCTGCAATCTTTTTGACTAAGCTTGCGGCGGCACGCCAATCCGGCAACTTCTCTCCTAAGAATGCGTGAAAAACTGTTCCCGAAGTGTAAAGGGTCTGCAAGTCATCTTGAATATCCAAAGCTTCAAAAATATCCTCGGTGTATTCCACCGGCAAATGGGAGCTGTTGGTGTAGTAGGGTGTCCCCTCCCCATCTCCCGCCGTAAGGATGTCGGGATAGGACTTTTTGTCCATTTTTGCCAGACGGTAGGTGGTGGATTCCGCAGGAGATGCCTCTAAGTTGTACAAATCACCGTATTTTTCCTGATAATCCGACAGGCGTTCCCGCATATGGTTTAAGACCTCTTTGGTAAATTCCTGCGCTTCCTCTTGCGTCAAATCTTTCCGGAGCCAAGCTGCGTTTTGGCAAGCCTCGTTCATTCCGATTAAACCAATGGTGGAAAAGTGGTGGTTAAAGCTTCCCAAATAACGCTTGGTGTAGGGATATAAACCTTCATTTAAGAGTTTTGTGATAACTTCTCGTTTCATTTTCAAGGAACGTGCAGCTACGTCCATCATGCGATTTAGGCGTTTATAAAAATCCTTTTCATTTTTCGCCAGATAGGCAATCCGGGGCAAATTCACCGTCACAACACCCACGGAACCTGTGCTTTCACCGGAGCCAAAGAATCCGCCTGATTTCTTACGCAATTCCCGCAAATCCAAACGCAAACGGCAGCACATGGAACGCACATCGCTTGGCTCCATATCACTATTGATGTAGTTTGAGAAATAGGGTGTGCCGTATTTGGCTGTCATTTCAAATAAAAGTCGGTTATTTTCCGTATCAGACCAATCAAAATCCTTGGTGATGGAGTAAGTTGGAATAGGATACTGAAACCCTCGCCCATGGGCATCGCCCTCAATCATGGTTTCAAGAAAAGCACGGTTAATCATGTCCATTTCTTTCTTGCATTCACCATAGGTGAAATCCATGGGGGTACCGCCTACAATAGCAGGCAGATAAGCCAAATCCGCCGGAACTGTCCAGTCTAAGGTGATATTGGAAAATGGTGCTTGTGTCCCCCAACGACTGGGGGTATTGACCCCGTAAATAAAGGCTTCAATGCACTGTTTCACTTCCAAATAGGACAGATTATCCGACTTCACAAATGGTGCCAAATAGGTGTCGAAAGAGGAAAAAGCTTGGGCTCCTGCCCATTCGTTTTGCATAATGCCCAAGAAATTGACCATCTGGTTGCACAGCACGGAGAGATGTTTGGCGGGGGAGGAGGTAATCTTGCCGGAAATGCCGCCTAAGCCTTCTTCAATCAGCTGTTTTAAGGACCAACCTGCGCAATAGCCTGTGAGCATGGACAAATCATGGAGGTGAATATCCCCCCCCCTATGGGCCTCTGAAATCTCTTCGTCATAAATTTCAGACAGCCAGTAATTGGCGGTTACCGCCCCGGAATTGCTTAGAATCAAACCACCCACAGAATAGGTCACCGTGGAGTTTTCCTTCACCCGCCAGTCCTCTACCTTAACGTAGCTATTGACGATTTCCTTGTAATCTAAAATCGTGGATTTGATGTTTCGCATCTTCTCCTGCTGCTTGCGGTATAAGATATAGGCTTTGGCAACCCGAGTATAGCCCGCTTGTTCAAGCACCTCTTCCACGCTGTCTTGAATATCCTCCACGCCTATGCGAGAATCTTGGATTTTGGGCTGAAAATCAGCTGTCACCCGCAAAGATAACAGCTCGATAATATCTCTGGAGGCCTCCATCTGTGTAGCAAAAAAAGCCTTCTGAATCGCCACCCCTATTTTGTTCAAATCAAATACCGCTGTACTCTTATCTCTTTTTTCTACTTCAAACATGCTTGCGTATCCTCCCTGTGGTAACCTTTCTTTGATATCATCAAGGTGTTAAGCTCGCAAGTCTTTGACTTACGAACTGCCATGATGTTCGTCCAATGCCCCTATCAAACGAATCTGCTCCGCACAGATTCGTCTTGCGGTCACACGTCTCACTATTCACACATTTTACCATATATAGTTTGTCTCGTCAAGGGGATATACCAGATATTGTGAAAATTTGTTGCCCAGAAGTTACTATTTACGGTTGAACCGTTCCGAGAGGCGTTTTTCGAAGAAAAACCCGATTAAGTCATGTGCCAAATCGCATTTTTTTGCGATTAAGCCCTGTTTTTTTAGGGCGATACTTACCGAACGTTCTTTGTTCGGTAAGGTGTCCCGCGCATAATTGTTGCTTTCACAGGAACTGTGAATAGTAACGCCCGGAAATTACACGGTCCTAACAAATGCCGTCTGTCATATCCATCTCTTGACTTTTTTCTGTAGTGGTATATAATGATAGTAGAACGAACGATTTCTTTTCCGCATGATTGCACTTTCATAGTTTGTCAAGCACATGGAAGAAACAAAATTGTACACTTGGACAAAATTTATCGCCACAGAAGAATCTGTCGGCGGAGGCAGGTGTAGAAAGGAGAAATTAAAGTGGGAACTATACTTACAATTATAACAGGTGCATTATCTGTATTTAATTACTACTATCAGCCACATCTTACTTTGCCGTTGCACCAAACCATCAGCCTTGTGGCGCAGGGGCTTATGACCTTTATTACCATCATTGCCCTGTGTGCCTACACAGGTAAAAAGGTTGTAGTAGACTACAAAGTGGAAAAACCGAAAATATTGACTCTTGGTTTTTTTGTGGCATTATTGTCGACTCTTATCAATCTGGGGGTTGTGGTGCTGTTGGGTATTAAGTGGTTTGGAATGATGAAAGGGATGTATCACGGGTAAAAGCAGTTTATATCAAATACCTATTCGAGGGTGGCATTAAAACGGTGCCACTCTATGTTGCTTTTTGTATTTGACACTCCCCTTACACATATATCACGGTCACACCGCCGAAATTCACATTTCCCGTCAAGGTCACCGTGGGACCTCCCACCGATCCGTTTTGATTCTTTTCTTCAATGCCCCCAAACACGGCGTGAGCCCGATTGACCAATGTCCATTCCTTTGGCAAATACAGCTCTGCACCCCCAAAGGCAATGCCCAAATCTATAATCGCATTGCCACTTGGAATCTTGGCATTGTCAAAAAAGATTTTCATTCCCCCAAAACTGCACTCCACAAAGGCGTGTTCAAAACAATCCGTATTGACATATTTTACCACAGAACCAAAGATAGCTTTCACATGAATTCTTGCATGGTCCGTTCCGTTTTCCACCCGTTCAAAATGCTCTTTCCCACTATGTTCCCGGTATTCCTTGTCCTCCTCCGTTCCTATAAAACCCTTTCCATCGCCAATCCGAAACCGACGATGACCACCGCCAAAAATCATGGACAGGCCAATACCTGCCAGTACCGCCGCCGTAAGGATCGTCCATGGGGAAATCCGCAGTCCAAACCACAGAAGAAACTCATGACGATACAAGATCAGGATACCCGCTATGGGCAGCAGGATTTCCGTGAAATTCATCTTTGCCAGACCTTTGATTGTGATTAGGAGAAATACTGCCGCCATGGCCAAACGTACTAATCCGCCGGGCAAAATAAACAGTTGATTCAAAATCAAATAGGCTGCGGCGAATAGGCAGATCAGTCCCCAAAATAGTTTTCCACTTTTCATCTTATCCTCTTTTCTTTATAAAATAGTAAAACCTTACTGTTCCACATGATATATCAGACAGTAAGGTTCGGTCAGCAACGTGCAAGCACGCTCTTCTCACTTGCACTCACGGCTTAATCACCCTTACCTTAAGCACGCCCTCAATCCCCCGAAGCTGTGCTAAAGCCTCCTCTGTCACATCCGTTTCCAAATCCAGCAGAGCATAGGCATATTCTCCTCTACTCTTGTTGGTCAAATTAGTCACGTTGATACCCGCATTTCCCATAACGGTGGAATATTTACTAATCATACCCGGATGGTTTCGGTGCAAGAGAGCAATCCGTACGGCCCCTTGGCAAATACCTAAGTCACAGTTTGGATAATTCACGGAATTTTTGATGGTTCCGTGTTCCAGATAATCCTTCAGCTGCTCCACTGCCATAACAGCACAGTTGTTCTCGGACTCCTCCGTTGAGGCCCCCAAGTGAGGAATCACAAGGCAACCTTCTTGCCCCGCCACAGCAGGATTTGGAAAATCCGTCACATATCGCCTTACTTTCTTGCCTGAAATCGCCGCCAATAAAGCTTCATCGTCTACCAAGGAATCCCTTGAGAAATTCAAAAGCACCACACCGTCTTTCATTTGTGCAAAGGCTTCTTTATTCACCATTTTCTTGGTACTGTCCAATAGCGGAATATGCAAGGTAATATAGTCACATTCCCTGTAAATATCCTCTACGGCTGAAGTATGGCGAACGTTACGGGAGAGATTCCACGCCGCCTTTACCGAAATATACGGGTCATAGCCATGTACTTCCATGCCCAGATGCGCCGCCGCATTGGCTACTTTTACACCGATTGCACCAAGACCGATCACACCTAATTTCTTGCCCTTAATTTCCCCACCGGCAAAGCGATTTTTATGTTTTTCCGCCATGCGTGCAATCTCCGGATCTGCACCCATGGATTTTACCCATTCAACACCGCCGGCAATGTCACGTGCCGCCAAAAACAAGCCCGCAAGAACTAATTCCTTCACGCCGTTTGCATTGGCACCCGGGGTATTAAAGACCACAATACCCGCTTCGGCACATTTCTCCAGGGGAATATTATTCACTCCTGCTCCTGCCCTTGCAATGGCTCTAAGACCTTCCGGAAATTCCACATCATGCACGGAAGCACTGCGAACTAAAAGGGCTTCCGCCTCTGTGAGTTCCTCTGTCTTTTTGTATTTATCGTTAAATAAATTCAAACCCACGTCTGCAATGGGGTTTAAGCAATGATATTGATACATGAAAACTCCTCCTTAAATTAAGCGTATTTCGCTTGTGTATCTGATGAAATTCAACATGGGGACAACCCACGTACAACAGGATTGTATGTACTTACGCACTGTGTTTTTCTTCAAAATCTTTCATAAATGCCACCAAAGCCTCTACACCTGCTTTCGGCATGGCATTATAAATACTGGCTCGCATACCGCCCACGCTGCGGTGTCCCTTTAGGTTCTCTAAGCCCACCGCCTTTGCTTCCTTTACAAATAAGGCATCCAGTTCATCATTTCCTGTCACAAATGGCACGTTCATCAAGGACCTGTCTTCTTTTCGCACGGTTCCGCTAAACAGCTTGCTCTGATCTAAGAAATCATATAAAAGAGCCGCCTTCTCTTCGTTCTTTTCTTTCATGACAGACAATCCGCCTAAGTCTTTTAGCCACTTAAATACCTTGCCGCAAATATAAATGCCATAAGCGGGGGGGGTATTATAGAGGGATTTTGCATCTGCATGAATCTTGTATTTTAACATGGTCGGCGTTCCCGGAAAGGTATCCTCAGTAATGAGATCCTCACGGATAATGGCAATGACTACTCCTGCCGGCCCTACGTTTTTCTGGGCTCCCGCAAATAATAAACCATATTTTGCAATGTCCACCGGTTCGGATAAGAAGCAAGAGGATACATCCGCCACCAAATCCTTCCCCTTAGTATTGGGCAAGGTCTTAAATTTCGTTCCGTAAATCGTGTTGTTTTCACAGATGTAAACATAGTCTGCATCTTCGGAAATGGGTAAATCACTGCAATCCGGAATATAGGAGAACGTCTTATCCTCGGAACTTGCAATCTTATTGGCAACTCCGTAAATCTGTGCCTCTTGGTAGGCTTTTTTCGCCCACTGCCCTGTCACAATGTGATCCGCCACCTTGTTCTTCATCAGGTTCATGGGTACTGCCGCAAACTGAGTGGATGCCCCTCCCTGTAGGAACAAGACCTTGTAGTTGTCAGGAATCGAAAGTAAATCACGCAAATCCGCTTCTGCTTCCGTGATAATCGTTTCGTATACCTTGGAACGGTGGCTCATCTCCATGACGGACATCCCGCTGCCCTTGTAGTCTAACATTTCTGCTGCTGCTTCTTTTAATACTTCTTCCGGCAGGACTGCAGGTCCTGCGGAGAAATTAAATATTCTACTCATTTGTTACCTCCATAATTACTTCACTAATCGCTGCCCCCGGTGCTACCATGGGCCACACCTTTTCATCTTTGTCTATCCTGCAATCAAGTAACACAGGCGATTCGCTCTGTAGTGCCTTTGCAAAAGCTTCCTGAAATTCCTCTCTGGTCGTGACACGATAACCTGTGGCTCCCATGGCTTCCGCCAATTTTACAAAATCTGTGGCATCGTCTAATATCGTTTCGGAATACCTTGCTTCATAAAATAAATTCTGCCATTGGCGTACCATACCAAGCACCTGATTGTTTACCACCACTTCTATGATGGGAAGCTTTTGCCTGACAGCGGTTGCGATTTCATTCATATTCATGCGAAAACAACCATCGCCTGCAATATTAATCACCTGCTTATCCGGTCTTGCAATCTGTGCGCCGATTGCCGCCCCAAGACCGTAACCCATGGTACCAAGTCCCCCCGAGCTTAGGAAGGTGCGTGGATTTTTGTAGCGGTAAAACTGTGCCGCCCACATCTGATGCTGTCCTACCTCGGTTACAATAAGAGCCTCGCCTTTCGTCATACGGTAAATCTCTTCTACTACGAAAGGTCCGCTTAATCCTTCCCCCCGATAGCACAAGGGATACTGCTCTTTGTATTCCATGATATGGGAAATCCATTCCTTATGCTCCTGTTGCTTTAATTTCCCATTGATTGCCCTTAAAATCTCTCGTATATCCCCAATGACACTATCTGTCACCAGAATATTTTTATTGACCTCCGCAGGATCAATGTCAATTTGCAGAATCTTGGCATTTTCCGCAAATTTCGCCGCATTTCCAATCACACGGTCGCTGAACCTACTGCCGATTGCAAGTAAGAGATCGCATTCACAAACTCCTAAATTACTGGTTTTTGTGCCGTGCATACCAAGCATTCCCATGTACAGCGGGTGGGTTCCGTCAAAGGCACCCTTACCCATTAATGTGTCGCTTACCGGTGCATCCACCTTCCTCACAAATTCCGCTAATTCCTCAGAGGCTTCTGAAATGATAGTCCCCCCCCCAACGAAAATATAGGGACGATGAGCCGCCTCTATCATAGCAATCGCTCGCTGAATATCGGATTCCCGAAAGGTATGTGTCCTACGTGGAATTTCTGCCGGTTCTGTAAATACGTACTCCCCTTGATTTGCCGTCACGTCCTTTGGAATATCCACAAGGACAGGCCCCGGTCGTCCCTTTTGTGCAATCACAAAGGCACGACGTATAGTGTCTGCAAGCTTTGTCACGTCCTTTACAATAAAATTATGCTTGGTGATGGGTGTTGTAATTCCCACAATGTCTATTTCTTGAAAGCTGTCCTTGCCCAACAGTCCAACCGCCACATTGCAGGTAATGGCAACCAGCGGAACGGAATCCATGTAGGCAGTGGCAATGCCTGTGACCAGATTCGTTGCACCGGGTCCTGAGGTGGCAAAACAGACACCCGTCTTTCCCGTGGCACGGGCATAACCGTCTGCGGCATGAGCTGCTCCCTGTTCATGGGAACTTAGAACATGACGGATTTCTGATTTGTGGCGATATAATTCATCATAAAGATTTAAGATGGCTCCCCCAGGATAGCCGAACACGGTGGAAACGCCCTGTTCCTTCAAACATTCAATTACAATTTGTGCGCCTGTCAGCAGCATAGTACTTATTCCCCTCTATTTTAAGATCGCCCCTGTATTCCCCGATGTGACCAATGAGGCATACCTTGCCAAATAACCTGTCGTAATCTTCGCTTCCCTTGGTTTCCACTCGGCTTTTCGCTTTTCCATTTCTTCCTCTGAAATAGCCAAATCCAAGGTGTTTTCCGGAATATTGATTTTTATCAAATCTCCCTCTTCTACCAGAGCAATCGGTCCGCCTACTGCTGCTTCCGGGGAAACATGACCGATGGATGCCCCTCGACTGGCTCCTGAGAAACGTCCGTCTGTAATCAGGGCAACGGAAGAACCCAGTCCCATCCCTGCAATGGCAGAAGTAGGTCCTAACATTTCCCTCATGCCGGGACCTCCCTTTGGTCCTTCGTAACGGATTACTACGACATCACCTGACTTGATACCCCCCCCCATAATGGCGGAAATGGCATCTTCTTCGCAATCAAAGACACGTGCCGGTCCCTCATGCACCATCATTTCCTCTGCTACTGCAGAACGCTTTACCACAGCAGAATCCGGGGCAAGGGAACCGGTTAAGACAGCAATACCACCTGTCTTGCTGTAGGGATTTTCGATGGGGCGAATGACTAAACTGTCTTTATTTTCACAACCTGCTATATTTTCCCCTGTGGTCTTACCTGTCACGGTAATAGTATCCGTATGGAGCAAGCCGATTTTATGCAGTTCATTCATAACTGCATATACCCCACCTGCCTCGTCTAAATCTTCCATGTAGGTGTGACCCGCAGGCGCCAGATGGCAAAGGTTCGGCGTTTTTGCACTGATTCTATTTGCCATGTCAAGGTCAAGGGCTACACCCGCTTCATGGGCAATCGCCGGAAGATGGAGCATGGAATTTGTAGAACAGCCAAGTGCCATATCAACCACCAAGGCATTTTCAAAGGCTTTGGCATTCATAATGTCTTTCGGGCGAATATTCTTTTCCAGTAATTCCATAATCTTCATGCCCGCTTCCTTTGCCAAACGCAGACGTTTGGAATAGACCGCAGGGATGGTGCCATTGCCTCTAAGCCCCATGCCAAGGGCTTCGGTTAGGCAATTCATGGAATTTGCCGTATACATACCGGAACAGGAACCGCAGGTAGGACAGGCTTTTTCTTCAAATTCTTCCACCTCTGCTTCGCTCATGGTTCCCGCTGCACAGGCACCCACCGCTTCAAAAAGGGAAGACAGACTGCGTTTTTCCCCTTTGACCCGTCCTGCTAACATGGGACCTCCACTGACAAAGATGGTGGGGATATTAAGTCGTGCCGCCGCCATCAAAAGCCCCGGCACGTTCTTGTCACAGTTTGGCACCATAACAAGGGCATCAAAGCCGTGCGCCATTGCCATACATTCCGTAGAATCACAAATCAAATCTCTGGTGGCAAGGGAGTATTTCATACCTGCATGACCCATGGTAATGCCGTCGCATACGGCAATTGCCGGAAATACGATAGGCGTTCCGCCTGCCATGGCTACGCCGATTTTCACCGCATCCACGATTTTATCCAAATTCATATGACCCGGCACAATTTCATTATAGGAGCTTACCACACCGATTAAGGGGCGATTTTGTTCTTCTTTGGTATAGCCTAAGGCATTGAGCAAGCTTCTGTGAGGTGCTTGCCGTATGCCTTTTGTTACGCTGTCACTTCTCATGATTTGATTCTCCTTTTTTGTGAAACACTTTGTGAAATGCAAGCTTATCGAAAGGTCGTCTTTACTTCCTGCTAATATGCTTGCGGATTTTCTCTCCCATTTCAGTACAGCTTAACTTGCTTAAAGCCCTCCCGGCTGTTTTACTGTAAATATCTGCCGTGCGGTAGCCTTCTTTTAAGACCTGTTGTACCGCTTCTTCCACCCACTGTGCCTCTTTGTCCAAATCCAAGGAGAAGCGCAGCAACATGGCGGCACTTAGTATGGTTGCAATGGGATTTGCAATGTTTTTGCCTGCAATGTCCGGTGCCGAACCGTGACTTGGCTCATACAAGCCAAACTTCGTATCATTTAGACTGGCGGAGGGGAGCATTCCGATAGATCCCGTAATCATACTTGCTTCATCCGATAAAATATCGCCAAACATATTTTCTGTCAGTACCACATCAAATTGTCCGGGATTGCGTACAAGCTGCATCGCCGCATTATCCACCAACATATGCTCGTAGGATATGCCCTTGTAATCACCTGCCACCTCGTCTACCACCTTACGCCATAAACGGGAGGAATCAAGGACATTTGCCTTGTCCACACTTGTTACCTTGCCCCGCCGCTTTCCTGCAATCTCAAATGCCTTTATGGCAATGCGGCGAATTTCATTTTCATTGTACATCAGAGTGTCCATAGCGGTAAGCACACCGTCTATTTCCTTGGTTTCTCGATTACCAAAATACAAACCACCCGTTAATTCCCGCATAATAACCATGTCAAAGCCTTCCCCTATGATTTCTTCTTTGAGGGGGCAAGCTTCCTTTAGCTCCTGATACAAATAGGCGGGTCTGATATTGGCAAAGAGGTTTAATTCTTTTCGTATTCGAAGAAGTCCTGCCTCCGGTCGCAAATGCGGGGGCAGCTTGTACCAAGGAGAAGTGGTGGTATCGCCGCCAATGGAACCCATTAAGACAGCATCGCAGGACTTTGCACGAGTGACCGCTTCGTCTGTCAATGGTTCCCCACAGGCATCAATAGATACCCCCCCCAATAGAATTTCTTCATATGTAAAGTTGTGGTCGGATAGGCTTGCCACTTCCTCTAAGACTTTTTTTGCTTCTGTCACGATTTCAGGACCGATTCCGTCCCCATAGATAATACCGATTCGCTGATTCATGTTATGCTCCTTTGCATTTATATGTCACAACAAGTATAGCACTCTGTAAGATAAATTTCAAGATATTTTTCAAGTATGAGGGAAATCTGTTCGTCATTTTCAAAAAAGAATCCTCGCTGTAACCCCAAACGGCTGTCCACTCTACCCTGATAAATGTTTTAAGCGAGGCTTCTTTTTTGGTAGCGTGGACAGTCGTTTTCAACTACATAGAAGTTCCTTTTCAGGGCAGAATGGGCAATCGTCAAGTTGCTTTCGGTCAATCATAATCTTCCGACAAAATCGGCACAATCTCATATTCCCCATCATTTTTGCGGCGTCGATAATCCATCCTGTCATTTCGATACCGATTCCATTCTCGGTCGTTCTCTCGCCCTCGTTCCCGAAAACCCGGTTGCATAGCACGGTACTCCACGGCGGGATCCATCTCACCGGAAATGGATCGTTCTCTATTACAGCACATTGGTGCAGAGGGAAAGGAGGGCTTTTTCGTATTCCAACATTCTCCTTTATTCTCCTGTCTTGACAGAGGGATAGATGCTTGCGCTCTGCCGTAAGAAGGAGGCATTTCTTTCCATGGTTGTGGAGTGATTGGCACTGGCATGGAGGGCATTACCGGCATAGAGGGTTGCACCTGTTTCATTCCGCCACTTGACGGTTGGGAGATGGGTACAGGAATAGGCATAGGGGAGGGTGCCTGTTTCATTCCATTGCTTGACGACCTGGAAATAGGTACAGGGGGAGATGTTGGCATTGGAAGCGGCGTGGGCGCAGGCGGCATTGGCATTGGGAGCGGTGTTGGCGTAGGTGCCACCGGCATTGGAAGCGGTGTTGGCGTAGGCATTGGCGGTGTCGGCATTGGAAGTGGCATTGGCTTCCCTCCACTCGGTTGTTCCGGCAACGGCTGCGGCAACGGCACCACTTCCACGCCCCCACCTGCTGAAACAGGAATACACAGTTCATCCCCGATTTGCAGATTATACGCATTCACATAGGGATTGGCAAACATAATTTTGGACACGGATACATGATACTTCTTTCCCAAAAGATACAGGGAATCTCCCTTTTCAATCACATGGACAAGACCCCGACAGGGGCCTCCTGTAAAAATCGGTCCCGTTGGTATGCTACTATATTTTTCCATAAATTCTCCAAAAATCTTTTCTCTCCCTATCATAATATTACAAGACTGGAAAAAGGTTACCGGTGCAACAAAAAACAGCAATACCCTCCTGTCGGGTGTTGCTGCTTTTTGATTAAAATTGATCTAACTCTGCTACTCGTTTTTCTACGAGTTCTACCTCTTCCGATTCCATCATTGCCTGCAAGCTTCTCTTATCTCTTCCCTGCCTTCTCCGCCTGTATCCTCTTCGTAAGCAGCGGCAGAATCTTGGTCAAATCTCCTACCACGCCATAATCCGCCACGTCAAAGATGGGTGCCGTTTCATCCTTATTGATGGCAATGATAATATCCGATTCTTCCATTCCTGCCAAATGCTGAATGGCTCCTGAAATACCCGCCGCAATATATACATTGGGTCGTACGGTCTTGCCGGTTTGACCAACCTGCAAATCCTTTGGCTTCCAACCTGCATCCACAACGGCACGAGACGCACTTACACTTCCGCCTAAAGCCTCCGCCAAGTCATCTAAGAGTGCAAATCCCTCTAAGCTTCCCACACCGCGACCACCGGATACCAAGAATTTTGCATCCATAATATCCACTTCTTCACCGGGTGTCTTCACTACTTCCAAAATCTCCACATATTTGTGGTCAGGTGTAAATCCGGGATTAAATTCTACCAAATTGGCTTTTGCCCCTTCTTTTCGCTCATTCTTTTGCATAACGCCGGGGCGCACGGTTGCCATCTGCGGTCTGTTGTCCGGACAAGCAATGGTTGCAATTGTATTTCCGCCAAAGGCAGGACGAGTCATGAGCAGCTGCTTTTCTTTCTCCTTAAAATCACCGATTTCAAGAACGGTGCAGTCTGCCGTCAATCCCGTTGCTACCCTTGCGGATACCCGAGGAGCCAAGTCACGACCGATTGCCGTTGCACCAACCAGTAAGATTTCCGGCTTAAATTCGTTAATAACAGCAGCTAATCCGTGAGAATAGGGTTCGGTTCGATAATCCGCAAGCTGTGGATCGTCTACAAGAATGACACGGTCTGCACCGTATACAGCCAGTTCATCCGCCAAGCCTTTCACGCCGGATCCTAACAAGACAGCCGTTACCTCCGCACCCAAATCCGCCGCAAGGTCTTTTCCTTTTCCCAAGAGTTCAAAGGATATGCTGTTTAATTCATTGTCTACCTGTTGGGCAAAGATAAACACGCCCTTATATTCTTCTAAATTCATCCTAATTCACCTCTCCTTAAATGACGTGCTTCTCTTTTAATTTTTCGAAAATATAAGCCGCCGCTTCCTCCGGATCTAAGGTCATCTGCTCACCGGAAGCCTTGCGTACCTTGTCAGAAGCCTTTGCAATCTTTGTGGGCGAACCATTTAAGCCCAAATTCGCATCGTCTACATCCTTTAGATCCGCTCTGCCCCATACGGTCATTTCCTTGTCATAGGCTTCAAAAATCCCGCCGGGCGTCATGTAGCGCGGCTCATTTAGTTCAGAAAGAGCGGTGATTAACACCGGCATTTTTGCCTTTAAGAGGTGATAGCTGTCCTCGAACTGACGTTCTACCAATACGCTATCGCCTTCCACCTTGATATTTTGGGCATAGGAAATCACAGGAATATCCAAATGCTCGGAAATCTGGGGACCAACCTGCGCCGTATCGCCGTCAATGGCCTGACGACCCGTAATGATGATGTCATAATCCAAATTGCGAATTGCTCCCGCAATTGTAGTAGAAGTCGCCCATGTATCCGCTCCACCGAGGATGCGGTCGGTTATTAAAACGGCCTTATCCGCTCCCATTGCCAGGGCTTCCCGAAGGACTTCTTCCGCCTTTGGCAGACCCATGGTAAGTACGGTTATTTCCGCCTGATATTGTTCTTTTAATCGAAGTGCCGCTTCCAAACCGGCCTTATCGTCCGGATTCATCACAGCAAGCATTCCCGCTCTGTTTAAGGTGCCGTCGGGATTGAACTTTACGCCGCCCTTGGTATCCGGCACTTGTTTCACACACACAATAATTTTCACAGTCGTTTCGCTCCTTTGCTATTCATGGATTCCTATTTGATCACGCTTGCACTGATAACCATTCGCTGAACTTCACTGGTTCCCTCATAGATCTCCGTAATCTTCGCATCACGCATCATACGCTCTACGTCATACTCTCTGGTATAGCCATAACCGCCGTGAAGCTGAACTGCCTTGGTGGTCACTTCCATAGCAACCTCCGCCGCATAAAGCTTCGCCATAGCCGCCTCTACCGAATAGGATTTCTGTGTCTCCTTTGCCTGTGCCGCCTTATAAACCAAAAGCTGTGCCGCCTGTGTCTTTGTCGCCATATCTGCAATCTGAAATTGGGTGTTTTGGAATGCCCCTATGGGACGACCAAACTGCTTTCTCTCCTGCACGTAAGCAATGGTAGAATCCAATGCACCTTCTGCTAAACCCAATGCCTGTGCGGCAATTCCGATACGACCGCCGTCTAAGGTGTGCATGGCAATGCCAAAACCCTTGCCCTCTTTGCCCAAGAGATTGTCCTTAGGAATACGGCAATCCGTAAAAATCAATTCATAGGTAGAAGAACCTCGAATACCCATCTTCTTTTCCTTGGTACCAAATTCAAAGCCGGGGGTTCCCTTCTCTACGATGTAAGCGGAAATAATTTTCTTTTTCCTCCCCCTTGCATCGGTCTGTACATCGGAAATCGCAAAGATAATGTAAACATCCGCTTCCTTGCCATTGGTAATAAATATCTTAGAACCGTTTAAGACCCATTCATCGCCCTCTAAAACTGCCTTGGTCTGTTGTCCCTGGGCATCGGTTCCCGCCCCCGGTTCGGTTAAACCGAATGCGCCTAATTTCCGTCCGCTTGCCAAATCAGGCAGGTATTTTTGCTTCTGCTCTTCCGTTCCGTAGGTCAAAATCGGGTCACAGCACAAAGAGGTATGAGCAGACACGATCACACCCGTTGTACCGCAAACCTTCGATAATTCCTCCACGCACATGGCATAGGTCAATACGTCTGCACCCTGTCCGCCGTATTCCTTTGGTACCGGAATGCCTAAGAATCCATATTTCGCCAGTTTCTTCACGGTTTCCCGGGGAAACTGTTCGGTCTCGTCCACCTCCTGTGCCAGAGGTTTTACTTCTTTTTCGGCAAATTCCTTGAATAAGGTCCTCGCCATTTCATGTTTTTTGCTTAAGGTGAAATCCATTCCGATATTCCTCCATTATTTGCTATAGTCATAAAAGCCTGCACCTGTTTTTCTGCCAAGCTTGCCGCCCCTTACCATTTTCTTAAGGAGGGGATGCGCCCTGTATTTGGAATCGCCGGTTTCTGACTGCAATACTTCCATGATGGCAAGGCACACATCAAGACCAATCAAGTCGCCCAAAGCCAAGGGTCCCATGGGATGGTTTGCACCTAATTTCATGGCGGAATCAATGCCCTCTACGGAGGCTACGCCTTCTGCGTAAATGCCAACAGCCTCGTTAATCAAGGGAATGAGAATACGATTTACCACAAATCCCGCTGCTTCTTCCACCTGTACGGGAGTCTTGCCCAAATCTTCCGCAATTTTTTTAATCTTGTCCACCAAGTCCGCCGGGGTATCTAATCCGGCAATGACTTCTACTAATTTCATAACGGGAGCAGGATTAAAGAAGTGCATACCGATCACGGGACGATCTAAGGCGGCGCCGATTTCGGTAATAGATAAGGAAGAAGTGTTGGTAGCAAAAATAGCATTCGCCCCTACAATCGCCTGTAACTCCTTAAATGTCTGCTTTTTGATTTCCATATTCTCAATGGCAGCCTCCACCACAAGGTCTGCATCTGTGCAGATTTCCTTGGTGCCTGTCTTGATTTTTGCCAAAACGGCGGTTGCCACCTCTTGGCTTAATTTGCCTGCCGCCACACGCTTTTCAAAACCTTTTTCTATTTTCTTCTTGCCGTTTGCCGCAAATTCCTCGTTGATGTCACACAAATATACTTCATAACCCTCTGTCTGTGCAAATGCCTGTGCAATGCCGGAACCCATGGTTCCTGCGCCGATAATTCCTACTTTCATTGATAAGTCCTCCTTCTAGTCTTCCAATGCTTTTTGCAACGTATCTATAATCTCTTGAACTTTCCGCTGTTTTTTGTCTTGATCCGTTTCTTCTTGCACTTCTTTCAAATCGGTAAGAATAAACCTTAAAAACGTATCAAACTGTTTATCTGTCATTCCCATATTAGTACCTCTCTACAATTGTTGAACAGCCCATGCCGCCGCCAATACACAAGGTCGCTAAGCCACGCTTCGCTTCCGGTCTTTTCTGCAACTCATGCAACAAACTCACAAGAATACGACAGCCGGAGGCTCCTACCGGGTGTCCAAGTGCTATGGCTCCGCCGTTTACATTTACCTTATTTAAGTCAAATTTCAAATCTCTTGCTACGGCGATAGCCTGCGCCGCAAATGCTTCATTTGCTTCGATTAAGTCAAGATCGTCAACCGTAAGTCCGGTACGTGCCAAGACCTTTGTTGTAGATGCCACAGGACCGATGCCCATGATGGCAGGGTCAACACCGCCTAAGGCACCTGCAAGCCAAGTCGCCATAGGAGTAACGCCCAATTCTTTGGCTTTTTCTTCACTCATGACTACGACTGCCGCCGCACCGTCATTGATGGTCGAGGAATTGCCTGCCGTAATCACGCCGCCTTCTTTTCCTGAAGCCGCACGCAATTTGGAGAGCCCCTCTGCTGTGGTGTCGGGACGTGGACCTTCGTCTGTATTAAACTGAATGATGTCTTTTTTTATTTTCACGGGAACAGAAACGATTTCGTCATTGAAACGGCCATCTTCTACTGCCTTTGCCGCCTTTTGCTGGCTTGCCGCCGCAAATTCATCTAATTCTTGCCTTGTAATGCCGTATTTCTCCGCTACGTTCTCTGCGGTAATCATCATGTGATACCCTTCAAAGGCGTCGGTTAAGGCATCGTTTACCATAGTATCTACTACCTTGCCATTGCCCATACGATAGCCAAAGCGTGCGCTTGGCAACACATAAGGAGCCAAATCCATGCTTTCCATACCACCTGCCACAACAACATCCGCCTCACCTGCCAGAATCATGTTGGCAGCTTCGTTTACGCATTTTAATCCGGAACCGCAAACGACATTCAGCGTAATTGCCGGTACTTCAATGGGAAGTCCTGCCTTGATGGAAGCTTGTCTTGCTACGTTTTGCCCTAAGCCCGCCTGAATAACACAGCCCAACATAACCTCATCCACCTGCTGCGGTGCAACGCCTGCTCTTTTGATGGCTTCTTTAACAACAGCCGCACCAAGATCCGCCGCCGAAACACCACTTAAGGTTCCGCCGAATTTTCCGATTGCGGTACGACATGCGCCCGCCAAGACTACTTTTTTTGACATAAATTGTTCTCCTTTTCTGTGTTAGATGGTTTGTTTGTGGTTTGTTTGGTATGGATATTGCTTGTAACTATTGCTTCCACCCTGATAGGGTTATTCTGCCCGTTTGCGCATAAGGGTATTCCTGATCTGTTCGGATGCCTTTTCCTCCGCCAATCTTCTTTCAATAAATACCGCCTGTTGTTCCGGCACAGAGTCCCTTATGATGTACTGTGCCTCCTTGAGCGTTTCCGCCTTTAATACCGCCCGATAAAGTGTCCTTGTAAATGATTCAAATTGTTCGTCTGTCATCCCCATATGCCTCTCTCCTTTCCGCTTCTTTACTACTTCTATGATAACATGAGAAGGCTTTTTTTTCAAGGACTTTTCTCGGGTTAAACACCGAATTTTGAAAACAGTTACTCTATGTAATCCAAAACGGCTACCCGCTCCGCAAAAAAAGAACCCTCGCTCAATTTCACTCGAAAGTTCTTTTTTTGCGGAACGAGTAGCCATTTTCAAGCTACACTTAGAAACTCCTATTATCAGGACGATCTTTACCCCGTCAATTTTCCTATTTTTTATAAACCATATATAAGATTCCGCCGGCGCCGATTCCCACTTCTCCTAAAGTACTGCTAAGAGATAGGGATTCATTGCTTGTATACTTTCCTTTCGCACCAATGCCTACCGTGACAGCAAACTTGTAGTCATTAATATTCTCTGCTACACCCGGCCGATCCGGAACATACTTGCCCAATTGTGCTGCCACCAGATCCTTTACTTCCTGAATGGTCGTATTGCTACTTACATTGCTGATCGTATAAGTATAATCGTCACTATACTTCTTGACGGTAACGGAAAACTTCGACTCTTCTGTGGACCCTCCGCTTGCCATAAATACGCCCTCTGCAATGTCCTGAACTGCTACGATAACCGGTCTTTCATAAGTATTCATATCTAAGTCCTCCTTCTTTGTCGGCAGCACTTCCTGTGCTGCTGCTCGAAACCATTTTTACTGTTCCCGGCTTGAATGTTCTTCCCTTGCATAAGACATTCAACTTGCCTCGCTTAATTTATATGATACAGCAATCCCCTCTGCGTGTCAATATTGTTTGTTGGATTTTTTTGTAAATTAAATATCTTTTTTATTAAATATATTAACTATTTATTTGTTCATTTTTTCATCTTCACGTTATTCTTCGTTCGTATTTTTCGTTTTTCCCTTGAAATACTGCATTTATTCGACCTCTTATTCGTTTTTTAACTCTATGCCCTCATCTCGCCTTTTTGTTATTTATAAACTTTTAGAGAATAAAATGAATATTTTATGGACAATTTATGAACATTGTGAACTGGTTTCGAACTTTATGAACACCCAAAAAACTCCTCAATCTGCCCCTCAATAATTTTCATAAGCCTTCTTCTGGCTTCTACGCTTGCCCAAGCGATATGCGGAGTAATCACCAAGCGACTGCTATCCTTTATCCTGCGAAAGGGACTGTCCGCACTCATGGGTTCCTCACTCAACACATCCAGTCCTGCCGCCCCGATTTCCCTTTCACACAAGGCATGAGCCAAATCCTGCTCTACCACGATCGGACCCCGCCCCAGATTCAGAAAAATAGCCTCTTTTTTCATTTTGGAAAATGCCGCACCATTCATTAAACCCCTCGTCTGCTCATTTAAGGGTGCATGAACAGAAATGATGTCCGACCGTAAAAGCAGGGTATCAAAATCCACCCGCATGTAGCCATCTTGATTATTCTTTCCCGTGGTGGAATAGTAAATCACCTGACAGCCAAATAATTTCGCAATATCCGCCACCCGCTGCCCAATTGCGCCAAGTCCTATAATCCCCCATGTTTTTCCATGAATTTCATGAAACACCTTGTCAAAATGGGTAAAAGAGGTGTCGCCGATATAGTGTTCCCCTTTGACATAATCGTCATAGTAAGGCATTTTTTCCACCAGATAAAAGAGGAGGGCAAAGGTATGCTGTGCTACTGTTTCCGTGGAATAACCCGCCACATTTCGGAAAGCTATGCCCCGCCCTTTCAGATACTCCTTATCCAAGTTATCCGTTCCCGTGGCGGTCACACAGACCAACTTTAGTTTGGTGGCACTCCCTACGGTCTGCTCATTGATCGGCACTTTATTTACAATTAAGACCTCCGCATCGGTAACCCGCTGCGGTACTTCCTCAGGTTTTGAAAAACGGTATTTGACCACCTCACCAAAACGTTCATATCCGCTTAAATCAATATCATCTCCAATGGTCTTCGCATCCAAAAAAACAAGTTTCATAGTAATCTCCTTATTAAAAAACTTCCCTTCTTAACCGTCTGATTTTTCTGCAAAACACCTAAATCGCCCTAATTTTCCTCCCCACAATCACAAGCTGTATTGCAATCTGAATCAACACGGTAATTACCATTGCCAAGGTTACCCCATTCATAGAATACGCCTTAACCAGGGTCAACGAGGTAAGAAAGGCCGCCACAATGCCCCATGCCCCGATTACATACTGGGATTTAATCGCCCGGGTTAAGGTACAGATGCTAAACAATGCCCCATTTACCGCCATCAAAACAGAAATCAACACAATGGGCAAAAACAAATATACATAGGGCTTAATTTCCTTTCCAAACAGCAGGGTCAAAGCAGGAGTCGCCAAAAACCATGCGGCAATCATTGCAATGACTGTCATAAGTGTAATGAGGAGGGTGAATTTTCTTAAACCGTGCAAAAAAGCCTTTTTATTTCCCTTATTGTACTCTGCGGTAAGTGCCGGAATCAGCGGTGCGAACAAGGTGATAGCCGCCATATTGATGACTAAAGTAGGGGATGAGACCGATGAAAAGATTCCCATTACCTTTTCTCCGTGATATTGTTCCAGAAAGATTCTGGGAAGAGTAATGGAAAGATTATTCAAGAAAGCCACAATCATCAAAGGAAGGCAAGTGTGCAATAGGGAAAACACTTTTTTGTTCTGCGCTTTTCTGCCGGACCCTTGCAAAAAAAGAACATGTGTTCGCAATGAAGAAAACATTTTTTTGTTTGACTTCGGCTCTTTTGCATTTATTTCATGCAAATCCATATCCTGCAAGTGCCAACGTTTGATTTTCCCTTTGTCATAGAGCAAAATTACTGCAAGCGAGAATACCGCCATGGCAAGAATACTAAACAACAGACTTTTTGTCAGAAAAAACGTCACACAAAACGTCAGTAACCCACCGACTCCTCGTATGGCAAGGGAAAGTCCCGCATAGTCCATGCGTTCCCGTTTCTGTTCAATCCCATAATAGACATCCGCCAAGCCTTCGATTGCCTTAAACACCATAAAAGCCAGAATAATCAAGGCCTTATGACCGGAATACCCATAAACCAGCACAATCAGCACACAGACCAGAAAAGACAGGGCGTTGGTATAGTGGCGTGAGCGGATATACTCTTGGTCTTGATACTCCCCCACCAAGTCAGAAACCTGAAAACTGCGAATATTAAACAAGGATACCACGGCAGGAGCAGCCGTTGCACTCATTGCCAAAGACAACAAGCCCGCATCAAAAAAGCCGGAAATCCGCACAATCAGCACAGACAACAGCCACAAGGCGGCAAAATAAACTAAAGAACCTGCTGTATTAAAAATCATATTCTGTCCCGTGGTTCTTGTCTGTATGGGTATTTTTTCTTTCATTTTTGCAAACCACTTTCTAAGGTTTTCCCTTGCTCTCTTATTGCTCTTCTTCTTATTGTTTTTCTATTTCTCTTCCTCTTTTTCCACCAACGGCACCAATGGCAACAGCAGTGAAAACGGCACCATTAACACCAAAATATAAACATAGCGCAAGCTAAACGCCAAGGGTGCCGCTATCATAATGGTCAGCCAAGTGGCCAATGCGGGCAGATAGATCAACAAATTATCATACTTCTTCCTTTTGATTGTCATCAGCATACCCACCAACAAGACAAAGAGAAAAACAGCTGAACTGATGTATTTCTCCGGTGTTATCTGCTTTCGAATGGATACCCCAAACATTTGCTCCACATAATCTTTCTGATGCACCCCCATGGTTTCATCTGCATTCTGCCACATTCTGGGGTTAATATAGCCCGCATCATCCGCCTTTGTTACATCCCAAAAACCCATGGTATTTAAGAGCCAAGCCTCCACGTAAGCTTTTTGGTTATGGAAAAACATTTGGAACCAAGTTTCCAAAAACGCATCTCGATGATTTTCTAAAAATGCCTCATTAAATTCCGGAGCCCATTTTATCGGATCCACAATACAAGGGTTATACGTTTCTTTTATCGCCTCAATCGGATAAATAGAATGAACAAATTCCGCCTGTTCTGTGCTTATATTACCTCCTGTTGCGATAACATAACACACTTGCTGCAGCGGAACCCCCAAGCTTTCTGTGCTTTTATCTACATTCCAGTGAAGTTGCCCATAAATCGGCCCTTGTATAAGAAAAGAAAGCAACATCACCAATATAGACACGATGGAAAATGCTTTCATTGCAGAAAAGACTTGTTTTCTATATCGTATCAAGAGAACCAGGGTGGTAAGTGTGGTAATATAGACTCCATTGTTCCTCGTAAAATTCACAAGAAACAAGAGGAGTGCAGCACACAAAACGCCTTTTCCTCTTTCTAAATTCTTCCCTTTCTCATAGACCGTTTCCGCAATAAAAAGCATATATAAAAATAACGCCAAACAAAATGGCACATCTTTCCACAAAGAGATACTATAAAACGGAATCAGGGGAAACAAAGCAAAAAACAGGATACTGAAAACCAGAAAAATTCTCCTCACTTTTTTCTTATAAATCCAGTAAACTCCATAGCTTAGAACCAAATCCATAACAAGGATTTGAAGTACCGTAAACAGCTCTACCCCCAGTTGCAAATTATTTACAGGGTAGATAACAATACCTAATAAGATAGCATATAAAATCGGACTGTGGTTACTGAAACCTGCTTTTCTTGTCCCTTGCCAAATAGAAGATATCGTATCTGCAAAAATCCCCCCCGGAAAATAGGACAAGACATAGGGCAGCCAACACACGAGCAGGATTAAGAATACACTAAAAAAGAACACCTTGCCTGATGTTATCTTGTGAAGAAATGGCCGTTCTCTCCGGCGGATCGGATTTCTTTCTGATTTCTTCTCTTCCTGTTTGCCTGTTCGATGAACAACTTCACAATTCGGTTCTTCCTGTTTGTCTGTTCGACTGACAATTTCATAAATATGACCCAGTATTGCCAAGACCACAAAAGCAACAAGCCATGTTATCAATAACAGTGCGATATTTTTTAAGCCCAAGGCTTCAAAATGGCAGTCTGCTATTGTGCTGAAAATCCCGCCCTGATACACAATCATGGAATCCAGAAAAATGGTAAGCGCAAAAAACAAACTCAAGCCAAATAGCGCCAATATGTACAACTTATTTCCTTTTGCTTTCTTCATTTACCTCGCTCTCCTCATAACAGCTTGCAGTTTCCGCTATTTCGCATATAAAATCTCAAACATTTTAAGCTTTCCAATTTCATTGATTTTTACAAAATGTACCATATCACTGCCCATGGTTTCTAAGTTAGTCTTGTGTTTCTTCCCTTTCTTTCACCACATAAATCGGCCTTTTCTTGATTTCAAGGTATGTTTTCGCCAGATACTCCCCCAAGATTCCCATGCTAAACAGCTGTATCCCTCCAAGCAATAGGATAAAGCACATCATAGAGGGATAACCTGCAACAGGGTCACCCCAGATCAATGTCTTTATGGCAAACACAGCGAAAGCAACAATCGCTATCATAAAAAACACAAAGCCAATCACAGAGGAAACCGCCAAAGGAAAAGTGGAATAAGCCACCACTCCATCTAAGGAATAGAGAAACAGCTTCCAAAATGACCACTTTGTGCTTCCCGCCACCCGCTCTACATTCTCATACTCCAACCACTTTGTGGAAAAACCCACCCAACTAAAGATACCCTTAGAGAAGCGATTATACTCGGATACTTCGCATACTGCCTCCACATATTGTCGTGTCATCAGACGGAAATCCCTTGCGCCGTCTACAATTTCGATATTTGACATTTTATTGATCAGGCGATAGAATGCCCTTGCAAAAAAGGAACGAATGGGCGGTTCCCCTTTTCTTGTCACGCGCCGTATGCCCACGCAGTCATAGCCTTCGTTCACAATGCCCTCATACATTTCCGGAAGAAAACGAGGCGGATCTTGTAAATCAGCATCCATCAGCGCAACATAATCCCCCTGGGCCTCTCGCAATCCGGCATACATGGCGGCTTCCTTTCCGAAATTTCTGGAAAAGGACAGATAACGCACTCGCTCATCCTGCTCACGCAGGGCTTTTACCACTTCCATGGTTTTATCCTTGGAACCGTCGTCCACAAAAACAAATTCAAAACTCACATAAGGCATATCAACAGCAACTTTTGTGATTTCCTCATAAAAATGCGGTAAGGCTTCTTCTTCATTATAGCAAGGAACGATTGCAGATATAAGCGCCATCTTACTCTCCTTTCTTTTTTCGCAGCGAAACAATAAAACCCACCAACAATCCAACAAACCCGAGCAGGCTTACCGATGCCGCTATTTTTTGTATCACCGTACCCGTATACTGCACGGTCAGCACACCACTTTGTTCCTCAGCAGGTAATATGACTCTCACAACATCGTTATTTCCATAAGCGGTGGCTAAAGTTTCACCATTATCTAGTTTTGCAGAGAATCCTTTGTACCAAGTTGCCGGAAATTGGACCGCTACCGCTTCTGCTTTCTTTTCAAAATGTAAAATAAAGGCTCCGCCAATTTGCTCCATTTCACCGGAAAGCATGGCAACACTCGGCTCATATGTGATATCAAGATCCACATACTCATCTTCGTTTGCATCATCCGGCAAATAATCCCCCCATGTATTTCTACTCGCAGGATCAAAAGCACCTCCAAGCATTTCCGCCTTTAATCGAGGAACAAACAACAACGGAACTGCAACAATTGCAAGCACTGACAAAGTCAGGAATGCACGGTACATCGTTCTGTTTTCCTTCACAAGCTGATACACTGCTGCTGCGGCAATTGCGGTAAACATCGTTACAAACACAAGAAAACGCCATGGGAATTGCAGAAAACCCAAGGCCTTGTCAAACCACCCATAGGGCAAGAATATGTTGGTCGTAAACACCAGTGAAAGGAGGGCAAGCAACAAAAACAGCGGTGCTTTATTTTCTATTTTCTGCTTTTTACTCTTTAATTTCCAACATCCAAGGAAACAAAACAGCAGAACAACCGGTAACAACAAACCGATACCGGGCGGTCTCCAAGAAGCGATATCATTAATCATGCCGTGATTAATCGTAAACAGATGCCAATCCAAAGGAAGTGCCCTATGGGCAACTCCTGCCACTCTGCTCTGGGCAGTAATCTGTGTGCCGTGAACAGACAGCATTTGTTCTACAAAGGGAAAAACAAATGTGGCGGAAAGAACAATGGTCAACAGGACTGATTTTGCCAAATCTGCCATAACACGCCAAGTAATCTTTCTATAGGACAGTACAACAAATAGAGCAAGGATAAACGCCGTCATCATGGTTCCCAACAAATGACAACCCAACAAGCCTGTCATTCCAAGCGGAAGCAACAACCACTTTCTTGTGTTTTTTTGATACAATATCGCATATAAGCCTGCAAATGCAAGGGGGACAAATATCATCGACTGCAATTCTCCAAGGGCGCAACGTATGAAAGCATTTGTTATGGTATAACTTGCAGTAAAATATGCGATTGCCGCAAATAAAGCGGCTTTTTTATCACGCAATATGATATTTGCTGAAACATACATACTAAGAGCCATTGCAATCACGCACAAAATAACGAACATTTTATACGCATGGTAAGTGCTTAGCCCAAGCCATTCGATTAAACCCGGGAAAAACAAAAACCAATCCGGATAAAACAAGGGTATTGCCCCTCCAAAGGGTAGGTTACTGTAGTAGTGAACCGGCCAAAACTTTCCGTTTGCCATCTCCAGCGCAATTGAATGAATGCGCAGAAAAGAAAAGCCCATGTCATGCCCTTGAGGCAACCGATTCACACAGACAAACACTACAAAAACCATAAGGATTCCAACTAAAACACAAACCTCTTTCCGATTCTTTCCAAAGGAACGGATAGGATTGTCTGTCATAAGGTTATTTTTTCTCACATTCATTACCCCCAATATCTGTGTACCAGAATAGAAATCGTGTAAATAGCTGTGATAAGAACCACAAGTCCCAACGCCGCCCACATTTTCTTTTTTCCTATCTGCTTTAGATGGGGCAACGGCAAGAAAAACAAAGATAAGAAGGGCAAAAAATACCTGCCTTGTACCCCGTCAATAAAGGGAATCTTGTATAAATCCTCATGGATATTATAATGTATGTTTTCAAAGGGATTATCGTAAACTGTAAGCAAAATAAAATAATCCACAATAGACAGTATCATGAATAGAAACAGGAACACGGCTGTCAGCCAGATTATCGTTCTTTCATAAGGACTCATTTGGAAAAGTTCTGTATGTTCTATACGTTCTGATTCCTGTACAGATTTCCCTGCCTTTTTTTCGAAAAGTGCGAAAAACCGAAACCTATTGCCGGTTATTTTTTCATAGCAAACCATGCTGATTACAATCGCAAACAGCCACACAAATACCGCAAACCACAAGGACACCCCCGAATCCATCCAACCGAAGCTCCCTACCATGCTAATCGCCCAATACTTCTTACTCACCCAAAGGGTATGGTAATATAAACGTACTGCCTGCACAGGTTCCGTCAGCATCCCGAATACGACTTGCAGGTAACGGTTTTCACGGAATACATACGCAGCTGCAACAACAAGGATAAGAAAAAGCACAAGAAGCGGAATACGCCATTTTTTAATCACAGCTTGATTAATCACGAGCTTTCCAAGGGAAATGTTTATCTTATCCAAGGGAAGAATCAGAAACAGTCCTGCAAGCAGGGCGTAAGGCACCTTACTATAGGTCACCAAAAGCAGCACCGCAAACAGCAAGAACAGCTCTTTTAAGCCAATCTTCTTAGCACGGTACTTCAAATGAAACAAATAGGCAATAAACAAATAGCACAAGGGGAGTACAATGGCATCATAGCTGATTGACGATGCCTGCTGCATCGCCGTCGGAAACAGCATCAAAAACACAAACACATTTCTGCGAATGGGCATAAGCCAAAAAGCCAAAGCAGAAACCCCCGCATAAAACAACAGATTCATCAACTCTCCCAATTGCATCACCCAGAAAGTGGGAAGATGCAGCAGCAAGCCAAGCAATATGCCTATGGTTGCGGGAAAATGTTTTAAAACAGAGAGGGAAATTCCTTTCGGGAGTACCTCTAAAAGGGTATAGCCCGGTTGCTTCGTCAGAGCCGCCTGCCACTCCTTAGGATCAATCTTCTCCTGATCATGCCAGGCGATTCGTTGTTGACCCAGTGCTACATCATTGGAAAGAATCCCTGCCATATCCGGATTCCCCAAGCTCTCCCCTATCATGCTAAGGTGAGCCTGCTCATCGGGTATCTGTCCCATTGGAACCAAAAAGGAAAACAACAGCCCCCATACCAAAAGAACCAAGAAAAACACCTTCACCTCAGGACATTTGACGGTATGCCGCTGCTTCTCTTTTGTCGCTTTCATCCTTTTCCTCTCCCAAAAAACCGCAAATACACACTTACCGCAAAACTCCACAACCGCCTCATGCACATACTGCGTGTCACATCACTTGCTGAAAGCTGTAAGACTTCCCTATACTTGTCTAACAATTGCCTATGCTCGGCAATATAAGCCTTACTTTTGCCGCCGCCCATAACCTGTCCTGTATTGGAATCTGTACGCAAACGAAAACCGTTTAAGGCTTCATGAAGAATGAAAACATCACCCTTACATGCCAGATTCAAAAAGAAATCATAATCAATAATATAGACAAAATCCGGGTCAAAGCCCCCTGCCATCTCCAGAACGCTTTTGCGAATCAAATTTGCCACAGGTGCACCAAAACGGTCTTGGCTGAGGAGACATTTTTTTGCAAGCACTTTTCCGTCCATCAGTCCGGATTTACGATAACGCTTCTGCGTTCCCCTGGTTTTCCCCTGCATATCCACCATAGCCGTATCACTCTCTGCTGTAACGGCACTTGGATTCGCTAACAATACCGCAAGCTCCTTTTCAATGGCGGTTTTCTTTAACAAATCATCCGCTCCCATGACTTTGATAAATTCTCCCTGTGCCAATTCCAAGGTGCGGTTCCAGTTGCCTGCCATGCCGAGGTTTTTTTCGTTTTTATACAGACGAATGCGGCTGTCTGTTAAGGCAGCCACCACATCATAGGTATTGTCCAAAGAAGCATCGTCCACCACAATAATTTCTATCCTCTGATGGCTTTGTTTCAAAACAGACTCTATGGTTTCTGTAATGTGATCTGCATTGTTATAGGCCGGTATGCAGATGCTTACCAGTATCTCACTCTTTCCCATTCTATTCCCCTCGTTCTTCTAATTCTCGTATCCTGTGTTCTAAGAGAGCCAATTGCTGCACCAACCGCTTAATCCTTTTGGTCTGCATGGAAACAATAGAGGTTAGTGTCATTACAATAATCAGGATAAGCGCAATAAATATGGTAAATACGCCATTTACAGGCAGGGTAATTCCAAGGGCATTCACAAGCAGTGAAATCGGTTCCGGCCATATCACAAGCACCGCCATAAACAGACCTGCACCCAACCACAAAAGGGTATACTTTAAGTCCAACAGGCGTAAACGAAGCAAGTGTATCACAATCAAGAAATACACCAACACGCCTATTCCTAAGGAGAAACGAAAGATTTCAGACATTTGCCTTTCCCCCTTTCTTACTCCAAAAATACACCGGTACGCCTATGCCTAAGGAGAAACGAAAGATTTCAGACATTTGCCTTTCCTCCCTTTCTGGCTATCCTTGCTATGAAAATAGCGACCGATACCTTAAACATATAGTAAATGCTGTTGCCAATTCGGATGGAGGATACCCCCCCCCCTCTTTCCCGCATAAGGACAGGCAACTCCACTACCTTCATCTTTCGGCTCAGCACGTCCACAATACTCTCCGGCTCGGGGTAATCTCTGGGATATTCCTTTGCAAAGAAAGCCATCGCTTCTTTTCCCGCCATGCGAAGCCCTGAGGTGGGATCGGTAATCCGCTTTCCCGTACATAGCTTGATTAAAAAGGTAAAATAACGAATGCCCAACCTTCGGCTAAAGGAGGACTGAAAACCCTCTTTTTCTAAAAACCGGGATCCGATGACCAAATCCGCACCCTCCCGTTCCATGGCTTTCACCATTTCACCCAAAAAAGACGGATCATGCTGCCCGTCTCCGTCCACCTGTACCGCAAGGTCATAGCCATTTTCTAAGGCATACAAATAGCCGCTTTGTACTGCCCCTCCGATTCCTTGGTTGATGGGCAAGTCCAAATAAGGGAAACGATGCTCCCTTAAAATCTGTTTCGTATTGTCCTTGGAGCAATCATTTACAATGATGTAATCAAAATCGGGTGCCTTCTCCTTAATGTCCATCACTGTATGGTAAATGCTCTCGCTTTCGTTATATGCCGGAATGATGATGAGTTTTTTCATTATGGTAAATGCTCTCGCTTTCGTTATATGCCAAAATAATGATGCGCTTTTTTATTTCTCAAAGCCGCTGTTTCTCCCCCTCAATGCGAATCAAATCCATTTCAAAATCGTGGCGGTTCTTGGAATAAATCGTATAGAGGATTACCCCTGCAAAAAAGGATTGTATCGCCGCTAACATAAGAAACAACGAAACAAACAAGGTGGGAAAACGTTCTACCATACCGGTGTGATAATACTCAATCACAATGGGCACAAACAAAACCACTGCGATAACAGCCAGTATTCCTGCAAAAAGTCCAAAATACCCATTGGGCTTATACACTCGATAAAGACGTGCAATCGTACGCAGTACCTTCATGCCGTCGGAAACGGTGTTCAACTTAGATTCACTGCCCTCCGGCCGATCCCGATACTCAATAATGACATTTTCCACAAACATATTCTTATCCGCCGCATGAATGCTCATCTCGGTTTCAATCTCAAATCCCTCCGACAGCACCGGAAAAGATTTTACAAACTGATAGGAAAAGGCTCGGTATCCGGTCATAATGTCCTTGATGTCGGTGCGAAACAAAGTATTGATTGCCCGACGAACCAGTGAATTTCCAAAGTTATGGAAAGGGCGTTTATTCTCCGTAAAATACGTGGAGGATAAGCGGTCACCTACCACCATGTCCACATTTCGCTCTAACACTTTTGTAATCATTTCCTCTGCAAATTCTGCGGGATAGGTGTCGTCTCCGTCTGTCATGACGTAGCACTCTGCGTTAATCTCCCGAAACATACGCCGAATCACATTACCCTTGCCTTGATTGTACTCAAAGCGCACCACTGCTCCGGCACGCTGTGCAAGCTCTGCTGTGTTGTCCGAAGAATTATTGTCGTATACATAAATGACTGCCCCCGGCAGAACCTTGCGAAAATCAGATATGACTTTTTCAATGGTCTTACTTTCATTGTAGCATGGAATTAAAACTGCTATTTTGTCCATTGGGTGCTTCCCTCTTTTTCCGGTTTCGTTTTTGTTATCTCTCTTTCGTTTTTATTATCCCTGTTCTGTTTTTGAATTTCCCGCAATATACACTTTAGTTTTAATAATAACAGAAATTGAGGAAAATGGCAATGTTATTTTGGGAAGTTTTTCTGCTCATGCCGATAGTATAACTTGAAAATTTAAATGCCACCCCTCCTACCCTTATCCGTGGAATTTACTCTTGCAAATAAAGGGGTGGATGTTATCCTTACAAATTTATGTTATCCTGTTATGGTGATGCTGGCATGGCAAG
>BNZC01000003.1 GCA_026000755.1 Clostridia bacterium
GTAGCATACTCCTTTGCCGGAAATAGCCTAAATCCGGAAACGGCGGAGCTTCGCATGGCATCCAAAAACATATGGTCGGTGTTCACCTTTGCCCTGGATGGTTTGGTATTTGTCATTTTAGGTACCCAATTGCCTGATATTATAAAAACCTTGATGAGCGGTTCCTATGTGCTTAGCATTTTAGAAATCATAGGAGTGGTTCTTTTGATTATGCTGCTTCTTACGGCAATACGTTTCCTGTGGATTTATACTACCATGAGTAAAAAATCCTACAACGAAGCAGAACATCCCATTGGGAAATGTAAGGCAAGCCTTATTATGACACTTTCCGGTGCAAGAGGGGCAGTAACACTGGCGATTATCCTCTCCGTTCCTCTGCTTTTGGATAATGGAAGTCTTTTTCCGGATCGGGATCTGATGATTGTAATCGCAACGGGGGTTATCCTGTGTTCCCTGATTATGGCAAATTTTATCCTGCCTCTTTTTGTAGAGAAGAAAGGGAAGCATACCAATTCGGAGGAAGAGAAATGCACCTACATTGAAATCTTGCAAAGTGTGACGGGGGATTTACGTGTACTTATGAATGATGATAATCGGGCGGCAGTTGGCGAGGTGTTGAAAGAGTATTATCGGCGCATTGCAGCCTTGCAGGGAGTTCATGGAACGGATGATCTTCAATACGAACAAGAGCGAGCGCTTAAAATCAAAGTCTATGGGTGGCAAAAACAGCACACCTTGGATTTGTTAGCGGAGAAAAAGGTGGAGCCTGTGATTGCAGCACATATCATTGATACCTTGGATTTTAGTCTGAAACGCTTAACGGGTTTGTCCCAGTTTGGTTTGCCGAAAATGTTGCTTACCATGCTGCACCATCGTTTCAAATTCCATCGTAAAAAAATAAGCCGCCGCCAACAAGAGGAACTGACTGCACTGCACAGATCTAATATTGAATTTGCATTGCACAAACTGAAAGAATTGCATCATTCCGAAGAAAATACAAAAGATCTTTCCTTGGAACGATACATATCCTATTATGAGGCGATGACGAAACGCAGAAGTATCTTAAATGGAAACAGACCCACAGTTTCTGTCCCCAAGGAAGATATGGTAAAGAAAATGATTGCCCTTGCCTTTCATTTTGAACGCAACCACATACAGGAAATGTATGAAAATGGGCGTGTTTCCAAGGAATGGGCAGGGAAATTGCGGAATAATTTGGCATTGTTGGAGCTTGAAATGAAGACGGATCATGAGGAATAGGTCGAACCTCCTTAGCGGACGGCTAACCATAAGTAGTGACCGCAGGAAAAACAATCGCAAGATGTTGTGAAAAAAGGCTTGCAATTTTTTTGCATATGTTGTAGAATAAAGTGGTATATCTATGGGAATTACAGAAAACATATGGTTTTACTCGGTGAAATTTCGGAATGGTTACCTTTATTTTCTTATAGAAAAGAGGGAGGAGTTATGCTATGATAAATTCAGGTATATACGATTATGTCAACGTCTTGCAGAAAGCGGCGGATGCCTCATGGCTTCGCCAGGATGTGATCAGCAATAATATTGCCAATGCAGACACGCCGGGCTATAAGCGGCGGGATGTGAATTTTGAGAGTGTGTTGAAGCAGGAGCTGTTTTCTTCCAAATACACAACTCTTGATCAGAAGATCAGTAATATCCACCTAGATCACTTAAACGTGCAATCTGCGCCCGACTATCCCAATTATTCCTATCGAGTGGACGAGAATAATGTGGATCCGGAGCAGGAGAATGTAGCACTTGCAAGCAACCGTATTCAGTACAATGCGCTCGTAGACATGATAAGCGGAAAATTTGCAGGCATTAAGTCGGTGATTAAGTAAGGAGGTCAACATGGCACTATTTCAAGCATTTGATGTGAACGCATCAGGCATGACGGCACAGCGATTTCGTATGGACGTAATCTCGGAGAACGTGGCGAATGTAAACACCACCCGTACTTCGGACGGTACACCCTACCGCAGGAAGATTGTCAGCTTTTCGGAAAAGAGCGTAACACCCTTTTCCCAAGTATTGGATCGCACAAGGGAGGCTTATATCGGAAATGGCGTGAAAGTCAATGCTCTGGCAGAGGATACCTCTTCGGACTATGTTAAGAAATATGACCCATCCCATCCGGATGCAGACGAGGACGGTTATGTGTCTTATCCCAATGTGAACATTGTGACAGAGATGACAAACCTTATTGATGCCAGCCGCGCCTATGAGGCAAATGCAACTGCCTTTGAAGCCAGTAAGTCAATGGCAACCAAGGGCTTGGAGATAGGTAAGAACTGATCGAAAGCAATTTAGGGAGGAAGTAACATGGCATTAGAAGCATTATCGACTATATCAGGTCTGCCGTCTTTGGCAAGTATGTCAGCAGACTACTTAACGAATAATTTGTCCGTAGACAAGAACGCAGCAGGGGAAAGTGGCAGCTTTGGCACCATCTTGCAGTCTGCGGTGGACATGCTCAATGAAACAAACGACTTGCAGAATAAGGCAGAGCAAGCGGAGATTCAGTTTGCTCTTGGAAATTCCACCAGCACCCATGAATTAAAAATTGCAGAAGAAAAAGCAAGTTTGGCGTTGCAATACACGGTGGCAGTAAGGGACAAGTTCTTGGAATCCTACAAAGAAATTATGCAAATGCAGATTTAGTGTTGGGTTTTTGATGTGAATTGTTTGCAGGGTGTTTTGCGAAAAACAAATGCAGATTTAATATTGTGGTTTTGATCGGTATTTATAGTGAATTGTTTCGTGGAACTATAGGGAGGGGCGTATGCCGGAACAGGTGAAAGACGTTTTCGCCAAAGTTGTAGAGTGGTGGAACAAATTTCAGACAAGACAAAAAGCCTTAATGGTGGGTAGTTTTTCCGTGGTCTTTTTGGCTCTTATTGTTATGATTTTGATTATGAGTAAGCCTACCATGGTCAGTCTGTACCAAGCTGAAAATACCAAACAGGCGGCGGAAGTGAAAGCTATTTTAGAAGGCGGCGGAGTGCATTTCACCGTCAGCAATGACGGGCTTAATTTTTCTGTAGAAGCAAAAAATCAGGCGGTAGCGGAGATGTTGTTGGGAGAAAACAGCATTTCGGCAGAGGGCTATGACTGGGATAGTTTGTCTCGGGTATTTGACGGAGGCTTTTCGGCTACGGAAGCGGACAAGTCCAAGAAATACAAATATTACTTAGAGAAGAAGTTAGAGAAGAATTTAACATCATTCGAGAATGTAGATACCGCTCAAGTGACCTTGGATTTGCCGGAGGACAGCGGAACGGTTTTGGCGCAAAAGCAAGAAAAAGGTGCGATGATCGCCCTATCCCTTACCAAGGATATGGAAGCGGAACAGGCGGAGGGCATTGCAAAGGCAGTTGCTACGGCTATTGGTGCCAAGGATACTTCAAAGATCGTAATTATTGACAGCAAGAGTCAGTTGCTCTATGGGGGCGGCGAAGCGGAAGGCGCCGGAGGATCCGGCAGCGGCAATCTGAGTCTGCGTGATAAGGCAGGCAAGCTTGTTGCAGAGGATGTGCGTCGTGTATTACAAGGAACCTTGCAGTATGAGCAGGTTGCGGTTGCTCCGAATTTGGATATGGATTTTACTGATACCAGTTCCCAGGATACCGAGTATTATATCCCGGAGGGCTTGGATCAGCCTTTGGTTGACCAACAAAGCGAGTACGAATCCCAGGCCACGGGAGGTCTGGCAGGAGTGCCGGGTACGGATTCCAATGGGGCGGATGGCACTACTTATGTGACACCGGATACAGGGGTAACCCAATCTTCTGTAACGGACAGCAGCACAAAGTATTTACATAGCAACAAGGTAACCAATTCCACCTCTACAAAGGGGAACTGGAATCCTGCGAACTCTACTTTATCCGTAAGCTTGGTCAAATATAAAGTATACAATGAGAAAACCATGAAAGAAAACGGAGAGTTGGCGGGAACTACCTTTTCCGCTATTAAGACACAGAATCAGGATACGGTAAAGCAGGATGTGGATCCGGATGTCGTCAATCTGGTTTCTACTGCAACCGGTATTCCCACAGCGAATATTACGGTAGTAGCCTATGAACAGCCGGTATTTCAGGCAGATAATAGCATTTCGGCAAACTTTATGAACTATCTGCCCATTATTTTAGCGGCACTTATTATGCTTATGCTTGGATTTGTGGTATTTCGCAGTACCAGAAGAGAGCAGGAACCGGAACTTGCCACCGAACTTTCGGTGGAAGAGTTGTTAGAATCCACCAAGGAAGCGGAGCAGGATAGTTTGGAGAATATCGGTTTTACGGAGAAATCCGAAGCGCGCATCATGATAGAAAAATTCGTAGAAGAGAATCCTCAGGCAGCAGCCTCCTTGTTACGCAATTGGCTGAATGAGGAGTGGGAGTAATACATGGCAGCGACAGAAGAATTAGGCGGACTACAAAAGGCTGCGGTTCTTATGATAGCGCTTGGCCCGGAAAAATCCTCCATGGTGTTTAAGCACTTAAAAGAAGACGAGATTGAAGAACTGACCTTAGAGATTGCCAACACAAAGAGTATTTCTCCGCAGATAAAGGAGAATGTTTTAGATGAGTTTTACAATATCTGCTTGGCACAGCAATATATTGCAGAGGGCGGTATCGGTTATGCCAAGGAACTGTTAGAGAAGGCTCTTGGCGTAGATGCGGCACAAAATGTTATTACGAAACTGACCGTTTCCTTGCAGGTGCGTCCCTTTGAGTTTGTGCGAAAGACCGATCCAAGTCAGCTCTTAAACTTTATCCAAGAAGAGCATCCACAGACCATAGCTATGATTTTATCCTATTTGCCTGCGGCACAGTCGGGAATGATTATTTCTGCACTGCCACTGGAAAAACAGCCGGATGTGGCGAAACGTATTGCCTTAATGGATCGGACATCGCCTGATGTTATAAGGGAGGTGGAGCGTGTGTTAGAGAGAAAGCTGTCCTCTTTGGTCAATCAGGATTACACCATTGTGGGCGGTGTGGACGAGGTGGTATCTATCTTAAACGCCGTAGATCGTTCCACCGAGAAACATATTATGGAGTCTTTGGAGATCGAAGAACCGGAATTGGCGGACGAAATCCGCAAGAAGATGTTCGTATTCGAGGATATTTTGCTTTTGGATGACCGTGCGATACAAAGAGTCTTGCGTGAGGTGGACAATAATGATTTGGGCATTGCCTTAAAGTCCACCAATGAAGAAGTGCAGAACGTTATTTTCAAGAACTTATCCAAACGTCTGGCTGCCATGATCCAAGAGGATATGGAATTTATGGGACCGGTACGTATGAAAGATGTAGAAGAAGCTCAACAAAAGATTGTAAATACGATCCGAAGACTGGAAGAAGCAGGCGAGATCATCATTAGCAGAGGCGGAGGTGACGATATCGTTGTCTAATCTTTTGAAACAGCGCAATGCCATAAGCGGCGAAAAAGGCACCCGTATCATTAACTCCAATGACAAAGTAGAGCAAAAGCTCATGGAGCTGAAACGAAAAGCCATGATGGAAGCAAAGGGGGGGGGATTCGTTTCCGGACTTGCCTCCCTCTCCCCTACGATTCCTGTTCCGGAAGAACCGGAGGAAACCTTAGAGGAGATTCGTCGGGAAGCAGAAATCCTCATCGAAGCTGCAAGGGATCAGGCGGGGGAAATCTTAAAACACGCCCGTGAACAGGCGAAAGAGATACAGTCTGCGGCGAAACGGGAGGGCTATCAGCAGGGGAATGCCGAAGCAAAGGTAAAGGCGGAAGCGGAGCTTGCCGTTGAGATGGATAAGTTGGCAGAAAAAGCCAGGCAGCTGCAAGAAGAACATGACAAGAGCATGGATGACTTGGAACCGGAGCTTGTGAATGTGGTGGCGGAGGTGTTTGAACGTGTCTTTCATGTCTATTTTGACGACAAAAAGGATGTGCTGTTATATCTGATTAGTCAAGCCATATACAACACAGAGAATGAAAAAAACTTTCAGATTCGAGTGGGCGAGGCCAACTATCCTTTCATGGAAACCCATAAGGGTGAGATTTTAGACCGGGTAGGACAAAGTGTGAATTTAGAGATTTTAGCGGATGCGGAATTAAAGGATAACCAGTGCCTGATTGAAACCGAATCGGGTGTGTTTGATTGTAGTCTTGGGGTACAATTGGAGAATCTGATTAAGACCTTGCGGGCGTTAAGTTCAACTGCTTAGAGCTTTCTCGGATCGTGTAAGATGGAATGCGAAATACGATTCATTCAGATACCCGGTGCAACCCAATGAGGGAGATAACACCCTATGGAAATCAATCTCAAGAAATATTACCAATTAGCGGATAAAACATATTTTAAGCGTTTGGGCAAGGTGGTAAAAATCGTAGGACTTACGATTGAATCCCAAGGTCCGGATGCCAAATTAAATGACCTGTGCCGCATCATCATTGACCGGGAGTTGAAGCTTTCTGTCATGGCGGAGGTGGTAGGTGTTCGGGATAAAAGGCTTTTACTTATGCCCTATGAGAGCGTGGAAGGTCTTGGGGTTGGATGTATCGTAGAGAATACGGGACATCCATTATCTATTTTAGTGGGGGATGACTTGTTGGGTCACACCCTGGATGGTATTGGCAGACCTACCGATGTGGCGGAATTTTCCATGGAAAAGACCAAGGAATATGCCGTAGAGGCACCCCCACCCGACCCTATGGCTCGTAAGATGATAGATGAGGTATTACCCTTAGGGGTAAAGGCGGTGGATGGTTTGATCACCGTGGGCAAAGGACAACGTATCGGTATTTTTGCAGGTTCCGGTGTGGGAAAAAGTACCCTCCTGGGTATGTTTGCCCGAAACACCAAGGCGGACATCAATGTGATTGCCCTAATCGGCGAGCGCGGCAGGGAAGTGAAAGAATTTATCGAGCGAGATATGGGTGTAGAGGGCATGAAGCGTTCCATTGTGGTGGTTGCCACCTCTGACCGCCCCGCCCTTATTCGAAATAAAGCGGCAAAGACTGCCACAGCCATTGCAGAATATTTTAGGGATCAGGGCAAGGATGTACTGCTTATGATGGACTCCTTGACACGTTTTTCCATGGCACAGCGAGAAATCGGCTTGGCATCGGGCGAGCCGCCTGTAACGAGGGGTTATCCCCCAAGCGTATACTCGGAGATGCCCCGCTTACTGGAACGGGCAGGCTGTTCCTCCGTGGGTTCCATTACAGGGCTTTATACGGTTCTGGTGGACGGCGATGATTTCAACGAACCGATTACAGATACCGCCAGAGGTATCTTAGACGGACATATTATGCTCTCCAGGAAATTGGGGCATAAGAACCACTACCCTGCCATTGACGTGTTGCAGAGCATTTCCCGTGTCATGAGTTCCATTGCCAAGGGAGAGCATAAGGCGGCGGCAGGGAAATTAAAGAATGTTATGGCAACCTATCAGGAAGCGGAGGATCTCATTAACATTGGCGCATACAAAAAAGGCTCCAATGGGGAAATCGATTATGCTATTGAAAAGATTGCCGCTGTGAATGGATTTTTGCAACAGGGAACCCATGATAAATATGATTTTGACGAGATTACCCGTATGTTGGAGGACTTGTTTTAATGGAAGAACTCCATGGTTGAGCCTTTTATTAAATCGTAATTAAACTTTACCTATTGAAGGAGTTGCGTTCATGGCACGATTCAGCTATAAAATGCAAAGTATCTTAAATATCAAATACAAATTGGAAACACAGGCGAAGACGGCATTTGGCATTGCCCAAGCCGCCCTTTCTGCACAAGAGGATAAACTTTTGGCAGTACAAGAGCGGCAGGAGCGTTATGAACAAAAGGCGAAAGAGCTCATGTGTGGACACCTTGATTTTCCCGAAATCAAGTTCAGCAGACAGGCCGTCCTTGCCATAAAGGAAGTCGTGAAAGAGCAAGTGCTTGCAGTCCATTTGGCGCAGAGAAACGTAGAGGCGGCAAGGCAGAAGTTAAATGAAGTTATGACAGAACGAAAGACCCATGAAATCTTACGAGAAAAAGCCTTTGATGAATTTAAGAAAGAAGTAGAAGCAGAAGAAAGCAAAGCGATTGATGAATTAGTCAGCTATAAAGGAGCCGAAAAGAAAAAGGAAGGTGCAGCATAATGGCGAGACCGGATGCAGAAGAACAGGGAGAAAGCTTAGATCCAAAGGAAATGAAAGCGGCGGAGAAAGCAAGAAAGCAAGAAGCAAAGAAGAAAAAAGACAAGAAAGATAAAGCAGACACAGGCGGCCAAGAAGAAGGGATTGAGGAAGAGCGCACACACGGCGTGTTGGCTGTGATTTTCTCCTCTTTCTTTATTTTGGTAATTTGGCTTGGGATATTCGGACTCTTAATCCATTGGGATGTGGCAGGGCTTGGTTCTACCATCTTTTATCCCGTCTTAAAGAATGTGCCTTATGTGAACCGGATTCTCCCCCCTCGTGAGGGAGAAGAGGAAACGGTGGATGTGCAGTATCCTTATGCTACGGTAGAAGAAGCCGTAGTAAGGATCAAGGAATTAGAGCAGCAGCTTACGGATGCGAAAAACCAGGAAACCGCAGGCAGTCAGAATATCAGCGACCTACAAGCACAGGTTGAACGGCTGAAAGGATTTGAACAGGATCAGGCGAATTTTGAAGAAATGAAAACAAAATTCTATCGAGAGGTTATCTTTTCCGATAATGCACCCGATATAAATGAATATAAGAAGTATTACGAGAGCATTGATCCCGCCAACGCCGCCGAGCTGTATAAGCAGGTTGTACAGCAGGATGCCTATGATTCGAAAGCGGAAGAATATGCAAAGACCTATTCCGCTATGAAACCTAAGCAAGCAGCCGCAATCTTAGAGCAGATGACAGACAATCTGCCCTTGGCGGTGAAGATTCTGCAACATATGAATACAGATGCCAGAAGTGCAATCTTAGGAGCGATGAGTCCGGACATTGCGGCGAAGTTGACAAAGTTGATGGATCCAAAGACTCCGTAGTATAGGTGTTTGTTGCAGGGCTTTGACGAAAGGTCATGAACATGGAATGCTTCTTATCTGAAATTGTTTTATTTCCATAAAAAAACAGAAAGGAAGTGAGAATGTGACAAGTAGCGCATTACAACGAATGGGAACAGCTCCCATAGTGCAGGATCTTGGTTCTACGGCAAAGAGCAAGGATAGACAGGGAATTGCGTTTGGCAGTTTTTTCTCTGCCCAAGCAGGGGCGAATAAGGATGACAATCAAAACACGCTGTCTTTGCCCGGTTCTAGCCCCGTACCGTCCGGTGGGAGCAATGCCAAAGATTTTTATCAGTCTACCGGTGGGTCGAATAAGATTCCTGCAAAATTTGAGAAGGCAAGTAAGGATTTTGCAAATGTACAAGATGTAAGCGAACAAAATGACTACATTTCCAAGGTAACAAAGGAACTGACAGAGAAGCTTGACATTACAGAGGACGAATTAAAAGAAGTCATGCAAGCCATGGGAATTACTTTCTTTGAATTGGTGGATCCGTCGAATTTGACCGCTCTGGTAAGTCAACTGACAGGCAGTAGTGATGTAAGCGAACTCTTGTGTAGTGAAGCCTTTCAGGATTTGCTAAAAGCTGTTATGCCCGTAACGGACAAACTCTTAGAGGATTTGGGAATGAGCCGTGAAGACTTATTAAAGCTGATTCAACAGATGGCGGCGCAGGATAAGGCAGGGATAGATGCTCAGCCGAATCCGGGGAATGGGGGTTCACAGGCACAGACGGCTGTGGCAGCAGAATTTGCAGAAACAGCGGTTGCACAGGCAGAAGAAGCTGATCCCTTGCCAGAGGTTGCGAAACCCTTGACAGCCCTGACAGAAGAAGTTACTCAAGTGGTAGAAGAGGAAGTTCTTCCTGCAAGCGGGAAACAGGATAAGGGAACGAATGTTCCGGTACCCAAAGAAGCAGTAACAGAAGCACCGAAGCAAAATGCGGTAACAGGGGAAGCAACAGTAGAAGAAGCACCTGCAAAAATAGTAGGTGAATCCGAGAATCGCAGCGGAAGCGGTACCAATGAATCACCGGAGGAAGAAGCAGAAACTGCTCGCAAACCGGAGAGTGAACTTACTGCCAAAACCGAAGAGAGCAAAGAGCCAAAGGAATTGAAATTTTCAGCGGCACACCTGAACGCACAGACAGCTACCCCGACAACAGCTACAAGTGCAACTGTTCCGATAAGGGAAACTTTATTGAACGCAGACAGCATACTGCGCCAGATTTTAGACGGGGCGAGAACACAGATTACAAGAGAGCAGAGTTCTGTTGAGATTCTGTTAAATCCTGCCAACTTGGGTAAGGTGATGTTACAGGTAAGCGCAAGAGAGGGTATGATTACCGCACAGTTGGCGGCAGAAACCGAGGCCGTTAAGAGGATTTTAGAAACCCGTGTAGCCGAGCTTAAGGAAAATTTGAATCAGCAGGGCTTAAAGGTGGAAGCAGTAGAAGTGACGGTAGCAAGTCACGCCTTTGATCGCAATTTACAAGGACAGCCGGGGCAAGAGGCGCAAGCAGAGTTAGAACGCCGAAACCAAGAGGCAGCCAGGAGAAATCTAAGCAAAGAGGATTTGGAAGAAATTGGCGATGATTTATCCGAAGAAGAGGCCTTAGCAGCACAGATTATGTTGGATCAGGGCAATAGTATGGATATGACAGCATAAAAAGGCGCTCAAGAAAAATAAGAACGTGCCGAAATATATGTTGTAAAAAACAAGTAGAAAGGAGAATGAAATGGCAGTTACAGATGCAGCAACAGGGCCGATAAAACCCATTGAAAACGGTAAAGTAACAGGCAATAACGATTCGGGAACAACCCGTAAAGCCGGAGGCACTATGGGTAAAGATGCTTTTTTGCAACTTTTAGTGGCGCAGATGAAGTATCAAGATCCATTAGAACCGGCATCAAACACCGAGTATGTGGCACAATTAGCAACCTTTTCTTCCTTAGAAGAAATGCAGAACTTAAATACTGCGATGAAAGAGGGGGAAGCGGCCAATCTGGTGGGCAAACAGGTTATCATGAAAGTGACGGATCCGGTAACAGGCGCAGAAAGCTTTGTATCGGGAAAAGTAAACTATGTCATGAAAGAAAATGGCAAGATGGTGCTGTCTGTCGGAAACGAAAGCAGATTATTCCCGATTGATGATTTGGATACTGTGGTAGATGAGGAATATCTGGATGCGGCAACACTGGCAAAGACCTTTGAGAAGATGATGGAATCCTTGCCCGGTCAGTATACGGTGAAATTAGGAGACAAAGGAGCCGTTGAACTGGCGAGAAAAGCATTTGATTCCATGACGAATTATCAAAAGGGTTTTGTGGATCCCTCCTATGAGGAAAAGCTGAAATTACTGGAAGAGGCAATTGCAGCAATGGAAAAAGCGGCAGGAGGCGGTACGGACGCAGGAAGCGACAGTACGGATGCTACAGACAGTACAGATGGTACAGACAGTGCAGGTGGTGAAGCAGACGGCACAGATGGTACAGACAGCACAGGCGGTGAAGCAGAGGGAACAGGGTCTGCGGACAGCCCGGCAGAGTAAAGTGAGATAAATGACTTTGTAAAGGGCTTTACCCCGGAACACAAATAAGGCAAGGAAGCCGAAAGACGGGAGTGAGTAACGTTGAATGAGATAAAAACACCTTTCACTTCAATTGAACAAGTTCGAGGTCAGTATTTAACACCCACACGGAAAGTGAGTGCAAATACGGCAACAGAGTCCTTTCAGGACATACTGCTGCGCAAGCAGAGTGAAACCGGTGACGTATCCCCGCTGAAATTTTCAAAACATGCGGCTCTTCGTTTGGAGAGCAGGAATATTGAACTATCACCGCAGCAGAGACAACGACTTGATCAAGGCGCACAAAAAGCGCAGGAAAAAGGAATCAAAGAATCCTTGGTCGTGGTAGATTCATTGGCGTTTATTGTGAATATACCCAACAAGACCGTAGTAACCGCTATGGATCAGAAAGAATCCATGGAGAACATTTACACAAATATTGATGGAGCTGTTATTATATAGCCGGACCTTATGGAGGCTAAGACCTATCCTCTCCCGACTGACAGAAGGGGAGGAAAGTATCAATAATACCAACAGCCCACACAGACTGTAGGAGGTCAATTTTACTATGATGAGATCACTGTTTTCTGGCGTATCCGGATTAAAGACACACCAGACAAAGATGGACGTAATCGGTAACAACATTGCAAACGTGAACACAGTAGCATTTAAGAGTTCCAGCACGGTATTTCAGGAATTGATGTATCAGACCACATCAAAGGCTTCGGGAGCCAGTACGGTTACATCCCGTGCCGGTATCAATGCCAAACAGATCGGTCTTGGTGTTGCCACGGGTTCTACTTCAATTAATATCAAAGCACCGGGTGCGGCACAGAGTACAGGGGAAGCCTTTGATATTCGAATTACAGGCGATAGCTTCTTCATTGTAAGTGATGGAGCAACAAACTATTTTACAAAAGCAGGTTCTTTCTATATTGACGGAGCAGGCAACTTGGCAATGAAGGCCACAGGTTATAATGTTATGGGGTGGCAGGTAGACGAAACAACAGGCACAATACAACAAAATACCGTAACTCCCCTGCGGGTTCTGTCGGAGAAGAATATGACATCTCCTCCGGAAGCAACCGAACAAGCACGTATAGAGGGAATTTTGGATAAGAACGCCTCTAATCTAAAAGGAGATAACGGGCAGATTATGAGTCTTGAATTCTTTGACAGATTAGGTTATGCCTATACGGCGAAGTTTGCTATTAAGGCCGATGAGAATTCCATTACCACAGGGCTCTACACGGTAGAGTTGACGGAAGTGTTGGATGGGAAGACAGGAAAGCCGGTTCCTGCAATTCCGCTGACACCGGAGCCGGAGTTAGATGCTGCAGGAGACCCGAAGTCAGATGCTGATGGAAATCCTATCTACCAAAAGGATAAGTATGGAGCGATCATCTACAAACCGGCCTACGATCCGACAGTTGCTACCACAGTGTTCGGAACGCAGAATTTGCAATATGATCCGGACACGGGCTTGTTCACGTCTATTGGTACGGATCCGGATAATCTCAATAGTGTAATATTTGATATGACTCAATTGGGTGCGGAGTTTGAAAATTTCAGACCAATTAATGTGGATTTCTCCCAAACCAAGTGGTATGATAATGGCGGAAGCTCTACTATAGGTGCAAGCAGAGGTGCGCTTGATGCAACTACGGGAACAGGAAAACGCTTAGGTTCCCTGATTGGGGTATCTGTATCGCAGGATGGTACCATCTGGGGAAGCTATGACAATGGCAATACCACGCTTCTGGGACAGATTGCGGTTGCCAACTTTGCGAACCCTTCAGGACTTGAAAAAGCCGGAGATAATGTTTTCCGCTCCACCCTAAACTCCGGTGACTTCGACGGAATCGGAGAGGACATCACCGCAGACGGCAATATCATGAGCAGTGGACAGCTTGAGATGAGTAACGTGGATCTTTCCGCAGAATTTACGGAGATGATTACCACACAAAGAGGTTTCCAGGCGAACTCCAGAATTATCACCACTTCGGATAGCTTGTTGGAAGAATTGATTAACCTGAAGAGGTAGTGAGTAGTGTGGATTTTATTACCACTCGCAAGCCGTAGGCTTGCTCGTTGAGGGGCATTTTGGCGGTTACTCGACTCATTATTACAAGAAAAACAAAAAAACAGCAGAAGTGACTTGAAACTTCTGCTGTTTTGTGTTATAATAACTCGTACTTATTGTGCTTATCAAGAAGAAGGGGGCTTGTTATGATTGATCTCACAAGGTTAAACGGCGTGGAATTTACCGTGAATGCGGAACGGATTGAACTTGTGGAAGCAACACCGGATACGGTAATTTCTCTCATAGATGGGAAAAAGATTGTTGTAAAAGAAAGTAGACAAGAAGTGAAAAATCGAGTAGTATTATATAAGAGGTCTATTTTACCTCTGGAAGAGCGAATGATGAAAAAAACTGACATGAGGAAGGAAAACAAAGATGAATAAGAATTTAATCAGTATGCTGATACTGGCATTGGTATTGGCGAACCTTATTTTGACGGCGGTTATCATGCTTACCGTTTTGCCTCAAACCAAGGCGGCGAACAACTTGATTGCTAAGGTGGCGGCGGCCATTGATTTAGACATCAAGGGAGCCGGTGGCGCAGGTATCGGCGAGGGAGCCGCAGTTTCCCCGGAACACATAGAGGAATACAGTGTGAATGGCGGCGAACCCATTACTGTCAACTTAAAGCCCGGGGCAGACGGGGTAGCTCACTATGCCATTGTAAAGTCCAGTTTGTCCATCAACACCAAGTCCAAAGATTTTAAGAAGTTTGGTTCGGAAGAAACACTGAAAGCAAAAGACGTTACGTTCCAAAGTGCGATTCAGAATGCGATTTCCGCTCATACCTTAGATGAGTTAAGGAGCAATCAGCAGGCGGTACAAGAAGAAGCAGCGAAAAAGATTTGCGCTCTGTATGGCGACACAGATCTTATTGTGGACGTGGCTTTTGTGGCAACCTATCAGTAAGCCCCATTGAGAGGAACTGTAAGACGACAGGTGGTGAACGAGAATGAGCGAGATCTTATCGCAAAGTGAGATAGACCTTCTTTTAGACGGACTGACAAAAGGAGAGTTGGATGCGGAAGAATTAGGGAAGAAAGACGAACAGCAGGTCAAGGACTATGATTTTGCAAGACCGTCTAAGTTTTCCAGAGAGCATCTGCGTATGTTGGAGATCATATTTGAACATTATGGGCGTTTGATTTCCTCTAATTTGCCGGTATATCTCAGAAAAAATATTCAGGTGGAAGTGATTAGTTCGGAAGCACTCACCTATTTGGAATTTTCCAATTCCTTGGCGAATCCGATTATCATGGGCGTGGTGAATTTTGCGCCGATTAAGGGTAATATTCTCCTTGAATTAGCATCGGACATGGGTTATGCCATGGTGGATCGTATGTTGGGGGGGGTAGGTCGCCATCTGGATCGAAGCCGGGAGTTTTCGGAGATTGAGATACTTATTTTAGAACGCATTATGAATACCTGTACGGAACTTTTGCGGGAACCTTGGGAGAATGTAATTGAATTGTTTCCAAGACTGGAGCGAGTGGAGACCAGTGCCCAGTTTGCCCAATTTATTTCGCCAAACGAGATGGTGGCACTGATTACCTTAAATATCACCATGGGTGAAGAAGAGGGACGTATGAATATCTGTTTGCCCTATATTACCTTGGCGGAAGTGATGGATCGCTTGAATACAAAGTTTTGGTATACCAGTATTTCGAACCAAGATGATGAGCAATACCACGAAGTGATAGAACACCTTCTCATAAAGGCTCCTATGCCGGTAAAGGCGGTTCTTGGTAAGAGTGTGATTTCAGTGATTGACTTTGTCAACCTTCAACCCGGCGACATTATTCGAGTGGATACGAAGGTAGAAGATGAATTGGATGTATATGTGGGCAATATCCGCAAGTTTACTGCACTTCCGGGAGCCTCCGGAGAGAATTATGCAGTACGGATTACATCAGTAATCAGAGAGGAGCAATAAACGCATGGATGGAGTGTTATCCCCCGAAGAAATCAGCGCCCTATTGCAAGAATCAGAAGACTTAAGCGATGTGGAAAAGGACGCCATCGGTGAGGTAGGCAATATCAGCATGGGAACAGCCTCAACCACCCTGTCCACTCTGTTGAATCAGAAAGTGGATATTTCCACCCCGATTGTCAGCGTTGTCACTTGGGATGAGGTGGTGGAAAGCTACGAACGTCCTTGTATCTTTGTTAAGATTGGCTACATTGAAGGTTTGACAGGTAATAATATCCTGATCCTTAAGGAAAAAGATGTAAAGATTATTACGGATTTGATGATGGGGGGCGATGGCAGCAATACCGAGGATGAGTTGACGGAACTGCACCTAAGTGCCATCAGTGAGGCAATGAACCAGATGATGGGTTCGGCGGCTACTTCCCTTTCGTCTATGCTGAAACGAAAGATCGATATTAGCCCGCCCCAAGCAGAATTGTTTGACTTGCAGGGTTCCATAGATATAAATGATGTGGATGAGTTTTTGGGAGGGAATTTCGTTCGAGTTGCTTTTCGGATGGAGATTGAGAATTTGATCAACAGCGAGGTGATGCAGCTGTATCCGATTCCTTTTGCCAAAGAGATGTATAATAGTTTTAGGGACAATATAGAGAGTGATACCCCGCAGACGAAGCAAGCTTCCCCGCCGCCACAAGCAGCACCGACACCAACACCTGTACCGCAAGTTGCGGCAACACCACCGCCCGGTATGGGACAGCCGAATATGGGAGTACCAAATATGGGAATGCCAAATATGGGAGCGCCAATGATGGATATGTCAATGTATAACCAAGCACCTGTCAATGTACAGCCTGCACAGTTTTCTGCCTTTGCGGGGGATTTTAACCCGATTACACAACAAGAGAATATTGGACTCATTATGGATGTTCCTTTGGACGTAACCGTGGAACTTGGCAGAACCAGTAAGTCCATACAAGAGATTTTGGAATTTTCGCCCGGAACTATCTTGGAACTTAATAAGATTGCGGGGGAACCCATTGATGTATTGGTGAACGGAAAATACGTTGCCAAGGGAGAAGTTGTTGTTATTGAGGAGAGTTTTGGTATCCGTATCACGGAAATCATAAAATAAGAATAAGATTCAGGAGGAAAGAAAAAACTATGGCTAAGAATATTTTAATTTGTGACGATGCGGCATTTATGCGAATGATGATTAAAGACATCTTAACCAAAAACGGGTATACCGTTGCGGGAGAGGCAGAAAACGGTGCAAAGGCCGTAGAGAAATATGGAGAGCTGTCACCGGATTTGGTGTTGATGGATATTACAATGCCGGAGATGGATGGGATAGAGGCGCTAAAGAAGATTCGAGCAAACGATCCTAAGGCGACGATTATCATGTGTTCCGCCATGGGACAGCAGGCCATGGTAATTGAAGCGATTCAGTCCGGAGCAAAGGACTTTATTGTAAAGCCCTTTCAGGCAGACCGCGTATTAGAAGCGGTTAAAAAGCAGATAGGATAGGTCCCGTGTTTTTCATTGCGGCGGTATCGGGCCGTGTAAATGGCATTCTGCAATTTGTTACCGTGCTGCTGATCTTCGTTTTTGTGTTGGCGATTACATGGGTTTGCACCCGTTTGTTTGCGGGCTATCAGCAGAAAGTAAATCACACAAAGCATATTCGGGTAATTGAGAGTTTTCGCATAAGCGGCAACAAATTGATCCAGATTGTTGCAATCGGGAAGGCCTATTTTGCCATTGGCGTGGGGAAAGAGGAGATTACCTTGCTTTCGAAACTTTCTGAAGATGAATTGCCTATTTTGCCGGAAGCAGGGAAAGAATTACCCACCTTGCAAGAAGATTTTAAGGATATATTGGACAAGCTGAAAGGAAAAATGACGGGGAAACGGGAGAAATGAAAAAGAAAAAACTGCTCTATTTATGTGTGTGTTTCGCCCTGTTCTTTGCAGTCCTTTGGTTTACGCAAGGAGATCGGGTTTTTGCGGCGGAAACGGGGGGGGTAGGAGTACCGACACCAACGCCTTCCACACCGGGGGATACGGGGTTTAGCCTTACCTACAACAATGACGGCGGACAGTTTTCAGGAACGCTTCGCATATTGCTGACCCTTACCGTGTTATCCCTTGCACCGTCGATTTTGATTATGATGACCTCCTTTACCCGAATCGTCATAACCTTGCATTTTGTCCGTACTGCTGTTGGTACTCAGACTTCGCCCCCCAACCAAGTTATGGTGGGATTGGCGTTGTTTTTGACACTGTTTATTATGTCACCAATATTTACCAGGATAAACGATGAGGCCATAAAGCCTCTGGATGCGGGAACCATTACCCAGGAAGAGGCCATCACAAGAGGGCTTGTTCCTTTGCGGGAGTTTATGTTTGCCCAGACACAGCAGAAAGATTTACAGCTCTTTTGCGACATTGCCGGAGTGGACAGAAGCGTTACGGCAGATGATGATATTGCCATTACTGTGGTGATTCCCAGTTTTATCATCAGTGAACTGCGTACAGCGTTTATTATTGGTTTTTTGATTTATATTCCGTTTATAGTCATTGACATGGTAGTCGCCTCCGTGCTGATGTCCATGGGTATGATGATGCTTCCGCCTACAACGATCTCCATGCCCTTTAAGATCCTTTTGTTTGTCTTAGCGGATGGGTGGAATCTGGTGATCGGGAGCTTAGTGAAGACGTTTCAATAATTTCGAAGAAGAGGTAGATTAGGATGACACAGGGACAGGTACTTGACGTAGCGAAAGAAACCATATACACCATTATCATTACCGCTTTGCCCTTGCTGTTGGTGTCTTTAACCATTGGTCTTATTGTCAGCATTTTCCAGACCATGACCTCTATACAGGAGCAAACCTTGACCTTTGTTCCTAAGGTCTTGTGTATTTTTACCGGTCTGATGTTGATTGGCAATTGGATGCTTGGGAACATGACAGGACTTATGATAAAATTATGGTCTGATTTTATCATCTATATCCGCTAGGGGTTTTCTATGGTAAATGTTGGTGTTTCCGTACAAACACTTGAATATTTTCTGATGGTCATGACACGCATTGTTTGTTTTATCTTCATTGCTCCTTTTTTTGGAATGCGAGATATTCCCACTAGGGTAAAGGCAGGGTTTGCGCTGTTTGTGTCTATGGTGGTGTTTGGAGTGATAGAACCGCAAAATCCGCTTGTCTACAGCGGAATCTTTGAATATGCCGGAATCATTTTAAGAGAAGGAATTACAGGCTTGCTCATTGGTTTTGTGGCAAATATATGTAATTCCATTGTTTCTTTATCCGGTAAAATCATTGATATGGAAGTGGGATTTGCCATGGCGCAGATTTTTGACCCCGTCAGTAACACGCAATCCGGTCTTACGGGAAATCTATACAATTTCTTCATCCTGTTGCTGTTGATAGCCACAGATATGCACCATTTTATCCTAAAGGCCTTAGTAGACAGCTATACGGTGATTCCTGTAAATGGCAGTGTACTTCGTTGGGATGCTCTGTTGCTTTCCATGATTCAGTTTATGGGGGATATGATGGTCATAGGCTTTCGCATTGTATTGCCTATCTTTGCCTGTATCATGATTCTAAACTGTGTCTTGGGGGTATTAGCAAAAGTATCCCCACAGATGAATATGTTTGCAATAGGTCTGGAATTAAAGATTTTGGTAGGCTTGTCCATTCTCTTTTTAACAATGGCTCTGTTGCCCTCCATTGCAAATTTCATCTTTGAAGAGATGAAGATTATGATGGTCAGTGTAATGAGGGGGATGATGCCGTGATACCATATGATCCTCCCCCTTATTTTGTGGGACAAGGTTTTCCAAAGGACGACCGTTGCCCTGGTATGACACGATCCTTACCCTATCATTTGCAATTCTTTGCCAAAGACGACGGTGGCGAGAAAACCGAGCCTGCCACTGCCAAGAAGTTAGCGGATGCCCGAAAAGAAGGGCAGGTTGCAAAGAGCAAGGAAGTAAGCTCCGCAGTGGATTTGGTCTTGTTATTTGTTCTTCTGAAGATTTTTGTCTCCTTTGTGGGTGACAATTTTCTGGGAAGCTTTCGGGAGATTTACCTGAAAATTCCGGATTTGATTCAGAACAGTCCGGGGGGGGTATCTATCATGACTATGACTACCTATATTCAGCGAGGTATGATAGTTATCCTCTTGTCGGTAGCACCCTTTTTCATTGCCGGGGTATTGGCGGCCATAGTGGTCAATGTGGCGCAAGTAGGTTGGAAGCCTACGGCGAAGCCCATGAAGCCGAAACTTAGCAAGATAAGCCCTCTAAGCGGCATAAAACGTATATTTTCCACTCGTTCTCTCTTTGAGTTGGTAAAGGCTATCTTGCGGATTATTTTGATTAGTTATGTGGCATACTCCTCTGTGAAAGATTACCAGAACACCCTGTTGATGGTGTATGACATTCCCTTTTTGGAAGTCGTTCTTTTGATTGGTTCCATCGTCATTGATACGGGCTATCGAATTGGATTGGTCTATATCTTGGTTGCCTTGGCGGATTTTATTTACCAGAAGTATAAGTTCAACAAAGACCAAAAAATGAGCAAGCAGGAGGTCAAAGACGAATATAAGAATACGGAAGGGAATCCGGAAATCAAAGGCAGACAACGTCAACGCATGAGAGAAGCTTCCCAGCGGCGCATGATGCACGATTTGCCTACTGCCGATGTGGTGATTACAAACCCCACCCATTTAGCGGTAGCCATCAAATACGACGGACAAGAACACCGGGCTCCTCAGGTGATTGCCAAGGGAGAAGGTTATCTGGCACTTAAGATCCGTGAGATGGCAAAAGAAAATAATATCGAAATAGTAGAAAACAAGCCCTTAGCCCGTATGCTCTACGCCAATGTAGAACTTTTTGAGGAAATTCCGCCGGAATTATATCAAGCAGTTGCGGAAGTTTTGGCTTTGGTGTATAATACTGATAGATAGGAACAAGATACCATGGGAGGAAAGAACGAATGAAACGGACGGACTTAGGCGTTGCCTTGTATATACTGGCATCCGTCATGTTCTTCATTGTACCGATACCGACGTTGCTGTTGGATATTATGATTGCACTCAATATATCCATTGCGCTCATTATTATCATGCAGGCGCTTTTTGTACAAGAAGTGCTTGATATGTCCTTTTTTCCGACCCTGTTGTTATTTACCACCTTGTTCCGTATCTCACTTAATGTGTCAACCACCCGTTTGATTTTAATGCACGGCGATGCAGGTGTTGTGGTAAGGACTTTCGGCGAGTTTGTAGGCGGCTCGGACATTATTATCGGCGGTATTATTTTTATCATTTTGATTTTGATTCAGTTTATTGTAATCAACAAGGGTTCCGAGCGTGTATCAGAAGTAACCGCACGCTTCACCCTAGATGCTATGCCGGGTAAGCAGATGGCCATTGATGCCGACTTAAATACCGGAGCCATTACAGAAGTAGAGGCAAAACAACGCCGGGATAAGATTCAGGCGGAGTCCGGATTCTTTGGTGCCATGGATGGTGCTACCAAGTATGTAAAGGGAGATGCAACGGCAGGTCTTATCATCGTTGCCATTAACTTGGCAGGGGGGGCTGCCATGGGTATGTTGCGGCAGGGACTGCCGTTGAATGAAGCGTTAAACATATACGGGCTTTTATCCATTGGTGATGGTCTGGTGAGCCAGATTCCCTCTCTGTTGATTTCCCTTGCCACCGGTATCTTGGTGACCAAATCCGCAAAAGAGGCGGATTTCTCCCAAGTATTAATTAAACAGCTCTTTGGTGTGCCGAAGGTGCTTTATATTGTAGGAGCTGTTATTACTTTCTTGGGATGGTTTACCCCACTTAGGCAGCAATGGTGGTTGTTTACCGGGCTTGGACTGCTCTTTGTATTTACCGGCAGGAGAGTTGGCACCACTCTTGCCATAGAAGAAATAGAAGATGCCGCAGATACTGCCGAAGAAGAGGCGGAAGAAGTCCGTCGTCCCGAAAACGTTACTTCCTTGCTTCACGTAGATCCGGTAGAGTTAGAGTTTGGCTACGGCATTATCCCTTTGGCGGATGCAAACCAAGGGGGAGATTTACTGGATCGTGTAGTTATGATACGTCGCCAGATTGCCTTAGAACTGGGTACGGTGGTTCCCATTATCCGCTTGCGGGATAATATACAGCTGAATCCCAACCAGTATATCATTAAGATTAAGGGTGTTCAGATTAACGAAGGGGAGATTTTGTTTGATCATTACATGGCAATGAACCCGGGCTATGTAGAGGAGGAGATTACAGGCATTCCCACCTTTGAACCCTCTTTCCATTTGCCTGCCCTGTGGATTACAGAGAGCCAGAGAGAGCGTGCGGAGACGGTGGGCTATACTGTAGTAGACCCGCCCTCCATTATTGCCACTCATTTAACCGAAGTGATACGAAGCAATATTGCAGAGCTTTTAACCAGGCAGGACGTACAGAACTTAATCAACAACATCAAAGAAACCAATGCCGCCCTCTTAGACGAATTGGTTCCCAAGCTCCTTGGCACAGGAGAAATCCAGAAAGTATTGCAGAATCTCTTAAAGGAAGGTATTTCCATAAGGGATCTGCTTACCATATTTGAAACCTTAGCAGACCACGCCGCCACTACAAGGGATACGGACGTGTTGACGGAGTACGTAAGGCAGAGCCTAAAACGTGCGATTTCAAGCAAGTATTTCCCCAGCAGTGAGGTGACCAATGTGGTGACCTTAGACCCGGGCTTAGAGCAAGAGATTATGGCATCGGTGAAACAGACAGAGCAGGGGGCATACCTAAGCCTCGATCCGGAAAAGACCAAGTCCATTATGGACTCGGTGGGGGAAGAGATTTCCAAATTAGAAGAACTGGGCAGGAGTGCCATTATCATTACCTCCCCCATTGTTCGTATGTATTTTAAGAAGCTTACCGAGGACTACTTCAAGGATTTGATTGTAGTATCCTACAATGAGATAGAGTCCAACATTGAATTACAATCAGTTGGGATGGTGAATGTAGCATGACAATCAGAAAATTTATTGGGAAGACGGAAAGCGATGCCAAAGAAAAAGCCAGAGCAGAGCTGGGCCTTGCCGCCGTCATCATGAATGTAAAAGAGATTAAACCAAAGGGTTTCTTTAAGGGATTTAAGTCATCCTCTTATGAGGTGACAGCCGCCAAGGAAGAGGAAGATTCTACCCCGTCCGGCTCCTCCTTTTTGGAACGCATGAAAGAATTAGAGGATAAGAGCGGCGGCTTAAACTTGCGGGCAGATGAAAAGATTACCATACAGCCTCCGGATTCTGCGACTGAAACGGCCTATCCCAGAACTGCACAGCGGGTGGCAAATCCTCCCACGAACTTGGGGGGGGGTATCTTACCTCAGAACAAGCCTTTACCCGGACACAGTTCCTATACCGAGAGAGAACCCGCTCCCGAAGAGGTGGATTTAGAAAAGGAATTAGAACGGCTGTATGCTTTATTGGAGAAGAAAAAGCCGGATTTTGTCAGAGAAGGCAGGAGTGTTCGAGAGGAAGAGGACTACCCCCCCCGTCTTAGGGATACCGGCAGTCAGATGATGGAGAACCTTGCTCTCTTAAAGCGGATCTACAATATTTTACTGGAAAATGAAGTAAATGAAAAATATGTCAATCAGGTTATAGACGAGGTGGAGCGGGTGATACGAAACGGCTCCAGTGTGGACTTTATTTTATCTAATATTTACCAGAAGATGATCTTAAAACTGGGGGAGCCAAAGACCATTACCCTGGGGGGCAAACGTCCGAAAGTGGTTTTCTTCATCGGACCTACCGGGGTGGGAAAGACCACTACCATTGCAAAGGTGGCCTCTAAGTTTAAGGTGGATGAGGGCAAAAAAGTAGCGTTACTGACGGCGGATACCTATCGGATTGCGGCTGTGGAGCAGTTGCGTACCTATGCCAACATCTTAGATGCCCCTCTTACGATTGTGTATTCTCCGGAGGATTTGAATGGAGAATTGGCGAAATTATCCGGTTTTGATGTGGTACTGGTGGATACGGCGGGCTTTTCTCACCGGAATGCAGAACAAAGAGAAGATGTGAAAGCCTTAGTGGATAATGTGAGCGGAGAATACGAAAAAGAAGTGTATCTGGTGCTTTCCGCCACTACAAAATATCGGGATCTTCTGGAAATTGCAGATGTCTATAAAGAAAATTTTGATTTCAAACTCTTGTTTACCAAGTTAGACGAAACAAGCTGTTATGGAAATGTTTTTAATATGAAGATGTACACGGGAGCAGCCTTGTCGTATAATACCTATGGGCAGAACGTCCCGGATGACATAGAGGTATTTAACACCCAAAAGATGGTCAAAACCCTGTTGGGAGGAAGTTAGACATGGATCAGGCAACACAGCTACGCAGCATTATAAAAAGAAAAGACCAGCAGCAGTTTGTGCCAAAGCAGGAATCCCTCGCCCGCGTAATTACCGTAACAAGCGGAAAAGGCGGTGTGGGTAAGTCCAATGTATCTGTGAATCTGGCCCTACAGCTGACAAAGATGGGGCATAAGGTCATTATCTTTGATGCGGATTTCGGTCTTGCGAATGTGGAAGTCATGTTTGGGGTGAGTCCAAAATATACCTTAAAGGATATGGTTTTTCACGGAATGTCCATGAAAGACATTATTACAGAGGGTCCGCTTGGTCTGGGATTTATTTCCGGCGGAAGCGGCGTTGGGGAATTAAATAATTTAAGCAGGGAACAGACCACACTTGTGACCATGCAGTTAAAAGAATTGGATCACATGGCGGATTTTGTTATTATTGATACAGGGGCAGGCATTGGTTCTTCTGTTTTGGATTTTGTCTTGGCAAGTCCCGAGGTTTTGATTGTAAGCACCATGGATCCAAGTTCGCTTACGGATTCCTACTCTCTGCTAAAGGCATTGCACCGAAGCAGCGGATTTCGGAGAACAGACAGCAAGATACAGGTAGTGGCCAATCGAGTTTCCGGGATAGAAGAAGGACGAAAGGTGTTTGAAAAATTAGATTCCGTGGTTCACCAATATTTAGGCGGGAACATAAGTTACTTGGGTATGATACCGCAAGATACGCTCCTTGAGCGGGCAATCCGCAGTCAAAAACCCGTTTCTGTGTTATATCCGGAGTCAAGGTCCGCAAAAGCATTTGAAATTTTAGCGGATAACCTGCTTACGGGTAGTGAGAACTTGCCTAAGGAGCAGCGTGGAATTGGCAAGGTGCTATCGGATTTTATGCTCTTATTTGCACCTAGTTAGGGGAAAGGAAACACAATGAAAATTTCGGAATTAAAAATAGGGGAAAACTTGGATATTCGGCAGGTGTTAAACACGGCTCTTAAGATAGAGGACATAAATGGCAGTGGAGAACCCTTTTATAAAAGCCGCATTTATGAGATAACATCAGATAAGTTGATTGAAGTGGACATTCCAAGCCACGAAGGGAAACTCATTTTGCCGGAGGTGGGAGATACCTATGAAGTGGTGGTTTACACTCAAGTAGGCCTCTATCGTTTGATGGGGAAAGTGAAGCGGCGTTATCGGATAGGCATGATTGCCCTTATGACCTTACAGGTATTGACGGAGCCGGAGCGTTTTCAAAGAAGAGAATATTTTCGCCATTCCTGCATGATGGGGGTGCAGTATTTGCCCTTGTTTGACTATGAAACGGAGTTAGAAACAAGGCAGATGACACCGGCTTCTAAGCTGATGTGGCAACATAAGAGGGAACACCCGGAGAGTACCGAAAAGCAAGGTTTGGTCTTAGATTTAAGCGGCGGCGGTGTGCGTTTTACTACCACGGAGAAGTTTGAAGTGGGTTCAAGCCTTTTGTTTCGCCTCTATCTGAAAAATGACAACATGGATGAAAGCTTCGTGATTTTGGGTCAGATATTAGATGAAAAGAGGCTGCCGGAAGCAGGAAAACGAGAATATCGGGTGGAATTTCAGATGGAGGATGATGACATACGGGAAAGCATCATCAAATATATCTTCGACGAAGAACGAAAAAGACGGAAGAAGGTGTGATTTTATGGCAATCAAAAAAAATATCTTAGTAGTTGATGACTCTGCACTCCTGAGAAGATACATTTGTGATATAATAAACTCTGACAATTTACTTCAGGCAACTGATGTAAGCAGAGATGGCGTAGAAGCGTATGAGTACTTAAAGAGCAGAAAATATGATGCCATGCTTTTGGATGTGAATATGCCCCGTATGGACGGCTTGCAGCTCTTAGAAAAGATTCAGCAGGAGCGGATTAAGATCACCGTGATTATGGTCAGCTCCCTGACCAAAAAAGATTCCAGTGCTACCATCAAGGCAATGGAATTAGGTGCGGCGGATTTTATCACCAAGCCCCAGAATCAGATAGGGGGCAAGAATGAGCAGTTTGAAAAGTCGCTCTTGTCCATACTGCACGGCTTACTGCGGCTTCCGGCATTGGAATCGGAATCAGCGCAGAACGCATTTGTAGCGCCGAAAGGTAAGGCAACGCTATTAAAGCGGCGAGGTCTTGCAAATTCAAAACTGGTGGCGATTGCAAGCTCCACGGGAGGTCCCAAATCTTTGCAGAGCGTGATTCCCCATCTGCCGGCGAATCTGGATGCACCGGTGCTTTTGGTACAGCATATGCCCGCAGGCTTCACCAAGTCCATGGCGGACCGTCTAAACGAGATCAGCAAGATTAAGGTGAAAGAAGCCGAAGAGGGGGATGTCCTGCAAAAAGGGTGGCTCTATGTGGCGCCGGGTGGATACCATATGGAGGTTTCCCGAGGGGTAGGGGGCGAACATAAGATTCGCCTGAATCAAAAGCCCCAAGTGCTTGGTCTGCGTCCTTATGCCAATTACACATACGAATCCCTAAAGACCAGTAGCTTTGATGAAGTCACTTGTGTGGTCTTAACCGGAATGGGAGCGGATGGCACAGCAGGGATTTGTACCTTAGGAAAGCGAAAGCCTGTCTATGTCATTACACAGGATGAAGCCAGTAGTGTGGTGTACGGTATGCCAAAGGCTGCCGCAGAAGCGGGAATCTCGGACGAAGTTGTTCCGCTTACACAAGTTGCCCAATCAATAACAAAGAATGTGGGGGTAGGATGAGATGGATGTAAGTCAATATCTTGAAATTTTTATCGATGAAACAAGCGGGCATTTGCAGGATCTAAGCGACAGTATTATGATACTGGAGAAGGATTCCGGCAATCTGGACACGGTGAATGAGATTTTCCGTGCGGCTCACTCGCTGAAAGGAATGGCGGGTACCATGGGCTTTAAGCGTATGCAAAAGCTCACCCATCAGATGGAAAATTTGTTTCAGGAAGTACGAAGCGGCAACATGAGCGTCAGCGGATCTATCGTTGATGTCTTGTTTCAGTGTCTGGATGCTTTAGATTCTTATCTGGAGAACATCAAAGCCACCTCAGGCGAGGGGACAGAGGACAATGAATCCATTGTCTTAGAACTGGCTCGTATTGCAGAGGGGGGAGATGATCCTGTGCCTGTGGCGGCACCGGCGGCGGAGCCTGTAAAAGTAGCGGCACCGGCGAACGGCGGAAGCAGAGCCTCTACAGCCAATTATGAAGAGGGGGAACTCGTTGCCGCTCAAAAAGCAGAGGATGCGGGAAAAAAGCTATATGGCTTTACCGCATACTTGGCATCGGATTGTATGTTAAAGGCGGCCAGGGCTTTTCTGGTATTCTCGGCAGTGGAGGCTTATGGTCAGATTGTGGCATATTCTCCTAACACCAATGAAATCGAAGAAGAAAAGTTCGAAAACGAGTTCAGCTTTATTTTAGCCACGGATCAAGACGTAACGGAAGCCTATGAATCAGCGGCAACTGTTTCAGAGATTGAAAAATTAGAATATGAACCTTTGCGTTATGCAGATTTAGAAGAACGCCTGATTCAGCAGGAAGAAGAAGAATTTGCGCTCCATGAGGAACCGAAAGCGGCAGCCCCTGCGCAGGCAGCGACCCCGACGGCTCCCCCCCCGGCTCCTGCGGCAGCTCCAAAACCTGCTCCTGCATCCCCGGCAGCCCCTGCGGCGGCAAAAACGGCAGCGGCAGCCCCTGCGGCGGCAAAGACAGTAGCAAAGCCTGTGGCAAACCGTACCATTCGGGTGGACATTGAGAAATTAGATGCTTTGATGAATCAGGTGAGCGAGCTTATCATTGCCAAAAACTCCCTTGTTTCCATTCGTTCCATGAGTAGTGGTGATATGCAGAACCAGAATTTCCATGAGCAGATCGAATATTTGGAGCGTATTACCACCGGGCTTCATGAATCGGTTATGAAAGTAAGGATGGTTCCCATTGAGAGTGTGGTAAACAAATTCCCGCGTATGATTCGTGACTTGTCCCGGAAATTGGATAAGAAGATGGAATTGTATATGACAGGTGAGGACACAGAACTTGACCGTACCGTAGTGGATCAAATCGGCGATCCCTTACAGCATTTGCTCAGAAATTCCGCAGACCATGGCTTAGAGGATGCCCACACCCGTAAAGAACGCAGAAAACCGGAGACCGGTTCTATCTTCTTAAATGCCTTTCAAGAAGGCAATACGGTTATCATTGAGGTGCGAGATGACGGTGCCGGAATTGATACGGAGCGTGTGAAGAGCAAGGCCATTGAACGGGGCGTAATTACCTCGGAACAAGGCGAGAGCATGAGTCAGAAAGAGATTATTGATCTCTTGTTTTTGCCCAGCTTTTCCATGGCGGACAAGATTACGGATATTTCCGGGCGCGGCGTAGGTCTTGATGTTGTAAAATCAAATATCCAAGCCTTAGGCGGTGACGTAGAGGTAAAGAGTAACTTAGGGGAAGGCACGAAGTTTACCGTTCGTCTGCCCTTGACCTTAGCGATTATCCAAGCACTGATGGTAGAGGTAGAGGATGAGAAGTATGCCGTTGCCTTAGGCTCCATTCAGACCATAGAGGACATTGCCGTATCCGATATTAAGTATGTACAGGCGGAAGAAGTCATCCATATCAGAGGACTTGTGATTCCCTTAATTCGCTTGAAGAGTCTCTTGGATATTAAGCATGAGGAAGAACAGCCGGAAGAAGTTACGGTAGTTATCGTGAAAAAGGGTGACAAACTGGCGGGCTTAGTAGTGGACAACCTAATCGGACAACAGGAAATCGTAATCAAATCTCTTGGCAAATATATCAACAGTACACGCTACATCAGCGGTGCAACCATCTTAGGTGATGGTGAAGTGGCGTTGATCTTAGATGTGAACACGTTGATATAGATGAGCGAAAGTGAGAAGAGCGTGCTTGCACGTTCAGCGAACGACGAGTCTTGACCATGATTCGAAGAATCGTGGTATGATTGATCGAAATGGAGGGGTATTAAATGGCAGCAAATCATCATAGTATGGCAATCATAGAAGAAGGAAAGACACAGTATATTGTAGTAACAATTTGCGGCGAACAGTACGGTATTGACATTAGCTTTATCGACAATATTGTGCGTATGCAGAAAATCACCCGTGTTCCTAAAGTACAGTCCTATTTTAAGGGTATTATTAATCTACGTGGTGAAGTAGTTCCCATTATGAGCATACGAAAGAAAATGGGACTGCCGCTCGATGAGTATACCGATGCCACCCGCATGATTATACTAAAGATTGAAGAGCAGGGAAAGCTTGGCATTGTGGTAGACGAGGTGCGGGAAGTAGTTACCTTAGGGCGTGATGAAATTGACAAGGTGTCCGCAGATGTAAGGGAAGAAAAGGCGAACTTCATTAATGGCGTGGGCAAAAACGGAGAAGAGTTGGTGTCTCTCTTTGATATCAGCAGTATTATTGATGACAGAGAAATCGCATAAAGGAGGCATTTATGTCTGACGTGGCAACGGATTTAACCTACGAACAATTAAGTGAACAGTATCAGGACGTTTTGCGTGAAATCGGAAATATCGGAGCGGGAAACGCTACTTCAGCCCTATCAAATATGTTGGGCTTAAAGATTGATATGGCAGTACCAAGGGTCAGACTTTTGGAATTTCCGGAGATTGGATCGGCTCTTGGAGCGGAAGATGAGATTGTCGTAGGCATTTATTTAGAGGTTGAGGGCGGTATTGAGGGCAGTATGATGTTTGTCTTTAAGATGGCTTCGGCACATTTCCTGGCAAATCGCCTGATGGGCAGACCGGATGATTGTGTTGAGGAATTTTCCGATATGGATTTGTCCGCCTTAAAGGAAATCGGGAATATCATCGGAGCATCCTATTTGTCCGCCTTAGCGACAATGACGAATATGGTGATTTCTCCCTCTGTTCCCTATTTGGCCATTGACATGGCGGCATCCATTCTAAGCGTTCCCGCCATTCAGTTCGGGCATTTTGAGGATCAAGCCTTATTTGTAGATACAGAGATGGGTGATGAGGTAACCTTAGAGGGATTCTTTATCCTTTTGGCGGATCCCGCAGCTTATACGAAAATCTTAAAACAACTTGGAATACTTGGATAAGGAGCGAAAGATATGGCTGTAGTAAAAGTAGGAATGGCGGATTTGAATGTATGCAAGCATCCGGATTCGATTACCACGCTAGGCTTAGGCTCCTGTGTGGGAATCGCATTATATGACCCGGTATCCAAGGTCGGAGGACTTGCACATGTCATGTTGCCCGACAGCACCCAGATGAGAAACAATCAGAATGTAGCAAAATTTGCAGATACAGGGATAGATGCGCTGATTAATAAGATGGTAAAAGCAGGTGCAAATAAGTCGAAGTTGGTAGCGAAGATTGCAGGCGGCGCAAAGATGTTTGAAGCCAGTGGTCTCTCCGGAATCGGTAATATCGGCGAGCGAAACGCCGAAATGGCGGCAATCAAATTAAAGTCGCTTGGTATTCCCTTAAAAGCAAAAGACGTAGGCTTAAATTACGGACGTACCGTGGAATTGGATACGGCGACAGGTGATTTTTTGATTAAATCCGTGGGAAAGCCGGTTAAAAAGATATGACAAATACAAAACCCATTCCCGTAATCACGGCTTTGCTTGCAGGACTGGTTGTCTGTGTGGTGAGCTTCTTGCAGCAGACAGATATGACGACCTTTGCGATCCATTTCATTATGGCAGTATTAGGTTTCTTTCTCTTGGGCTTTTTCTTTCGGCTGATTTTGGATGGTAGTTTGAAGAAGAGTGCGAAGGTAGAAGAGAAAGAAGAGGAAGAAGATGAAGAAGAGGGCGAGACCGAAAGCACTTTAGCGACTGACGAGCAAAGCGAAGGCAGAGCTTAGTGCGAGACCGAAAGCACCTTAGCGATTGACGAGCGAAGCGAAGACAGAGCTTGGTGCGAGGTCGTTCCCAAGACTTCGTGGTGTCAAGCGAAGTGCAGACAGCACGTTAGTCGAGGGAACATCCTTGTGAACAGGGGGAAACTCTATGAAAACAGCAGATCGAGAACAATTGTGGACTAACTACAAGAAAAATAAATCTGCACAAATCAGGGAACAGATTATTTTAGAGTACGCCTCTTTGGTTAAGGTAGTGGCGGGCAGACTTTCCCTGTATCTGGGCAAAAATGTAGAATACGAAGAAATGGTAAGCTGCGGTGTGTTCGGCTTGATTGATGCCGTTGACAAATTTGACAGTGCCAAGGAGGTCAAATTCGAAACCTACGCCAGTCTTCGTATTCGCGGTGCCATTTTAGACCAAATTCGAAAAATGGACTGGATTCCGAGAACGGTACGCCAACGCCAGAGAATGATGGATGAGGCCATTAAAGACTATGAAGCGAGGAATGGGAAATCGCCCACAGATGAACAATTAGCAGAATCCCTCCAGATGCCGGCGGAGGAACTCATTGCCTGGCAGGCACAGGTAAGCGGGGCCAATTTGATTTCCTTAAACGAATACATGGAAGCGGGAACAGGTGCCGAGCCTGTTATGGATGCTTCTGCGAACCGCCATTTTGCAAGGCCGGAACAGGTGGTAGAAGAAGAAGAATTAAAGCAGGTTTTGGGTAAATCTCTGGGCGTTTTGACGGAGAAAGAACGTCAAGTAATAGAACTGTATTATTATGAAGATATGACACTAAAGGAGATCAGCAATATATTAGCGGTGACGGAATCACGCATTTCTCAGCTTCATACCAAGGCAATCATGAAGCTTAAGAAGACCATGGGACCATATATGAATATTATGGCAAGCTAATAATAGAATATACTGTACGAGATGTACTAGATCTTTACTATTCACGGTTGAACCGTTCCGAGAGGCGTTTTTCGAAGAAAAACCCGATTAAGTCATGCGCCAAATCGCATTTTTTTGCGATGTGTGTGCATAATTGTTGCTTTCACAGGAACTGTGAATAGTAACACTAGATCCAAAAGGGGGGGATAGCACATGGAACAGGCAACAGATTCTTATAGAGAAACAATGAAAGTCAGCGTATCGGTAGACCGTATGCGTGCAACTGTAAGCTTTACCCCGCCAACGGTGCAGGAGGGTGAACTGCAAGCTACCCCTAATCAACTGCTAAGTGTAGAAGAGATTAAGAAAGGCTTAGAGGAAGCATATATCAGCAAAGGTGTGCAGGAAGGGGAGATTGCGGCTTTTGTAACAAGCCGCAATTACAATAGAGATTATATCTTAGCGAGGGGAAAGGCTCCTGTTACGGGGAAGAGTTCTTATGTGGAACATCTCTTTGAAATAAAACCCAGCCACCAACCCAAGCGCAGACCCGATGGAAGCGTGGATTACCATGAACTTGGCATGATCGTCAGTGTGGATGAGGGTGCCGTGTTGGCATGTATGCATCCGGAAGTTCCGGGAACGCCGGGATATACTGTCTATGGGGATGAAATTCTTCCAAAACCTCTAAAGCCTGTTAATTTTGCATATGGGACAAATGTATGCCTTTCCCCGGACGGAAAAGAACTTCACGCAGAAGTTTCCGGTCATGTTTCCCTGCAAAATGGCAAAGTTGTGGTTTCTAATGTGTATGAGATTGCTGAATCGGTGGGAACGGGTACCGGCGACATCGATTATAAGGGAACCGTTCTGGTTCGAGGTGATGTGCAAGAGGGCTTTACCATTTCTGCTACAGGAGATATTGTGATAGACGGCGTGGTAGAGGGAGCAACGCTTCATGCAGGCGGTAATATTATCCTAAAGAGAGGGATTCATGGAAACGGTCATGCGCACATTTCAGCAGGCGGAAATATTTTGTCAAAATTCATTGCCAATGCCTATGCAGATGCGGGTAATTACCTGGAAGCGGAGGAGATTCTCTATAGCAATGTGACATCAGCCGTAGACATCCGAGTAAAAGGGAAAAACGGCAAAATAAACGGCGGTGTGGTGCGGGCAGGCAGCAGCATAGAAGCGGGTAATATTGGATCCGCCATGGGCGTACCGACTCGTGTGGAGGTTGGGGTTGCCATTGAACTGAAAGAGCGACATATGGAACTGCAAGCAAAGGTAATGGAGATTTATAAAGCCATAGAGCAGATTCGTCCAATTTTGCAGACTTATTCAGGGAAAGCAACAAGAAGAGAAGAGATTACGCCGGAGAATGTGAAGCGAATTACACAGCTGACAGAGGCTTTTCGTGAGAGGCAAGCACTGTTAAATGCAACCAAGGCGGAGATCAAAGAAGTGACCAAACAGATGTCAGAGTCCTCCAATGCGAGAATTCTTGTGGAGGGTACCATTTACCCGGATGTGGTGATCGGTATTTCTGATTTAGGTACTACGATAAATACCAAACAGCAGCATGTACAATTTAAGAAAGTGGACGGAAATATTTCCGCTTTGATGATATAGCATGTACGATAAATACCAAACAGCAGCATGTACAATTTAAGAAAGCGGACGGAAGAAAATCTGCTTTGGCTATTTAGGAGGTATCAGTATGATTCGACCTGTAGAACTTCATGGAATGGTGCAGAGTACCCAAGATGTTAGTACGATGAAGCACAATGAGAATCAGCGGCCGGTGGTAGAGCAACAGGCCATGCAGTTGCAACATGAAAAACAACTCATGCACCAAGCCAAACAAGTGAAGAATAAAGAGGATACGCAGCGAGAGGACAATAAGCATGATGCGCGAAAAAAAGGGAAGAATGAGTACATAGCGATTAAGAAACGCAAAGGGAAGAATGCAAAAACGCAGGTGGCAGAGGAGGGATTCTTTGCAGAACATGAGAGTTTTGATATACAGGTGTAGGGAGAGAAGTTGCGAAAACGCAGGAAGCAGAGGAAGGATTCTTTGCAGAACGTGAGAGTTTTGATATACAGGTTTAGATAGTGTGTAATGTTTAGGGAGAGGTGAAGAAATGACAGTACTGGAGATTATACTCATTGCAATCGGAATTATTATGATGCTTGGCAGTTTTTTTGTAGCAGAAAAGCTTTCCCCCAAGGAAATCAATCAGATTGCCGAATTAAGCTCTGCGGAAATTAACCGCATTTTCGAGAAAAATATGGGTTCCGTGGCAAAGCAGGTGGAGAATATGGTGGACGATATTATCGACCGAGATATGGACATTGTAGACCGAGCCTTAGACAAAGAAACAAACTTAAAATTAAACGCCATTCACGAGTATTCGGATACGGTGATTGAAACCATACAAAAGAGCCATAACGAAGTGATGTTCCTATACAGTATGTTGAACGACAAGCACAAAGAAATGACAGAGTATGCGGGGAAGTTGTTAAAACTTCGTAAGCAGTTAGAGCGTTTGCAGGAAAAGATTGCAAACACCTTACAGGAATCGGATCGCAGGTCGGAGGCTCCCGCACGGGGGGGGTATGTGAGAGAACCCATGGCAAGCAGTGAATTGCCTGATTTTGATCAAAATCAGCAAAGTGATCCATTTGAACAGATGGAGCAGATCGAACGGATGGAACAGATGGGACAAACTCCCGGTTCTGCCAAGTCCGCCGCAGTAGAAGAGGGAGAACCCTCGAACCAGAATCAGATTATTTTAACTCTCTTTGAAAAGGGAATGAGCATGGTAGACATTGCCAAGCAGCTTGGTCTGGGGCTTGGTGAAGTAAAACTTGTGATTGAATTGTATCGAGGTGAGGTTGCATGAAATTAAAATATTACCTAAGAGGTCTTGGTATAGGCATTATTTGTACCTCCTTTATTTTGACCATTGCTTTTTCTGCACAGGGAAAAGCCCCTGCCATGACCGATGCGCAGATTATTACAAAGGCAAAAGAATTGGGATTGGTGGAACCCCCGAAAAAGACCGAGGATGTCTCGGGTCAAGGCACACAAGATGCCCAGGCGGATCAAAATGCAAATGAGAATGCTGATAATCCGGGGGCAGGAACGGATAATGGAAGTGGTGATGGAAGCGGTGATGGAAGCACACCGACGGATGATACGAATACGCCCCCTGCCCAGTCGGAGGGGGATGGGGTAGGAGATGCGGCGCAGGGTGGTGAACCTGTGGCGGATGCATCTTCGGAAGAAGGACTAGAGCAGGGAACCGCTACACAATGGGTTCCCATTACCATTGCTAAAGGAGAATACTCGGATAAGGTTTCCCGTAAACTCTATGATGCGCAGCTGATTGACGATCCTGTGGCATTTAATAAATATTTGATTCAACAAGGGATGGATACACGCTTAATAGGCGGGGTTCATAGCATACCCAGGGGAAGCAGTAAGGAAGAGATTGCGAAAATGTTGACCCAGAAGCCGTAATGTGTATTAAGTGTGAGTTTGTTGTCAGTGGCATCTTGGAAAATAGTTCAATCTTTTTTCAAGAAGTCAAAGGCTTGGCTCGTTGTTACGCACATATGCTTCCCCCGCCCAATACAATATCCCCTTGATAGAACACCACGGCCTGTCCCGGGGTAATGGCGCGGACAGGCTCTTTGAAAGTGCATTTTAACAAATCCTTGTCTATTTTCTCAATTACAGCACTTGCACCCTTATGGCTGTATCGAATCTTTGCCACAACCTCTGTTTTCGGGGCAATATCCTCTGCCGCCATCAAGCTGAGTTGATTGGCGAACAACTCGGTAGAAAATACATCCTCTGCTTCCCCTATGACTACGGTATTGGTGTCAGGGCAGATCCGGGTAACAAAAACAGGCCTGCCCAAGGCAAGCCCTAAGCCCTTACGCTGACCAATGGTATAGTGGGTAATGCCCTTGTGCTGACCTAGTATTGCACCCTCTGTGGTCACAAAATTTCCGGGAGGCGGAATCACCCCCCCCCGTTCTCGTTCAATAAATGCGGCATAATCCTGATCGGGGACAAAGCAGATTTCTTGGCTGTCCGGTTTATTTGCAGTACGAAGCCCGATCTTTTCTGCTATGGCACGGATTTCTTCCTTGGTGTATTCCCCCACCGGCATAAGCGTATGTGCCAGTTGCTCTTGGGTCAGATTATACAAAGCATAAGTCTGATCCTTTTCGGCGGTAGCGGAAGTGGATAAGGCAAAGCGACCATTTTGCAAATGTATGACCCTGGCATAATGCCCCGTTGCAATATAATCCGCTCCAAGGGCAAGGCTCTTATGCAGGAGAGATTCCCATTTGACATAGCGGTTACAGGCGATACAGGGATTGGGCGTTTTTCCATTGACATATTCTTCCGTAAAATAGTCAATCACATACTTCTGAAATTCCGCCTTAAAATTCATTACATAATAGGGAATGTCAAGACTTTCCGCCACTCTCCTGGCATCGTCTACAGCGGATAGACCACAGCAACCGCCGCTTTCCTCTTGGACAAATTCCGCTTCCTCCTGCCAAATCTGCATGGTTACGCCAATGACTTCATAACCTTGTTCTTTGAGCAAATAGGCAGCTACGGAAGAGTCTACCCCCCCCGACATACCAACTACTACTTTTTTCTTCATGGATTAAAATCTTCTTCCTCGTTACAAAAATTTAGTATTCCGCTGTCACTTCTTCGCCAATATCTGTCGTTACATCGTTTACTATACTTTAATACTCTTCTTCCACTTCTTCTTCGCCAATATCCGTCTTTGGTTTCTCTAAACCCTCTATCTGCATACCGTTCTTTTCGGCATAATCCCAGAGAGCGGCGTGAATCGCCTCTTCCGCCAAAAGGGAACAGTGAACCTTTACAGGCGGCAAACCATCCAGAGCCTCCATTACCGCTTTGTTGGTCACCTGTAAGGCTTCCTGCACCGTCTTTCCCTTGACCAGTTCCGTTGCCATACTACTGGTCGCTACGGCAGCACCGCAACCAAAGGTCTTGAATTTTACGTCACGAATCACGCCGGTTTCATCAATGTCCAAAAACATACGCATAATGTCGCCACATTTGGCATTTCCTACGGTACCTATACCACTGGCATTCTCAATCTCGCCCATATTCCGAGGATTTTGAAAATGCTCCATAACTTTCTCTGTGTACATAAAAATTTCCTCCTAAGATTTTGTAGTAACTGTAATTATTACGATTCACGGTTGAGCTCCAAACGCTGCCCGCTTTCATTTTACTGTAAATCGTAATATTTAATTCTGTTTCTTCATAAAATCCTCATACAATGGTGACATATCTCGAAGCCTTGCCACAATTTTCTTCACTGCTTCTATGGTAATATCCAAATCTTCCTTGGTGGTATCCCCCCCCAAGGTCAAACGCAGAGAACCATGGGCGATTTCATGGGGCAGTCCAATAGCTAACAACACATGAGAGGGATCAAGCGATCCGGAAGTACACGCCGAGCCGGAGGATCCGCAAATTCCCTCCATGTCTAACATGATAAGCAAGGATTCTCCCTCAATAAATTGAAAGCAGAAACTGGCATTGTTGGGCAGACGAGAAGTTCTGGAACCGTTTATCCTGCTGTAGGGTATTTCCTTTAGGATACGAATCAAAAGGTAATCCCGAAGCTGCATTTCCCGCATGGCACGTTCCATCATGGAAGCATGCGCCAGTTCTACTGCCTTGCCAAGACCTACGATGGCGGGAACATTTTCCGTACCTGCCCGTCGCTTTCGCTCCTGCGCTCCGCCGTGAAGAAAGGAACGAATCTTAAGCCCTGTTCGAATGTATAGAAAACCAATGCCCTTTGGACCATTTAACTTATGCCCGCTTGCACTTAACAGGTCGATGTGGTATTCATCCACGGAAATAGGCACTTGTCCGAAAGCCTGTACCGCATCCGTATGAAATAGTATGCCCGCTTCCTTGGCGATTTTTCCGATACTGCGAATGTCTTGGATGGTTCCAATCTCGTTATTGGCAAACATCACGGAAATCAAAATCGTATCGGGACGAATCGCTGCCCTTAATTGGTCTAAACTGATAAATCCGTTTTCATCTACATCAAGGTAGGTCACTTCAAATCCTGCCGCTTCTAAATATTCACAGGTATGAAGGACGGCGTGGTGTTCTATTTTCGTGGTAATGATGTGTTTGCCCTTTGTGCGGTAAGCCTCCGCCACCGCTTTAATCGCCCAGTTGTCGGCCTCTGTGCCGCCTGCCGTAAAATAGATTTCATTGTCTTTGGCAGACAGAGCCTTGGCAATAATCTCTCTGGCATCAGTTACCGCTTTTTTGCTTCTTGCGCCAAATTCATACACAGAGGAGGCGTTGCCATAGTGTTCGCTCAAGTAGGGCAGCATGGCATCTACTACCCGAGGATCTGTTTTTGTTGTGGCCGCATTGTCAAGATATATCATGGTGATACCTTCCTTTATTATAATTTTTATGATTGTTAAATAATCCGGTTCGCAAACATTCTGTTCTTCGAAACTTCACGGGTGCAAACAGAAATGTTTCAAATCGTCAAGTGGCTTGGCTTGTCAGCTTCTTATTCTCTTCCACCAATTCTTGGATTTTGATACTGTCTACGGCATCATTTATGCTGTCATGAATCCTTTTCCAGACCAAACGGCTGACACAGGAATCGGAATCCCCACAGCCGCAAGCATAGCTGCTGTCTATATCGCTTACACATTCTGCCGGTCCTAAGTCGCCCTCTAAGGCACGCAGTACATCTCCTACGGAAATCTCATCCGTCGTCCGGGCTAAGCGGTAGCCGCCATTTGCACCTCGCACACTTTCCACCAGATTGGCACGTTTTAATTTCCCCATCAGTTGCTCTAAATAGGCAGGGGAAATATCTTGCCGCTTTGCAATGCCCGTTAGGGAAATGGGTTCCTTTCCGCCGTATACCGCCAAATCCACGAATGCGCGAAGCCCGTAACGTCCTTTTGTAGATAGCTTCATGGTAGTTTCCTCTATCCCGACTAGTGTACGGTACACTAGAATCCCAAGTAAATTAGTCGGGTTTCTTTCCTGTCTCTATAATAGCACGCTTTTGTCGTTCTGTAAAGTACTTCTTTTACATAAAATAAAAAGAAATCGTAAGGACGGTTTATTTTCTATGAATACTGCATTTTCAAAACACCCGCTGCTTACGGGAACCCTCCTGCTCACCTTAGCGGGCTTGGCTTCCCGTGTCATAGGGTTTTTCTTTAGAATATTCCTGTCACATACAATCGGTGCGGAAGGACTTGGCATCTATCAGCTGATTTTTCCCGTGTTGGCTCTGTCCTTTTCCCTGACGGCGGCAGGGATACAGACTGCGATTTCAAAATTCGTGGCAGGGGCGGCCATTGGTGTCAAAGAGGGAAAAGCTCCGGTTGTGGCGAGGGCAACCATTGGTGTCAAAGAAGGAAAAGACTCATTAAAAGATTCTCTATTAAAAAGTGTGATTTCCCCCCTCACCTATCTGTGGGCAGGACTGATTCTCTCCCTACTTCTGTGTGCCGCCTGCACTTTCTTTGTCTATTATTATGCAGAAATTTTGGCGGTTTCTCTCTTTCACGAACCACGCTGCATTCCCCTCCTTAAAATCTTAGCCCTCTCGATTCCTTTTGGCGGCATTCACGCCTGTATCAACGGTTATTTTTATGGTCTGAAAAAAACAGCCGTACCTGCCATTTCCCAACTCTTGGAACAAATCGCTCGAGTGGGGGCGGTCTATGTGATTTACTCCATTACCATAGAGCAGGGTGGAACCGTTTCCGTGTCCATGGCAGTCTGGGGCATTTTGGTGGGAGAGGTTATTTCCGTGTTGTATAGTATCACCATGATGAGAGGGCGTTCTGACTCCTTGGAAAATGCAAAGCAGAAACAAATGGGCAGGGGTATGACACGCTTAGCGAACAAAAAAACTTTTGACAAGCAGACCATACTGAAACAAAAAATCATCGATAAGCAGGGTTTGTCTCGGTATTGCCCAGGTATCGCCCTTAAAATGCAGGGCTTAATTGCGTTTCGGCAGATTCTGCTATTGTCCGCCCCCCTTACGGCAAACAGGGTCTTAATCAATCTGATGCAAAGTGTGGAAGCCATCCTAATACCTGCCAAGCTTCGCACCTTCGGTTATTCCCATGAAGAAGCCCTAAGTCTATTCGGTGTGTTGGCAGGAATGGCAATGCCCATTATCCTATTTCCTTCTGTGGTGACAGGTTCCCTATCCGTTATGCTGTTGCCTGCCATTTCAGAGGCACAAGCAAAAGGAGATGTACCCTATATCAAAAATGCCGTAAAGAAAAGCTGTTTTTATTGCATCACCTTTGGCTTGTGTGCCACCTTAGGATTCCTCTTGTTGGGGAAATGGTTTGGAACGGTAGTCTTTTCCAATGAATTTGCAGGCACGTTGATTATGATTTTAGCGTGGATTTGCCCCTTTTTATATCTGACCACCACCTTAAACAGCATCCTAAACGGATTGGGAAAAACCACACTAACCCTGTGCCTAAACTTGTTAAGCTCCGGCATACGCATTTTCTTTATCTGCTTTCTCATGCCCACATTTGGAATCAAGGCCTGCCTGTGGGGGATGTTAGCAGGTGATTTGGTGGTATCTCTTTGTTCCGTGGCAGCGTTAAAAAGGATTGTGTGGCGTTGACATAAATACAAGCTTCCATTCATATCTTGGTAAAAACAGGTGTGTTACTATTTACGATTAATTCGAAAACGGCTGCCCGCTCGGTCCCAAAAAGAACCTTCGAGCGAAATGGAGGGAAGACCCTCCTTGCAGGAAGCCCGATTTTGCTGACTGCAAGGCGTACTTAGAGGGGCTTGCCCGAAGTGCTTTAAGCGAGGGATCTTTTTGGGACCGAGCGGGCAGCCGTTTGGGGTTCAACCATAAATAGCAACACAGGTATACCCATGAATAAAATCACCGATGAATCCTACCTGGACCTCATGATTGACTCCGATATTGTCCATGACTACGGTCCCCCTGAGGACATTACCCCCCTCACAGACCGTATTTCCATGATTCAAGTAAATGACACAAATTTAGATATTTGCGCCTTGGGGCATTATCCCTATCATTTCTTTCCTTCGATTTTTACCTTAAATGCAAGTATCGCCGACAGCTCCGGTATTGAACGAGTGCAGGATAACCCCAATTTTGCCCTCTATGGAAATGGTGTGTTGGTGGGCATTATCGACACGGGCATTGACTATCGCCACCCCGCCTTTGTCAACGGAGACAATACCTCAAGAATCTATTCTCTCTGGGATCAGACCATCAATGAAAACAATACCCCCCCCAATGGCTTTTCCTATGGCACGGAATTTGAGAAAACGGCGTTAACGGCGGCGGTGCAAAATCCAAATCCCCTTAGTTTGGTACCCTCCCAAGATGAGATCGGACATGGCACCATGATTGCAGGTATTGTGGCAGGAAATGACGCACGGACGGCTTATAGCGGCGTGGTGCCACAGGCGGAACTGGTGGTGGTTAAGTTAAAACAGGCCAAAAAGAGCAACCGCCGTGTGATATTTGCCCCGGAGGATGCCATCTGTTATCAGGAAACAGACATCATCAGCGGCATTAATTATGTTATGGGCGTTGCACGGAAATTAGAACGTCCCATAGCTTTGTGTATCGCCCTTGGTACCAGTCAGACCGGACATGACGGAAAGGGTGCGATTAGTGGATTCTTGAATAATTTAGCCCAGTCTCCAAGGCTTGGAATTGCCATTTCCGGCGGAAATGAGGCGAATCGGCGACGGCATTATAAGGGCGAATCAGAAGCCGGCGGAGTGACCACTTTTGAACTGCGAGTCGGTGAAAAGGATAGCGTATTTTCCATGGAAATCTGGCAAAAAGCTCCACAGCGAATACAGCTGTCCATCACTTCCCCAACGGGGCAAAGTTTCACTCATCTGTATCCCACCTTAAATGAGTGCCGAAGACTTAATTTTCTATTGGAGCCATCGGTACTGTGGGTTAATAATATTGTAACGGAATCGGAAACCGGGGATCAGTTGATTCTGGTGCGTTTTCAAAATGCCCAGAGTGGTCTGTGGCGATTTTCGGTGGAGGCGTTGGAAAAGGAAGTGGCGGAATTTCATGCATGGCTACCCTCCGGGGATTTGATCTCGGAGGGAACCTATTTCCCGGAGTCCGACCCTGATACCACAATCACCTCCCCCGGCAATACCACCTATCCCCTGACCGTGGCGAATTACGATACGACCACAAACAGCATCGTGATTGATTCAAGCCGTGGCTACACCCGGACGAATTTTGTGAAGCCTGATCTGGCTGCCCCCGGGAAAGACATCCCGGCACCTCTGCCAAACAGTACATACGGCACGGGAAACGGCACGGGAACCTCCGCCGCAATTGCCGCAGGAATTATGGCAATGGTCTTGGAATGGGCGGTGCTAAGGGGCAACTACACCACCATCAACGGCACGGATGTCAGTAGCCTTTTGGTTCGCGGGGCGGTAAAAACCCAGAACATTGATTATCCGAATAAGAATTGGGGGTATGGGGTAATTGATATTTATGGTCTTTTTGAGAAGTTGATATAATTTTTTCACAAAAAAACTTGATTTTCTTCTTAGTTGCGTGTATGCTAATAAGTAGGGAACGGTTAATATTCGCCCTATTTATTTCATATGGAGGTGAACTCATGATTATAGATAACGCAAAAGTAATGGCAAAGGGTCAAATAACCTTGCCAAAAGATATTCGCACCATGCTGAATGTGACTGCCGGCGACCGTGTTACGTTAATATGTGAACAAAACAGGGTAGTGATTATGAATTCGGCACTCTATGCTCTGAAAGAATTTCAGGATGCAATGAAAGGCGAGGCGGAAAAAGTGGGACTCGTTTCGGACGATGACGTAGTAGATCTCATTATGCAAATGCGGCGTGAGGAGGAAGCATGAAACTCCTCATTGATACAAATATTTTGATTTCAGCAGGATTGTTTCCAAATTCGGTACCGGAGAAAGCACTTCAAAAGACTCTTACGCCCCCGAACATCGCTTTCCTATGCGATTATTCCCTTGATGAACTGGTGCGAGTTGTTCGGCGAAAATTTCCTCAAAAAGAAAAAGAACTTGAGATTTTTCTGTACAAAATATTGTTGACAGCCAAGTTGATTCATGCACCGATAGAAGAAATCGCAGACGAAGCTAAAATTAGGGATATAAAAGATCGTCCAATTCTTAGAGCAGCTTTAGAGGCAGGTGTGGATGCGATACTCACAGGTGACAGAGATTTTTTGGAAGCAGATATTGCACATCCTAAAATGCTGACAGCCGCTAAATTTTTAACTTATTAGGAGGTAAACCCAAATGGGAAAACAATTTTGGAAACCGGGCAACCTGCTCTACCCCTTGCCTGTGATTATGGTAAGCTGTCAAAGAAGCGGGGAGAAGCCCAATATCATTACTCTGGCTTGGGCAGGAACCATCTGTTCTGATCCTGCCATGTTATCTGTATCTATTCGTAAGGAACGCCATTCTTACGACATCATCAAAGAAACCGGCGAATTTGGCGTTAATTTGGTCACAGAGGATTTGGTCTATGCCACGGATTATTGTGGGGTGAAATCAGGAAAGGATATTGATAAATTTGGGGAAATGAAGCTGACGCCTCTCCCCTCTAAAATCATCGCCCCACCCGGTATTTCAGAAAGTCCTGTCAACTTAGAATGCAAGGTAAAAGACTTCCTACCCTTGGGCAGTCATGATATGTTCCTTGCAGAAATCGTGAATGTTACCATTGACGACAGTTATCTGGACAGTACCGATAAATTTCAGCTGAATCAGACGAAGCTTGTGGCTTATTCCCATGGAGAGTATTTCGGATTAGGGGAAAAGCTTGGGAAATTCGGCTATTCGGTAGAAAAAAAGAAGCCTTAGGGCTTCTTTTTTTGCTCTTTGCGCCTAGCGATAAGCGCTATCACTGCTGCACCCAGTGCGGACATCATTAGTAGTGCAGTATACACGGACAAATTCGTGTTATCGCCGGTTTTGGGGTTATCGCCGGTTTTGGGGTTATTGCCGCTTGTGGGACTTAGCACATCCGGCGATTTTTCAAACACATACTCGCCCAAATCGGGGTTGTAGCGCCAGATTCCTTTCAAGATGCCGTATGAGTCAACCTCCCGGAACGTGCCGTCATCGCTCGGTTCAAGAACGTTCGCCGCATCGTTTGGCACGGGTGTGACTGTTGGTGTGGCGGGTTGTGCAGGTTCCGGCGTTGACTCCGGCGTTGGAGTAGGATCCGGAGCAGGCTCGGGAGTTGGATCCGGAGCAGGCTCGGGTGTAGGACTTGGCTCGGGTGTAGGACTTGGATCCGGTCCCGGCTCGGGTGTAGGACTTGGATCCGGCGTAGGATCGGGTGTAGGACCTGGATCCGGCGTAGGATCGGGTGTTGGATTCGGATCCGGTCCCGGATCGGGTGGAAGCGCCCTCCACTTTGCGGTAAGCGTCATTGCATCCGGCACCACCTCAGAGGAGAAGTTCCACTGATTCGGATTCGCACCGTTGAACCATCCGAGGAAAGTATCCGTACCCTTGGTCGGAGGAGTAGGTCTGCTCACCTTACCGCCGATAGCCACGGCTTGTGTCGATACCGGCGAGCCGCCGTCAGAATCAAACCTCACATCCACCGCAAAATTCACCTTGGTGGATCCTGCACCGGGTTTACCCTCGACAGGTGACGGTGACGGCACCTTAGACGCATTATCGGAGACACGTAAAATATCGGTCAAAACCGTACCGTGCAGTGCAGTATACTTCACAAATGTCGTCGATGTGGGAACCGTATAGCCGAACGCACGGTAAGCCGGGGGGAGTATAATGCCGGGAGCACTCACGACCGGGACACTCACGATAGGGCTGCTCACGAGCGGGCTAGTTACGGTAGGGCTGCTCACGAGTGGGCTAGTTACGGTAGGACTGCTCTCGAGCGGATCGGTGTCCGTGTTTATCACAAGAGACGAACCGGGCGAGGGTGCACTCGGGAAGTAATTGTTTTGCAGAACCGCCGTTCCAAGGTTTTGATCATTGAGTGCCCAAATGGCGTAGTCCGAAGCTGCATAAGCGAATACGGTTGCGGTGTCTGCAATCGTCAATGTTGCACCGTTGCTAGCATTGCCACCGCCACCGCCGCCGATACCGGCACCACCGTTGTCATTTCTGTCGGTGCGGATGCTACCGCCGTTTGCGGTGACGTTTGCGGTGCCTGATATGTTCACCACACCGCCGGGAGCATTGCCACCGCCGCCTATGCCGGCACCGCTTGGGCAATCGGGGTTGGGAATGTTTATGCTACCGCCGGTCGCTACAACTTTTGCATTGCCTGATATGGTAGTCGTACCACTGCCGGAGGCGAAAGCGCCGCTACCGATACCGGCACCACTGCCGTAGCCCGTAGCGCCGTTCGCTGTGACAGTACCGCCTTCTATGGTAATCGTGCCGCCGGCACCATTGCCGCCGCCGCCAATACCGGCACCGCCGCTATCCTCACAGTCAGAGTCGCCTATCGCTGTGACAAAGCTGTCTGTTATGCTAATCGTGCCGCCGGCACCATCGCCGCCGCCGCCGATACCGGCACCGCTGCTGTAGTGACCTCCGGTAGAACCACCCGTTGCGGTGACCGTACTGCCTTCTATGGTAATCATGCCGCCGTCGCCGCCGTCGTCGCCGCCGCCGATACCGGCACTGCCGGAGTCGCCGGTCGCTGTAACGTTCGCACCGTTTTCTATGCTAATCGTGCCAATGTTGCTGCCGGAGCCGAAGGCGCCGCCACCGATACCGGCACCGCCCGAAGCACCGGTCGCTGTGACAGTAGCGGCACTAATGGTAATCGTTCCGCCGAATTGACCGCGACCGGTACCGATACCCGCACCGCGGCTAGGGGCAGTTGCTGTAACTTCTGCACCGTCTTTGATGGTAATCATACCACCGGATGTAGCGCCGCCGATACCGGCACCGCCCTGGTCGCCGCCGCTTGCCGTAACGACTGTGTTGCCTTCTATGGTAATCGTTCCGGAGAACTCCTTCTCTCCTCCGGTGCCGATACCGGCACCATACTCGCCGCCTATCGCTGTGACCGTACCGCCGGTTATGCTAATCATTCCGGTGGCGTCACCTGCACCGCCGCCTATGCCTGCACCACCACCTGCATATTCACCACCGGTTGCTATGACCGTACCACCGGTTATGCTAATCGCACCGGCGTCGGCACACTCGTCTCCGCCGCCGATACCTGCACCTCCAAAGGCACCGTTTGCTGTAACGTCTGCGGAATCTCCTATGGTAATCGTACCACCGGCACCACTGTTTCCGCTGCCTATGCCGGCACCGCTATGGCCTCCGGTTGCTGCAACGACTGCGGAACCTCCTATGGTAATCGTACCGCCGTCACCACCGCTGCCGCTGCCGATACCTGCACCTCCATATTCACTGTTTGCTGTAACGTCTGCGAAATCGCCTATGGTAATCGTACCGCCGTCACCACCGCTGCCGCTGCCGATACCTGCACCTCCATAGCCACCGTTTGCTGTAATGCGTGCGTTGCCTCCTATGCTAATCGCATCACTGTCTATGCCTGCACCACCGACGTGTGCATTCGCTGTAACGTGTGCGTTGCCTTCTATGCTAATCGTGTTGCCTTCTATGCCGGAACTGGCGTGTCCAGCACTCGCTGTGACATCTGCATTGCCTGTTATGCTGATTACGGCACCGTCACCACCTATGCCTGCACCGCCGCGCGCCGAATCGCCGGTTGCTGTGATCGTACCACCGGTTATAGTAATGATGCCGGTACCGGTAGCTATCGACCCGCTGTCGCCGGATCCGATCACTCCACCGATACCTGCCGTTCTGCTATTAGATGGGTGGTTGGCGGTGGATTCGAGATTGCCGCTGCCGCTGATGATCAGCGTAGCACCGGAGGGTACCGTAATACCGCCGTCTGATACGGTTAAATTGCAGCCGGAACTAAGGACGATATTGACTATGCCGTCAATTATAATCTGCTCAGCGGTAACGTCGCCATTAATCGTATAAGTGTCAGCTGTGGCATCACTCCACGTTACCACACCAAGGCCGGTACCGTCGCCTGTTATAGACACACCCGCCGCTCGTACAGGTGTTGGGAACGTAGGAAACAGTGCAATCGCAAGCGCAGCCACGCACAACCACGCTAAGAATTTTTTGCTGATACGTTTCTTTGTCATTGTGAGCACCTCCCGACCTGTTCCCTTACATATAAGTTGTCCGTTTTTTTCATAATAGTTCTCCCTTCTCTCCCTTTGTCTCCCTCTTTTCCCTTTTCCAACAAGTGCTACTCTAAAAAGGTTTACCTTTTTAGAGTGCTTTTTATTCGGATGTTTCACATCCTTAAAATTAAGTTTATAGGTATTATAGCAAAATTTTTTTGACATTTCAAGATTTTTTTGTAAAAAAACACCGTTTTTCAAAATTTTTTGTACGGAGAGAGAGTTTTCTAAAAAGGTAAAGCTTTTTAGAGTGCTTTATTATTGTTTGAGCGGGCCGCTGTTTGGGGTTCACCATGAATAACAGCACCTTAGGGCTTCTTTTTTTGCGTAAAATTTGATTTGTGTTTTTTGCGATTCCATGGTATACTAAAGGTAAGCGTATTTCGCCTGTGTTTTGTTATCTTGTGGTTGCTTTCACAGGAACTGTGAATAGTAACATCTTGCGAATGCGATATGTACATTTTATAGGGAGGTATCTGTATGAGAAAAATCTGTATATTTTTATTGCTACTGCTTTGTCTGGGTACAGTAGCCTCTTGTGGTGAAAAAAAAGAAAACGGAGCAGATACCGGCGATGGCTCCGGAAAGAATTTAATCATAAATGGTGACTTTGAAAACGGCACAAAGCCTTGGCTTTTTTATCCGCAAGAGGGTGGAAAAGGAGCTTTCTCCGTGAATGGGGATAAGCAGGCTGTTGTTTCCGTAAAAGATATGGGGCGGGTAGAGTATAGTCTGCAACTGAATTATAGTTCAGTCGTCTTGAAAAAGGGCTGTACCTATCGTTTATCCTTTGATGCAAAGTCAAGCAGTGAGAGGCAGATTGCGGTACGTTTTCAACTGGGAGTCACTCCCTACACACCCTATGGGGAAGAACGCTTTATCTTAAATCCTGCCATGCAAAATTTTTCCTATACCTTTGATATGGAATGGAAGACGGATATGGCAGCTCGCCTTGTGTTGAATTTCGGTGTACCCATGACCTTATTTCCGGGAGAACAGCAGCAGGAGATTATACTGGATAATTTCAGACTGGAACTTGTCAAGGAAAGCGGCGGAAGTCTTTGGGGCTATGAGATGCCGCCGATTCATGTGGATCAGTTAGGTTATGGGATAAATGCTGCCAAAACGGCAATTATTGCACAGGGGGATGCCGACTTTCAGATTTGCAGGACGGACGATGATGCCGTGGTTTATTCCGGAACGGCAGGAGATCTTATGGAGAGTCGCAATGCAGGGGAATCGGTGCGAATTGCGAATTTTTCCAAATTCAAGAAAGAGGGAAATTACTATATTAAAAATAGTGAGGGTCGCTCCCTTTCTTTCGCCATCAGCAATCGACCCTATGAGGGGCTCAAGGAAGCGGTGTTTGATATGTTCAAATATCAGCAATGTGGGGAAGCCATTACCAATAGTTTTTGGGAGCATGAAGCCTGCCATACAAGCTTAGCAAGGATTTATGAAACGGACACCCGAGTGGACGTGTCAGGCGGTTGGCACGATGGAGGAAATTATGGGCGTTATGTTCCTCCGGCAACCACCGCAGTAGCCAATCTTCTTCTTGCAGAAAAACTAGCCGTTGATCCGAATCGTGCAGTTCTTGTAGAAGTGAGAAAAGAACTGGAGTGGTTGCTTAAAATGCAGGATCCGGAAAGCGGAGGCGTGTATCATCAAGTAACAACCGCATACTGGGCAGGAGATACCATGCGTCCCGAGGATGATACAGAGGAATTGATTCTAAGTCCTATCTCTTCGGCGGCTACCGCTGATTTTGCCGCAGTGATGGCAATGGCTTATCGAAGTTATGAGGAGGGGGCACCTGCCTTTGCAGACCAAATGCTTCTAGCCTCAAAGAGGGCGTGGGAGTGGCTTGCCTTACACCCGGAGGATACCGGATTTTCCAATCCCCTTGGTATCGTAAGCAGTGAATATGGCGATTCTGAAAATAAGGGCGATGGGGATGAGCGTTACTGGGCGGCTTGTGCGTTGTTTGCGGCAACGGGCGCTGACGAGTATCATAACTATGTGAAACAAAGCAGTATTTATAAGGGCTTAGGTTGGGAAGAAGTGGGGGATTTCGGAAATATTTCCTATCTGTTGGCGAAAGATACGCAGACACTTGACGGGGAGCGAGAAAAAGAAGTAAAAGTTCATATTTTGGAGGAATGCCAAGACATTATGAAGATTTATGAGGAAGAGCCTTACCAAGTAGCTCTTGGAGAATTTCTTTGGGAGAGTAATGCCACGGCAAGCGAGAATGCCATGCTGCTTCTGTTGGGAAATACCTTGGAGTTGGATGAAAATTATGTTACCGCAGCCGAGGATCAGCTTCATTATCTTTTGGGCAGGAATCCCCTTTCCCAATGTTATCTGACAGGAGTGGGGGAAAATCCCGTGAAGAATCCCCATCACAGACTGTCAGAAGCGGTTGGACTGGCGGTACCCGGAATGCTTGCAGCAGGGCCAAACAAAGCCTTAGATGATAATGTGGCAAGGTCGCTGCTTACCAAGCAACCTCCTGCAAAATGCTACATTGACCAAGCGGGAACTTTCACCGTCAATGAGGTGGAGATTTGTTGGAATGCACCCTTGTATTTTGTGGTGCGAACCTTGGAGGGGCAGAAGTAGTCTACTATATAATTAGGAGAACAATAAAATTCATGAGTAAAGAATTAGCAAAAAATTATAACCCAAAAGATATGGAGCAGCGCCTCTATCAAAAATGGGAGGACAAGGGCTATTTTCATGCGGTTGTTGACAAAAGCAAGACGCCATTTACCATTGTTATGCCCCCCCCAAATATCACAGGACAACTTCATATCGGACACGCCCTAGACGATACCCTGCAAGATATTCTCATTCGCTATAAGAGAATGGCAGGCTTTAATGCCCTTTGGCAGCCGGGGACGGATCATGCGGCTATTGCCACGGAGCTTAAACTGGTGGAAGCGTTGCGTGCGGAAGGGATCGAAAAAGAGGACTTGGGCAGAGAAAAATTCCTGGAACGTGCGTGGGAGTGGAAGAGCGAGTACGGCGGACGTATTATCAATCAGCTTAAGAAGATGGGCTTTTCCGCCGACTGGGAAAGAGAGCGATTTACCCTTGATGAGGGTTGTTCCGCTGCTGTAGAGGAAGTGTTTCTGCGTTTACATGAAAAAGGCTATATCTATCGAGGTAACCGTATCATCAACTGGTGTCCTGTCTGCAAAACCACCTTATCCGATGCGGAAGTGGAGCATATAGAGCAGGAGGGCAATTTCTGGCATATTCGGTATCCTGTGGCAGATGCAGAGGGGACATTTGTGGAGATTGCAACCACACGTCCGGAAACCATGTTGGGGGATACTGCGGTTGCGGTACATCCGGAAGATGAGCGTTTCACCGCTCTCATTGGGAAATCCTTAATCCTGCCCTTGACGGGTCGTGAGATTCCCATTGTGGCGGATTCCTATGTGGATAGGGAATTTGGAACCGGTGCAGTAAAGATTACCCCTGCCCATGACCCCAATGATTTTGAACTGGGGAAACGTCACGATTTGCCTGTTATCACCATCTTAAATGATGACGGCACCATTAATGGAAATGGTGGGAAATACGCAGGTTTAGAGCGTTACGCCGCTCGTGCCGCCATTGTGAAGGACTTGGAAGAACAGGGATTTTTGGTACAAATCAAAGCACATACCCATAACGTAGGCACTCATGATCGCTGTCGTGCCGTTGTGGAACCATTGGTAAAGCCCCAATGGTTTGTTGCCATGGAAGAATTGGCGAAACCTGCCATTGCCGCCATCGAAACCGGTGAGTTAAAATTCGTACCCGAACGCATGAGCAAGGTGTATCTCAATTGGCTTTTGAACATTAGGGATTGGTGCATCTCAAGACAACTGTGGTGGGGACATCGGATTCCCGCCTATTACTGTGATTCTTGTGGGATGGTTCATGTAGGGAAGATTGCACCAAAGCGTTGCGAAAAGTGTGGCAATACGGCATTTACCCAAGATGAGGATACCTTGGATACTTGGTTTTCTTCCGCCCTATGGCCATTTTCCACCTTGGGTTGGCCCCAAAAGACGGAAGATTTGGATTATTTTTATCCTACCGATGTATTGGTGACAGCCTATGACATTATCTTTTTCTGGGTGGTACGCATGGTGTTTTCCGGCTATGAGCATACCGGAAAATCCCCTTTCCAAACGGTTTTTATCCATGGTTTGTTACGGGATAGCCAGGGGCGGAAAATGAGTAAGTCCCTGGGAAATGGCGTAGACCCATTGGAAATTGTTGAACAATACGGAGCCGATGCCCTACGCCTGACCTTGGTGACAGGAAACGCCCCGGGAAATGACATTCGTTTTCACATGGAGCGGGTGGAGGCCAGTCGGAATTTTGCCAATAAGGTATGGAATGCCTCAAGGTTTATCTTGATGAGTGAGGAAGCTCTAAATGGGCAAAATGTGCAGGGGGGGGGTATCGGTTCTGATGCGATTGTTTCCGGTGCATTGAAAGGATTAGAAGTCGCACAAGCAATTCTTTCGCAGAAAACTGCTCCCGGATTGGAATTGCCCAAACATTTAGACCCTATTGATAAGTGGATTTTATCGAAGGTAAACCGCTTAGCCCGTGAAGTGACGGACAACATGGATCGCTTTGAACTGGGCATTGCGGCGGATAAAGTATATGATTTTATTTGGGATGAATTTTGTGACTGGTATATTGAGTTAGCCAAACAGCGCATTTACAAGAGAGAAGAGAATCAGGAGGGGGCAAAGACTGCCATTTCCGTATTGCGTGTGGTGTTGTCACAGGCACTAAAATTATTGCACCCGTTCATGCCCTTTGTAACAGAGGAAATTTACTGCACCTTGCACCCCGAGGAAGAATCCATTATGATTGCAGACTGGCCGGTCTATAAGGAAGAGTGGAATTTCCCGAAAGAAGAGGGAGAACTTGAAAAAGTGAAAGAATTGGTGCGTGGAGTCAGAAACCTGCGAGCAGAAACAGGAGCGGCACCAAGTAAGAAGATTAGTTTGCTGTTGTTGTGTGAAGATGGGGATACAGCCTTTTTGTATGAAAGGCTAAAAGCTTCCTATGCACCTTTGTTGGCAGCAGAAGAAATCAAGGTCATGACCAAGGCGGATGCCATTCATGCAGGGGTGACCATTACAGAGGATATGGTGTCTGTGGTAACCGCAGATATGACAGCCTATATCCCCTTGGCGGATTTGGTGGATTTTGAGAAGGAAAGGGAACGCCTACAGAAAGAGAAGGAACGCCTACAGAAAGAGCTTGCCCGTTCGGATGCCATGTTAAGCAATGATAAATTTATCGGGAAAGCGCCTGCTGCAAAGATTAAAGAAGAAGAGGATAAACGGGCGAAGTATCGGCAGATGATGGAGCAGGTGGAAGAGCGGCTAAAGGCTTTAGGGGAATAACTGAAACTCTTCTTCTAAATTTGTGTCACTTATTAGTTAAAGTATAGTAGGTAATGAAATGGAATATAGTAGCATTGTAGACTCCCTTCTACAGCTCCCCAAATTCACCACAAAGAATAGTTTTGCCGATACCAAGTATTTCATGGAAAGGCTGGGCAATCCCCAAAATTCCTTCCCTGTCGTTCATGTGGCAGGAAGCAATGGGAAAGGGAGTGTCTGTGCCTTTCTTGCTGCAAGCCTTAAGGCAAGCGGCATTTTCGGAGGATTATTCACCTCCCCCCATCTGACAGACATCAGGGAACGTATTCAGCTTGACTTAGAATGGATTGGAAAAGAAGCGTTTTCCTTGGCATATGAGAAGGTGGCGACTTGCATTTCTGATTTATGTAAGGAGGGCTATCCCCACCCGACTTTTTTTGAGTATATGTTTGCCATGGCTATGGTATCCTTTCGAGAGGCAGGTATATCCTGTGCTATTGTTGAAACGGGTTTGGGAGGGCGGTTGGATGCCACCAATACAATAGAACGCCCCCTCCTTACGGTGATTACTTCCATTAGTTTGGAGCATACACAGTATCTGGGGGAGAGCATAGCAGAAATTGCATGGGAAAAAGCAGGGATAATAAAACCTCATGTGCCTGTGGTCTATGTGGGGGATAATAGGCAGGCGGCGGAAGTGATTCATGCTGTGGCGCAGGAGAAAATGGCGAAGGAGTGGGTGCTGTGGTCTGCGGATTCCTTAGAAATCGTAGAAACGGAAACGAAACTTAGAGAAACCATAGAAACCATAGAAGCACCGAATCCTGCAAACAAACGTGTTGAAACAATCAAAATTTTGCTAAATACAGGAAAAAGCATTGACTTTTTTCTGCAATGCGATTATGATATTAGATGTGGAATGCACACAAATAGGATAGAGCATACAGACGAGGATTCTTTTGCAATAGCCGATACGGGGTATGGATTGCAAAAGAATAGTGGCTTGCAAGCAATAGAAATTCCTTTTTCGGCACCCTATCAAGCACAGAATGCGGCTTTGGCATACGCCGCACTTTTATGTGTACAAGAAAAATTAGGGATTCCCAATAGAGCAATTAAGCAAGGTTTTGTCCATACAAAATGGGCAGGACGCATGGAAGAAGTGTTACCGAAGGTGTATCTGGACGGCGCACACAATCCCGGGGGCATAGCGGCTTTTTTAGAGGGGGTAGGGGAGATTATAAGTAAGCCTGCCATTTTGGTTTTCTCTATGTTAAAGGAAAAGAACGTGGAAGAATCCGTACGCCTCATCTGTGACAGTGGTCTGTTTCGCATGGTAATTGCGACAAGCTTGCCGGGTCAACCGAGAGCATTATCGGCGGAGGAAGCGGCAGATTATTTTCGGAAATATAAAGTAGAGTTATTGGTAATTGATACTCCCAAGGAAGCTTTTCGCCATGCTTTAGCATATCAAGCAAAAGAGGAACATATATTTATTGTTGGCTCATTATATCTTGTAGGAAAAATTAGCGAGGGCTCTTTTTGAGCAGAGCGGGCAGCCGTTTGGTGTCCATCGTGAATAGTAGCAGCCGTTTGGTGTCATCGTGAATAGTAACAAGTCTCATTGCATTATCATTTTGGAGGAAAAACAAGTGATTAACTTTGAAGAAGAATTAAAAAAATTTCAGCCCAGTTTGGAAGTAGAAGAAGTAGAAGAAGCCGTTTACAATCATGATTTGACGGATATGACTGATCTTTTACAGGCGATGTTCAAAGAGGATAGGAATACAGGGGTATGAATACAGACGAAACATTATACGAAAAAATCATAAGGCGTTCGAAGCTGTGCTATAATGTGGGACTTCAAAAGGCAAAGGTACGGGATCTTTCAGGTGCCGCCCTAGCCTTACGCCAGAGCCTAAAATACGATAAAATGAATACACCCGCCAGAAACCTTCTCGGACTGGTGTATTTTGAGATGGGTGAAACGGTGGAGGCCTTTAGTCAATGGGTGATCAGCAGAAGCTTAAATCCACAAGATGCGTTGGCAAAGGAATACTTAACCCAGTTGCAGTCCAATAAGAATAAGTTAGAAGGCTTAAATCAAACAATCAAAAAATATAATCAGGCACTGGCCTACTGTAGGGCCGGCAGTACAGATTTGGCAGTGTTGCAATTAAAGAAAGTTCTTTCCTTAAACAATAATCTGCTTAGGGGACATCAACTGTTGGCATTGATTTATCTGAAGGAGGGAAAGAAAGACCTAGCGGCAAAATCCCTTCGCCAAGCGGCGAAAATAGATGCCGGAAATACTCTAACCCTTCGTTACCAGATGGAAATCGGTGAAGAAGATAGTAAAGATGAAAAGAGGAAAGAGAAAGAGGCTGCCAAAAAAGATAAACTTTTATCTTACCAAAGCGGAAATGATACCATTATTCGTCCCGCTTATTTTAGAGACGGTTCCACCGTATCCACCTTGATTAACATTGGAATTGGTTTATTGATTGGTGTGGCGGTGACATGGTTTTTATTGGTGCAAGGAGCGGTTCAGACGGCAAAAAGCGATTCCAACCAAAGTATGAAGGAGTTAAATGAATCCTTAAACACCAAGACACAACTGGCGGAATCGAGGCAAAAGCAGATTGACGATCTAAAAGAGCAGATTACGAAAATGGAAGAGGAAGGAAGTGCCAACGAAGAGGTAGCGGCGGCCAATGAAGCTTTACTTGTGGCTTGTGAAACCTATCTGGGAGGAGATGAAAAGGCATCGGGAGAAAAACTGGCAACCGTTGATACCGGTAAACTCACCGAACAGATGATGGCATTGTATAATGCTGTTTCTGCAAAGGTCAATGCAAAATTCTTAGATGCCCAGTATACAGAGGGGAGCAACGCCTATAATAAGCGGGATTATGACACCGCCATTGAAAAACTGACCCAAGTTGTTTCCGTGGAAGAGGATTATCATGGAGGGGATGCAGTGTATTTCCTGGCACAGGCATACCGTAAGAACAATGAACCGGAAAAGGCTTTAGAGTGGTACAAGAAAGTTTTAGAGCATTGCCCGGCAGGAAGTGTGCGTGCCAAAAATGCAACCGGATTTATTAATTCGCTGCAACAGCAGCTTGGAAATCCTCCGGGAGATGGAGGCGCAGGAACGGATACACCGGAACCCACAGGGTGAGGGATAGATGAGGGTTCGCCCTTTAGAGAAAAACTTACCGAAGAATTTAGTGAATATAGAATTAAGATAAACGACAAAAGTCGCCAAATAGTTTGGCGGCTTTTTTGTATAATAAAGCGATGCATGGATTATAACAGTTCCACATGGAATGGCTATGTGAATCGTAGCCTTTATGAGGGAACACCTTTTATAGGAAAAGAAAGTGAGGAAACACATGAAACACAGATTTGAACAGGAGAAAGGAAATCTGATTATTTTCATGCCGAAAGAACTGGATCATCATAGCGCACAGGATTTACGCACGGAAACCGATTTCCTGTTGGCACGTTATCCGGTGCGGGGCATGGTATTTGATTTTCAGGAAACCACATTTATGGATAGTTCGGGAATCGGAATGATTTTAGGCAGGTGTAAGCAGATGGGGTTCTGCGGCGGTAGGGTATGTGCCATTCATCTAAATCCTCAAGTGCAGAAGATTTTTCGGATGTCCGGTTTATATAAAGTAGTTGAAGTGGAACTTTAGGGGGTACATAATGAGAAACGAAATGAAAATGGAATTTTCAGTTATTTCTGAAATGAAAATGGAACTTTAGGGGGGGTACATAGTGAGAAACGAAATGAAGATGGAATTTTTGGCCATTTCCGCAAATGAAGGATTTGCTCGGGTGGCTGTGGGAGCCTTTGTGGCGGGATTAAATCCCACGGTGGATGAGCTTGCAGATATTAAAACAGCAGTATCAGAAGCGGTGACCAATGCCGTCATTCACGGCTATGAAAAGCGGGAAGGGAAAATTTGGATTGTATGCAGCATTTCCGAGAGAGAAGTGGAAATCTGCGTTGTAGATACCGGGCATGGCATTGCAGACGTAGAAAAAGCAAGAGAACCGTTATTTACCACAAAGCCGGAACTGGAGCGTTCCGGGATGGGCTTTGCTTTTATGGAGGCTTTTATGGACGAGCTGTGGGTGGATTCGGTCTTAGGGCAGGGTACGAAGATAACCATGCGAAAGGTCATCGAGGAATGAAACAAGATGTCATGACACTGATTACACAGGCACAGAAAGGGGATAAAAAGGCGCGAGATTATCTGGTTCAGGAGAATCTGCCCTTGGTATGGAGTATTGTTCGTCGATTTTCAAACAGGGGAAAAGACCCGGAAGATTTGTTTCAGGTGGGCTGTATCGGCTTGATCAAGAGCATTGACAAATTTGATACAGGGTATGAGGTGCGATTTTCCACCTATGCCGTACCCCTCATTACAGGGGAAATCAAACGGCATTTACGAGATGATGGACCAATTAAGGTGAGCCGGCACTTGAAAGAGCAGGCAGCGAAAATTGAATTGGCAAGGCAGGCTTTCTGCGGAAAGGAAAAACGGGAGCCAAGCTTAAATGAGCTTTCGGCGGAAACGGGAATTTTAAGGGAAGACATTGTCATGGCACTGGATGCGGCAAGCCGCATAGAATCCATTTACAAGACCGTTTCCAATCAGGACGGCAAAGAGGTGAGCCTTGCAGATAAACTGGCGAATGAAAAAGAGGAGCAGGAAAATTTAGAGAATCACCTGCTTTTGCAAAGTTTGTTAGAGGAGCTTTCGGGGGAAGAGAGGCATTTTATTAAAGAGAGGTATTTTGAGGAAAAAACACAGAGCAAACTGGCGCAGGAACTGGGAATCTCCCAAGTGCAGGTGAGTCGTTTGGAGAAGAAGATATTGCTTAAAATGAGGAAGAAAGTGTAGTGGTAAAATATATATTTGCAAAAAATTGCAAAATATGGTAAAATGAGAGAGTCGTCGTTACTGTTCAGAGGATACCTCTGAACAGTAACGAGCCATTTATCGATTATTAGGGAGGGCTTCTCTCATGGAAATTTTAATCAAAATCTCAAATGCCGTAAAACTATTGTTTTCCGAGGAATACATATTGTTACTGGTTGCTTTGTCGCTTCTTTCGCTGAACGGGATAAGGCGTGCGATAGGCGGTTTCCGAGGCAGGAAGAATAAGTTACTGGATAGTTTTTATTACTCGTTATTTGTAATTGCCATTACGGTATTTGCCTTGGGGTCTTTATTGGATGTACTGGTGGGGAATCTCTGGCCGATTTTTGGCTTTATCGGTTCAGTCGGTATAGATGTGGCTCCTGCTTTTTTAGCTTTACATATCTGGCGGCAGACTTCCTATCTGGAAATCAAAAAAAACGTATTTATCCGTTATTTTTCCGTGCCGGCACTGATTGCCGTTTTGCAGTTGTTTGAAATGTATGGCGTGTTCGTTCCGAATCCCTTGTCTTTCTTGTTTGGCAATGCGGTTGCCTTACAGGGGGTAGGATTGAAAGATTTGTTGTTGGCACTCTATGTCAGTTTTATGATTGTGCGATCCTATTTATTTTGTTTCAATGTGTTTTACCAGATGCCGCCGCATATGCAAAAAAGTGCGCGGAATCTTTTGATGTGCATTTCATTATTTGCCACAGCTCTAATAGGTGGTTTTGTTTTGTCTAAGTGGTTGGCGGCGGCAGTGCTTTTGATTGGCTTGTATTTCACAATGGAGATGTTATACGCCGCATTTTTTATTACCAATTCTTCCAATGTAATTGCTACCTCAAGGCGATTTGTCTTTGAGGGGATTAGTTCCTTTGTGGTGGTTGTCAGCAAAAAAGGCCGCATTTTAGATTGGAATATCAAAGACGGCAGTCAAAGCCCTGCTCTGCCAACCCCGTATTTCAGGGAACCTTTTGACAAATACAAAGAACGCATCCTGAAAAATAACGGAAGGGTTTCTTCCCATAGCGAAAATATCATAAGCGCCACTGCTAAAGATCAGGAGCATAACTATCAGATTGTCATTCATGAGATCGAAACCCAAACCAGGCACTTTGGACAGTTGGTTGAAATACAAGAAGTAACGGAGTTGTATTCTCTTTTGCATTATTTTGAGGACGTTGCTTTTATAGACCATTTGACAGGATTAAAAAACCGCAATGCCTATCAGAAATATATGAAAACAGCCTGTGTGGCAAATAATTTGCCCTTAGGCATTTTGACAGGTGATGTGAATTACCTGAAACGATTAAATGACAGTGGTGGGCATTTGTTAGGAGATAAGCTCCTGCGGACGGTTGCGGACATTGTCGTGCAGACGGTAGAGGAGAAAGCGAGGGACGAGGGTATGGATCCGTCACAGGTTTTTGTGTCGAGAGTAGGCGGTGATGAGTTGGTTATCCTCTACCCCCGAGGTGGGGAGAAAGCGGCAGCGGATTTTGTAAGCCGCATCAAGGTGAATTTGGAAGCGGCGTGTGATGATGAAATAGGAACACCCAGCGTATCTTGGGGATTTTCGGAGCTGACTGCTGTTGATCAAAGTTACAATGAGATATTTGAAATCGCCGATCGGCGCATGTATGCGGATAAGGAACGGCAGAAGGCCGGACGTGATGATGTGAATAGTGGATTTATACCGGTGCGAAAGGTTGAGGTGGAAGCGGACTTCTCTATATGAGTCAAAACGGCAGCTGACTTTGTTTATGACGAGGGTCGCAAAAACTGACGTAGGAGTGGATGATAAGAATGGATGTTAAACCTACATTATATTTAGTCACCGACAGGGCAGGAATAAGCGCAGAAATCCTATTACAGAAGGTAGAATCTGCTCTAAAAGGCGGTGTGACCATGGTACAGCTGCGGGAGAAGGATTGTTCGACCGTGGAATATCTGGAATTGGCAAGGGCAGTACATGAGATTACAAGCCGATACCATGTGCCGCTTTTGATTAACGACCGTGCAGACATTGCCCTTGCGGCAGGTGCGGAAGGTTTGCATGTGGGTACCGATGATATGCCCGTAAAGGAAGCAAGGAAGCTAATGGGGGCGGATAAAATCATAGGGGCGACGGCAAAAACCGTAGAACGTGCAAAATGTGCGGAACGTGACGGAGCGGATTATCTGGGAGTAGGAGCCATCTTTGCCTCATCGGTGAAGTCCAATACCAAGATTACCGATTTAGAAAGTGTAAAGGATATCTGCGAAAGCGTGTCCATTCCCGTGGTAGCCATCAGCGGAATCAATCGAGGAAATTTAGACGTGTTAATCGGCAGTCCGATTCAGGGGATAGCAGTTATTACAGCGATTATGGGAGCGGCGGATAGCGAAGCAGAGGCACGTTTCTTAAAGAGGGACATTCATGAAAAAATTCTTGACCATAGCAGGTTCTGATGCAAGCGGCGGTGCAGGTATACAGGCGGATATTCGGACAGCAACTCTGCACGGCTTGTATTCTATGAGTATTATCACAGCACTTACAGCACAGAATACCACAGGCGTACAGGGCATTGCCCCGACTGACCCTGCCTTTGTGGCAAAGCAAACGGACAGCGTGTTTTCGGATATTAGACCCGATGCAATCAAAATAGGAATGCTTGCCAATGCAGGGGTGATAAGAGCCGTGGCAGAGAAATTGAGAGAGCATGAGGGCCGAAACATTGTGCTAGATCCTGTCATGGTGGCAAGCAGCGGCGCACACTTGTTTGATGAGGAAGCGGTTTCTGTGTTAAAAGAGGATTTAATTTCCTTGGCGGATGTGATAACGCCAAATATTAGAGAAGCAGAAGTGCTAAGCGGCATTTCCATTCGGAATCGGGAAGAAGCGGTAGCGGCAGCGGCTGAAATAGGGAAATGGTATGGGGGTGCAATCTTGATTACGGGAGGGCATTTTTCAGAGAGTAGTGATGATTTGCTGTATCGACAAGGGGAAAGTACTTGGTTTTGTGCAACCCGCATAGACAACCCCAACAATCATGGTACGGGCTGTACTTTTTCCAGTGCCTTAGCGTGTAATATGGCGTTGGGCTATGAACTGACAGAGAGTGTGAGAAGGGCAAAGGACTATGTTAGGCGGGCGTTGGCATTGCAGCTTGATTTGGGGAGAGGAAGTGGACCGCTCGGGTTTTAGTCGTGTAACTCCGGAAATTTCCTGCTTTGAACCTAGATAAAGTGTGGACAGTAACCAACAGTGTTAGCGGTGTTTTGAAAAAAATAAAAAAAACACTTCCCAAGCATAGAAAATCATGCTATAATCATAATTGCTGAATCTTCTTATTTATAGAAAGAAACGAATCGAAAGGAAACCATTATTATGAAACATGTAAAAACATTGAATACACAGAAATTACAGCAGACCGTGAAAAAGGGTGGTTGCGGCGAATGCCAAACCTCATGTCAGTCTGCTTGCAAGACTTCTTGCACAGTGGGAAACCAAAGCTGTGAGAACAAGGAACAAAAGGCGGTAAAGTGAGGAGATTTTTATTACATCAGTACAAAAGCAATGGCTTAAATATTGTTCTGGACGTAAATAGTGGCGCAGTGCATTTGGTGGATGATGTAACCTATGACCTTTTGCCCTTGTATGAAACGACTGTCCTCGGGGAAAGATCAGAGAAAACGAAAGAAGAACTTTCGGAAAAGCTTAGGGAAGAGAACACGGCAGAAACGAAAGAAGCAATCATAGAGCAGCTTTCACGGACTTATCCGAAAGCAGACATTGAGGAAGCTTTAGAAGAAGTGAAGCAACTGGAGCAAGCCGGTGTTTTATTTACAAGAGACGAATACGAGGATTTACACATCGCTCATACCGAGCCGGTGGTAAAGGCCTTATGTCTTCATATCGCCCATGACTGCAACTTGGCTTGCCGTTATTGTTTTGCGGAAGAAGGGGAGTATCATGGCAGACGAGCCTTGATGTCTTTGGAAACAGGAAAGGCGGCACTGGATTTTCTGATTGCAAATTCGGGAAACCGGCGCAATCTTGAAGTGGATTTCTTTGGCGGCGAACCGCTGATGAATTGGTTTGTGGTAAAAGAAATTGTAGCATATGGCAGGGCGTTAGAAGCCGGGCATGACAAGCATTTTCGTTTCACCTTAACCACAAATGGGGTCCTGTTAGACGAGGAGATGATAGCTTTTGCCAATCAGCTGTTGCCCTCGGGAGAACCGCAGATTGCCAATGTAGTACTCAGTCTGGATGGACGAGAAGAGGTTCATGACCGTATGCGACCCTTTCGGGGAGGGCAGGGGAGCTATGAATTGGTAGCACCAAAACTCTTGCGATTTGCAAAAGAGCGGGGGCAGAAAAATTATTATGTCAGGGGAACCTTTACCCGCCATAATTTGGATTTTGCGGAAGATGTCCTGCATTTGGCGGATTTGGGCTTTACACAGATTTCGGTAGAGCCGGTGGTAGCGGATACAAATGAGGACTATGCCATTCAAACGGAGGATTTACCCCGGGCATTTGCGGAATATGATGCTCTGGCGGCGGAAATGATTCGACGCCGGAAAGAGGGGAAGGGCTTTTGCTTTTTCCATTTCATGATAGATTTAGAGGGGGGACCCTGTGTGGCAAAACGCTTAAGAGGTTGCGGCGCAGGAACGGAATATTTGGCTGTGACCCCTTGGGGAGATTTGTATCCCTGTCATCAATTTGCAGGAGAGGACGGTTTGAAAATCGGAACCGTCACAGAAGGCATTACAAACACCAAGCTTCGAGAGATTTTCTCCAAGGTAAATGTTTACAGTAAGCCTGCCTGTAAGAATTGTTTTGCCAAGTTTTATTGCAGCGGTGGCTGTGGGGCGAATAGCTATCATTTTTCCGAAACCGCAGGAGATACACTTGCCCATAAGTTGAATCAGCCCTATGAAATCGGCTGTGAGTTGCAACGGAAACGTGTGGAGTGTGCCATTATGATAAAGGCAATGGAGAGTAGTGAATTGTAATTTTGCGAAACCGTAACAATCAACGTGAGAATCTTACCAAACAGAGAACATCCGGTAAGTGTTATATAAATATATTTATTAAATCTTAATTTAATTTTCGGGAGGAATACCAATGAAACGAAGTAAAGGGATAGCCCTGTTTGTCTTGATTCTGCTTATTTTAATAGTATCATCTTTAGGGGCAGGGTTTATTATCAAAAAGACAGGAGAGGGTTCAACGAAGAGCATTAAGTTGGGTCTTGATTTGGCAGGAGGGGTAAGCATTACCTATCAAACGGTAAAGGATAATCCCACCGATGAAGAAATGAGTGATACGATTTACAAACTGCAACGGCGTGTGGAATCTTACAGCACGGAAGCGCAGGTTTATAAAGAGGGAAGCAATCGAATCAACATTGAAATTCCCGGGGTAAATGATGCCAATGCTATTTTGACAGAGCTTGGAAAGCCGGGTTCTTTGAATTTCCAAGATGGAGATGGAAATGTGGTATTGACGGGAACGGACATTGCCGATGCCCAGGCGGGCAGCAGCAGTCATCAAGTGACCGGTTCTCAGGAATATGTGGTAGAGTTGACCTTGACACCGGAGGGAACGGCGAAATTTGCCAAAGCCACCGCAGATAATGTGGGCAAGCGGATTGCCATTGTATTTGACGGACAGACCATCAGCAATCCCAATGTAAATGAAGCTATTACAGGGGGACAAGCGCAGATTACAGGTATGGCAAACTACAAGGAAGCGGAACTTCTGGCTTCGCAGATTCGTATCGGTTCCCTATCCTTGGAGCTTGAGGAATTGCATTCTAAGGTGGTGGGCGCACAGCTTGGATCAGAAGCCTTAGCAACCAGCTTAAAGGCGGCGGCGGTAGGGCTTGTATTGATTCTGCTGTTTATGCTTGTGGTATATTTGATTCCGGGACTTGCGGCAAATATTGCCTTACTCCTATACTGCGGGTTGCTCATCGGGGTTTTGTGGATCTTTGACATTACATTGACCCTGCCGGGTATTGCAGGTATCGTCTTATCCATTGGTATGGCGGTGGATGCAAATGTGTTGATTTTCGCTCGTCTTCGGGAGGAACTTGCGGCAGGACGAAGTGTGGAGATGGCCATGAAAGTGGGCTTCCAAAAGGCATTTTCTGCGATTTTTGATGGAAACCTTACCACTTTGATTGCAGCCGTTGTATTGGGACTGCGCGGTTCCGGTCCGGTAAAGGGCTTTGCCTATACTTTAGGAATTGGTGTGGTGTTATCCATGTTTACGGCGTTGGTGGTAACCAGATGGATTCTGCGTTGCTTTTTGGCCATGGGTATTACGGATCCTAAATTCTATGGACAGCAAAAACAACGGAAGCCCTTTGATTTTATCGGCAAAAGAGTGCCTTGCTTTGTCATTTCCATTGCCCTTGTGGTGGCGGGTGTGGTTGGCATGGGCATACACGAATACAAGTTAGGCACACCCTTAAATTACAGTTTGGATTTTGTGGGGGGAAATGCCACTACCGTAACCTTTAATCAAGATTATACAATTGAAGAAATTAACAAAGAGATTGTTCCCGTGGTGTCGCAGTTGACAGGGGATGGCAATGTGCAGACCCAGAAGATTGACGGCACGAATGAGGTGGTAATTAAGACGCGCTCTTTGAACTTAGAGGAACGAGAAGCCCTTAGTAACGGTTTGGTGGAATCGTTTGGCGTGGATAAGGCACAGATCCTGTCTGAGAATATCAGTTCCACCGTCAGCAATGAGATGAAGTCTGATGCAATTTGGGCAGTTGTGATAGCCTCGATTTGTATGTTGATTTATATCTGGTTTCGATTTAAGGATATTCGCTTTGCCAGTGCCGCAATTATCGAATTATTAAATGACCTTTTAATTGTTTTGGCCTTTTATGCGATTTGCAGGGTTACCGTGGGCAATACCTTTATTGCCTGTATGCTGACGATTATGGGTTACTCTCTAAATTCCACGGTAGTTATCTTTGACCGTATCCGTGAGAATATGGTAGGGGTGAAAGAGCAGACCCCTGAGGTCTTAAAAGAGGTTGCCAACCACAGTATTACCCAGAGCTTATCGCGTTGTATTAATACTTCACTGACCCTCCTTATTATGGTCTTTGTATTGTGGCTGTTTGGTGTGGCTTCCATTCGGGAATTTGCTGCTCCGCTGATTGTAGGTGTTTTGGCAGGAGCATATTCGGACATCTTCGTGACCAGTTCTTTGTGGTATGTATTTAAGACTCGGTTTGGGAAGAAAGCAAAGCTTGCAAGGAAGCGAAAAAGTTGACAAAAGTCCGGGTTTGTGATACAATGAGCGCAAGCGAGAAGAGCGTGCTTGCACGTTCGGCGAGCGACGAATTTTGGTCATGATTCGCAGAATCGTGACATAATGAGCGCAAGTGAATGGAATGACCAAAGTGACCAAGCGGGGGAGGCCAACCCATGGAAGATAAGAATACAGAAAGCACAACCGCAGAAGAAGCGGCAGTGTCCGAGGAACCGATCGTAGATGCAGAATATGATGAGGATTATGCGGCGATACGAGAGGAACTTGCGAAGAGAAAAGTAGAACGGGCAAGTGAAAAGGTCGCAAGAAAAGGAACCAAAAGGGGTAAAAGGAGCAAAGAGGCAAAGAGCGAAAGCGGTGACAAAGAGGGTAAGGGAAAAGATAAGCTATTTCCGGTTTTGCTCCTGTTTTGGGGAATCTGCCTGATGTTGTTGTTGACTATGTTCATGCACCATTTGGGATTTTTCCATTATCCTTGGGAGAAAAAGATAAAAGCAGTTATTGCGGGGGATTTGTTTCCGGGAGAGGGTGAAGCCGCAGAAGGTGCGCTGGAGGGCATGACAGAGGATGATATTTTAGCCCAGATGCAGAAAGTGGCAGATGCTGCGTATTTTTCCTTTAAGATTAATGCGGTGCCGGAATTTGAGAATGGTAAGGCGGAAGGGAATTTAGAGATTGAGAACCCCTCCTACAACATCTATCCCATGGTTGTGCAAATTACCCTAGAGGATACAGGGGAGCTGATTTATGATTCAGGTGGTATTATGCCCAATCGTCATATCCAAAGCGACAAGCTGAAGAAAGTACTGCCGGCAGGGGAATACAGAGCGATTGCACATTTTTATGCCTATGACCCTGATACGAAACAGAATATGGGTGAGCAGAGGGCAGTACTTAATATTACGATACATTAAAAGAGCGATTGCCACGTGATAAGGGACCATAAAATCAAGATCGAGCAGAGGTGTTCGGTCTTGGTTTTGCTTTTGGAGAAAATGGGGGAAATATGAACAGAACAAAACGAATCTTTTTAATCGTATTAGACAGCGTTGGCATTGGAGAAATGCCGGATGCTGCGGACTATGGCGATACAGGTAGCAATACCCTAAGAACCTGTATGAGAAGTCCCTCTTTTTCTATGCCGAATATGGCAAGACTTGGTTTTTTTCATATCGATGGTGTGAGGGAATATGCCAAATTTGCAAGACATGCTCCAACCGCCGCCTATGCCCGTATGGCGGAAAGCTCTAAGGGCAAGGATACCATAATTGGGCATTGGGAAATTGCGGGAGTGATAAGCCCTAGTCCCTTGCCTACCTATCCCAATGGTTTTCCGAAAGAACTCTTGCAGATATTTTCGAGGAAAACAGGGCGAGGCATTTTGTGTAACAGACCCTATTCCGGTACGCAGGTGTTAGAAGATTATGGAAAGATGCATATGCGGACGGGAGATTTGATTGTCTACACCTCAGCGGATTCCGTATTTCAGATTGCTGCCCATGAGGATATTGTGTCAGTGGAGGACTTATACAAATACTGCGAAATTGCCCGGGAGCTACTGACAGGAGAGCATGGGGTAGGGCGGGTCATTGCAAGACCGTTTCGCTCTGTGTCAAAAGATAAAATCAAAGCACGCTTTTTTCAAAAGGAAACCCCTGCACGTTTTTTTCGGACAGTCAATCGCCACGATTTCTCGCTGCCCCCTCCTGCCCTTACGATGTTGGATCAACTTGTAGAAAATGGAAAAGAGGTTTTGGCAGTAGGGAAAATCCATGATATTTTTGCAGGCAGCGGCATTACGGACTTTGTGCGAACCGGCAGCAATAAGGAGGGGATTGACCGTACCCTAGACTATATGAAGCGAGATTTTGAGGGATTGTGCTTTACGAACTTGGTGGATTATGATATGTTATACGGGCATCGTAATGATGTGGACGGATACGCAGCGGCGCTTAGTTCATTTGACAAATATTTGCCTAAATTGCTGGATGGATTGGGAGAAAATGATCTTCTTATGATTACAGCAGACCATGGTTGTGACCCGGGAACAGGCTCTACGGATCATTCGAGAGAGTACACACCTTTTCTGTTATATGGAGCCCATATTATGCCACAGAACCTTGGGACACGAAAGAGCTTTGCGGATATTGGAGCAAGTGTACTGGATTATTTTGGGATAGAGTCTAAAATAGCAGGAGAGAGCTTGTTGCAGATTTAATATTACTATTTCATGAAACTGTTAATCAGAAAGGAAGGATACCCTTTTGTCAGAATTACAAAAACAAATCGAAAAACGCAGAACCTTTGCCATTATTTCCCATCCCGATGCGGGAAAAACTACCTTGACGGAGAAATTTCTTCTCTACGGCGGGGCAATTAATCTGGCAGGTTCTGTCAAGGGAAAGGCTACTGCAAGACACGCAGTTTCTGACTGGATGGAAATCGAGAAAGAGAGAGGAATTTCCGTGACCTCTTCGGTATTGCAGTTTAATTACGGGGATTGCTGTATCAATATTTTGGATACGCCTGGGCATCAGGATTTCTCCGAGGATACCTATCGCACCCTAATGGCGGCAGATTCCGCTGTCATGGTGATTGACGGAGCAAAAGGCGTAGAGCCACAGACCAGAAAGCTGTTTAAGGTCTGCGTTATGCGCCGCATTCCCATTTTTACCTTTATCAATAAGATGGATCGAGAGGCCAATGATACCTTTGACTTGGTGGATGAAATCGAAAAGGAACTGGGCATTGCCACCTGCCCCATCAACTGGCCCATTGGTTCGGGAAAAGGTTTTCACGGTGTGTATGAGCGGACGACTAAGACAGTACGCTTGTTTTCGGATACGGCAAAAGGCACAAAAGAGGGAAAGGAGCAGCAGATTTATATTGGAGATGAATTGGAAAGTGATTTTTCCGGCAATCTTTTGCAAGATGAGAACAGTCATCAGAAAGACAGCAAGCAGAGCCTGTCAGGTCTGGCCCTTTTACGGCAAGAAATCGGAGATACCGCCACGGAACAACTGCTTTCGGAAATAGAACTCTTAGACGGTGCAGGCGTACCTCTTGACATGGAACTGACGGGCAGCGGAAAACAATCCCCTGTCTTTTTTGGCTCCGCCTTAACCAATTTTGGCGTGGAAACCTTTTTACAGCATTTCCTTAAGATGACCTCACCGCCCTTGCCGAGAAATTCCAACATAGGGCAAATCGACCCTCTGCGGGAAGAGTTTTCTGCGTTTGTGTTTAAGATTCAGGCAAATATGAACAAAGCCCATAGGGATCGGATTGCATTTTTGCGAATTTGTTCCGGAAAATTTACGGCGGGTATGGAAGTGAATCATCTGCCCATCGGGAGCGTATCATCGGAAGATATGGGGGGGGGTACCACAAGCTCGGCAAAGAAAATGCGCCTTTCCCAACCCCAACAAATGATGGCAAGGGAGCGTAAAATTGTAGAAGAGGCCTATGCGGGGGATATTATCGGCATTTTTGATCCGGGTATTTTTGCAATTGGAGATACGGTAAGCAACGCCAAGGAGCAGTTTGCCTTTGAGGGGATTCCCACCTTTGCGCCGGAGCATTTCGCAAGGATACGCCAGTTAGACACCATGAAGCGAAAGCAATTTGTCAAGGGTGTGAGCCAGATTGCACAAGAGGGTGCCATCCAGATTTTCCAAGAATGCAACACCGGCATGGAAGAGATTATTGTAGGCGTGGTGGGAGTACTGCAATTTGACGTGCTACGTTATCGTTTGGAAAATGAATACAAGGTGGAAATCAAGTTGGAGAACCTGCCGTATGAGCATATTCGTTGGATTGAAAATAAGGACATTGATTTGGACGGTCTTACAGGCACATCGGATATGAGAAAGATCAGGGATTTGAAAGGCAATCCGCTGCTCCTGTTTGTAAATGCGTGGAGCGTGCGGATGACCTTAGAGAGAAATGAGGGCTTGGAGCTGTCAGAGTTCGGTCGCTAAACACTTTTGCCCGCATTATACTCTTTCACCAGACTGGTAATCCGCTCGTAGGGATTGAGCAAATCGCTGATGGAAGCATCGTGGTTTAGGGTATCAATAATATAGGCAATATACTTACTCATGTCGCAAGGAATGTAATAGGGCTTTTCATACAGCTCCGGGGGCTGATAGGTTAAGTTGGTTGTGACCACACGGTAAATCAAGCCCTCTTCGTATGCCTTGTCGAATTTTGCCAAGCCATTGGTGAATAAGCCAAAAGTGGATACAACGAAAATGCGTTTCGCTTTTCGCTTCTTAAGTTCTGTTGCCACGTCAATCATACTGTCTCCGGAGGAAATCATATCGTCAATAATAATGACGTCCTTATCCTCCACAGAAGCTCCCAAAAATTCATGGGCTACAATGGGATTGCGCCCGTCTACAATGCGGCTGTAATCCCTCCGCTTATAGAACATACCCATATCAAGTCCCAACACACTGGCGAGGTAAACGGCGCGATTGGTCCCCCCCTCATCGGGGCTTATGACCATCATGTGTTTGTTGTCGATTTGCAAATCATCTACGTTGCTTAAAATGCCCTTGATAAACTGATAGGCGGGTTGTACCGTGTCAAAGCCCTTTAGGGGAATGGCATTTTGTACTCTGGGGTCGTGGGCATCAAAGGTGACGATATTGTCCACGCCCATAGCAGTCAGCTCCTGCAAGGCAATCGCACAGTCTAAGGATTCCCGCTTGGTACGCCTGTGTTGGCGGCTTTCATACAAGAAAGGCATGATGACGGTGATACGTCTGGCCTTTCCGCCGATGGCGGCAATCACCCGCTTTAGATCTTGAAAATGGTCGTCAGGAGACATACGGTTGATGTGGCCGCAGACCTTATAGGTTAAGCTGTAATTGGTCACGTCCAATAAAATAAATACGTCATAGCCCCTTGCGGATTCAAATAACATCCCTTTTGCTTCTCCGCTTCCGAAACGGGGGGTTTCTGCGTGGAGGAGGTAGCTGTCTTTCTGATAATTGGTAAACACAACGCTGTCTTTTTTGGTGAGATTTCTGTTGTGGCGCCATTCTGCCAGATACTGATCCACCAAATCCCCCATTTCCTTGCAGCTTTGTAAGGCAATCAAGCCTAAGGAGCCTACGGGTATTGTTTCGAATGGTCTTTCTTCATGAAGCATGTGAGATTCCTCCGTTTAGTTTTTTGACAATCCTTATATCATCTCCTGCTAATTTTAACATGGTATAGAAGCACATAATGCGGGAAAACAGGCGTTCCGAATATAATTCGCTTAACTTTGGCATATTCAGGTTCGTGGAAATTAAGGTGGATTTTTGCCGCAGGATACGTTCATTCAAACACAAAAACAACTGCGAGTTGGTAAAGGAGTTGGCAAATTCCGTTCCCAGATCGTCAATCATCAATAAGTCGCAGTCAAAGAGGTTTTGATAATCAAAGCCCTGTGCTTCTTTCTTTTGAAAGGTGTTTTTCTCGAAAATGGAAAATAAATCAAAGGCTGTTACGTAAATGACGGAATGTCCCAAATCCAAAAGCTCTTTCGCCACACAATGGGAGAGAAAGGTTTTGCCCACGCCGGTATCGCCGTAGAAAAACAGATTTTCAAAGGAGGTATCAAAGCGTTCGATAAAAGATTTGGATTCGTTTACTGCTTTCTGCGCCAAAGCCAGATAGGACAGACCGCTGGCAGCGTCGATTTCTTTGGAGGAATAATAGGAAAAGGAAAAATGTTTGAAATTTTCCGCCTCTAAAATACCGCTTAAATTCGAACTGTTATACACAAGGTCAATGGCCTGTTGGCGAAAGCAAGGGCAACGTTTGTCATCTACATAGCCCGTATCCTTACAAATATTGCACTCATAGGGGGGGGTTAAATAGTCCTTAGGATACCCCAAGTTTTGAATCAGAAAGGATTTCTCTTGACTTAGTCGGGTGATTTCTGCTTTTAGGCGAGAAATTGCGGTAGTATCACCCTCTAAGAACAAGCGGCCAAAGGAAAGTGCCACAGAGGACATCTGCACCTCTGTTTCCCGAAAGGGGGAGGATTTATCGTAGAGTTCTTGCTGTCTTTTTTCGATTAGAATGCGGCGGGTTCTCTGTCGCTTCTCGTAACTGCGCATGATACTGTCATATTGTGTATTGGTTAAGGCCATTGGTTTACTCCACATTTAAGAGCTGCTGCTCCAGTTTCTGGTAGTCATAACTGCGCTGGGTAAAATTGTTAAACTTATTATTGACCCCGGCGACAGGTTTTTGCCGATTTGCGTTTTTTGTTTTCTGGTAGGCCATATCTTGGGCTGTCACGTCGGCAAGGGTAGATACCGTCTGCTTCTTCCAACTGCTTAAGATACTGTCAGCATACTCGAAGCTGGGTTGATGAGTTGCCGATATGGTGCGACGGCAAGCTTCTAAAATAAGCTCAGAAGAAAACCCCAACTGTTTTTGCCACTTGTCAATAAAGGCTAACTCATCGGAAGTCAGGTTACGGTTGCCCAGTCCAAAGGCACGCAAAACCGCATAATGGAGTTTTGAGAAAGCAACGGAAACAAGCTTCGCTTGCTCTACGGTGGTAATCTTTTGATCTCTCCAACCGAGAGCCACCTTGTTCATATAACGAAGGCTCACATGGTTTTTGCAGACACAGTATTCGATTAGATATTCAATCAAATCGGTAGAGAAAGAAAGTTCCTCGTACCAGTACAAGATTTGCTGTACATCCGTAGGGGTCAAGGGGCGTTTCAAATACTGTTCCGCCGCAAAGAGCAACTCCCTTACATGGGTCTTTTTCTGAAAATCACTTAGCTCCGCCGCCGTTGTGCCCTTAGAGGACAGGAGTGAAAGGGTAGCCGTCTTCCGGTCGGAGGAATCGGAAAGAAAAGGAGCTTGTAATGCCCCGGCTTGGTTTGTGTGGTAAAATCCGTCTGCTTGGTTCGACTCGGCAGATTCCGCCACGATATCCTCTTTTACGGGAAGGAAATAAATACCGGAAAGTTGTTTCTCTGTATTGTATTCCAGATGAAGCAACTTCATCTTCTCCCAATAGCGCAAGGCCCGTAGCACGTCCTTTTCCGTATGTTCAAATCGATCCGCCGCAGAGGAGAGATCAAAGCCTGCGCTTTCGGCATTCCTGCAACGCAGGAGGTAGAGGTATATTTTGACAAATTCTCCATTGGCATTGGGCATATGCCGGTCGATAAATGTATTTGCAACATAGGTGGCAGATTGATCTGCATCGATATGTAAGGCAATGTCAGCCATGTGGGGAACCTCCTTCGTTTTGTGTGCAGTTACTGTTTACGGTAATAATGAAAAAGGCTACTCGCTCCGCAAAAAAGAACCCTCGCTTGACCGAAAGCACTTTAGCGATTAAGCCCTGATTTGTAGGGCGATGCTTATCGAACGTTTTTTGTTCGGTAAGAGGGTAGTAAATTGTTATGAAGTAGTAGACCCATTCATTTAGTGCGAGGTCGTTCGTGAACCAAGCCCTGTTCTTTAGGGCGCTGCTTACCGAATGTCCTTTATTCGGTAAGATTGTTGTGAATTATTATGAAAAAGTAAACCCGTAGCACGAACTTAGTTGAAAGAACCTCCTTAGGAGGGTCTTTCCTACATTTCGCTCGAAGGCTCTTTTTTGAGCAGAGCGAGCAGCCTCTTTCAAATCAATCGTGAATAGTTACCGTGCAACATATACAAACATTGTATCACACTTATTGCAAAAAAAAAAGCCTTTTTTTTGCGGAAAGCCTTTCTTTGTAAGGGTTTTCGCCGATGTGGATAAGCCTTAAAACTGTGGATAAGCCCTCCAAGGCGTGTATTTTAGGAATGAAAAAATCCACATCACAGTCAGTCGTATTTTTCCGACTCGGATGTGGATTATGTGGATTATGAAAGACCAAGCAGGTGTTCCCCAATGCGGTAAACATCTCCGGCACCCATAGTTATCAACAAGTCACCGTGCAAACATTTTTTTAATAAAAATGCTTCAATGGCATCAAAAGAGGGTTCATAATAGGCTTCTACCTCATAGTTGTTCAGCTCTTTCAGCAAATCGGCGGAGGAAATGCCTATGGTATTCTTCTCCCTGGCGGCATAAATATCGGTTAATATAACAAGATCCGCAGCGGAAAGGGCTTTTGCAAAGTCCAAAAGGAAAGCCTTTGTCCTGGTATAGGTATGAGGCTGAAAGATACAAATGATCCGCTTGTGCGGGTAATTTGCGGCGGCGGTTAAGGTAGCGGAAATCTCGGTGGGGTGGTGGGCATAATCGTCAACGATGGTAATGCCGCCTAATTCCCCCTTGTATTCAAAGCGTCGGGCAGTCCCCAAAAAGGAAGTTAAGCCAAGCTGTATGGATGCAAAAGGGATGCCCATGGTAAGAGCCAGTGCGGCTGCACCTAAGGCATTTGAAACATTGTGTATGCCGGGAACCCTTAGTTTTATCTCACCAAGGAAAGCGTCTTTTTGAAAAAATGAAAAACTTGTGCCATCTTGTGCATGAAAGTGGACATCTTGTGCATAAAATTCATAGGAGGGGTCAAATCCGTAGCGAGTGACGGTGGCCACGCAGTTGACTGTAATGTCATCCGGAGCTGCAATATCGCCATTTAAGAGCAGGGTGCCATCCGTCGCCACCTGCCCGGCAAAAGCGGCGAAAGAGTGGCGAATCTCGCTTAAATCGGAGAAGAAATCCATATGATCCTCTTCTATATTCAGGATAAGTGCGTACTTTGGGTAAAAATGAAGAAAGCTGTTGGTATATTCACAGGCCTCTGTCAGGAAAATATCAGAAGACCCCACGCGGATATTTCCGTCAATGGAGGATAAGATACCGCCTACGGATACCGTAGGATCGCTTTTTGCTGCCAGAAAAATATCGGTGAGCATGGAAGTAGTGGTGGTCTTTCCGTGGGTACCGGAGATGGCAACGGAACGAGAATAATTGTCCATGATCTGTCCAAGGAGTTGAGCTCTTGAGAGCATGGGAATGTCTCTTTCTGTAGATGCAATCCATTCCGGATTATCGGATTTGACTGCCGCCGTATAGACCGTAAGCTGTGCATCCCGGGGAAGATTTGATTTATCATGCCCGTAAAAAATCAAAACGCCAAGATGTTCCAATTTCTCTGTGAGAGGAGAGCTTTTGGCATCGGAGCCGGAAACAAAGAATCCTTCTTTGTTCAGAATTTCAGCCAGTCCGCTCATGCTGATTCCGCCGATTCCGATGAAATGTATGTGTATGGGTGATCCAAAGTCTATTTTGTACATTGCCTTATCCCGCCATTTCTATTTAATATTAGTTTATCGAAACGAAGTTTCGGTAAGAGGGGCGTATTTTGACCCATCAATCTGATTACAGGGTTCGCAAAGCAGTTCCTGTAAATATAATACACCTGATATTTATTTTATACCATTACACAGAATCCGTCAATGTGAATAATTTCACAAAAAACCCAAAAAAATTAAAACTTTTTTGGTTAATATTATGTACTAATCGAAAAAAGTATGTTATAATGTTCCTAGACATTATTACAGCAGTAAAAAAATAAAGACGAGAGGTGAGAGCTTGATAAGAAAAGAAATGATTGCCATGCTTTTAGCAGGAGGGCAGGGGAGCAGACTGGGGGTTTTGACCTCAGACGTTGCGAAGCCTGCCGTGGCCTTTGGTGGGAAATACAGAATTATTGATTTCCCGCTGAGTAACTGTATTAACTCCGGAATCGATACGGTTGGCGTATTGACACAGTATCAGCCGCTGAAGTTGAATAAGCACATCGGCATAGGCATTCCGTGGGATTTGGACAGGAATGGGGGGGGGGTTACTGTTTTACCGCCTCATGAGAAGAGTCATGGAAGTGAGTGGTATTCCGGAACGGCGAATGCTATTTTCCAGAACATGGACTACATGGAAAGCTACGATCCTGAGTATGTACTGATTTTGTCCGGAGATCATATTTACAAGATGGATTATGAGGTGATGTTGGACTTCCATAAGGAGAACAATGCGGCTGTGACCATTGCCTCCATGCCGGTACCCTTAGAAGAAGCCAGCCGTTTTGGTGTTGTAATCACGGACAAGGATAAGCGCATTACAGAGTTTGAGGAAAAACCGGAGAACCCAAGGAGCAATCTGGCATCTATGGGTATCTATATTTTCTCATGGCCGGTGTTAAAAGAGGCTCTTTTGGCACAGCAGGATGTAAGCGGCTGTGACTTTGGAAAGCACATTATTCCTTACTGCCATGAGAAAGAACAGCGTCTGTTTGCCTATGAATTTAACGGATACTGGAAGGATGTGGGAACCCTTGGCTCTTATTGGGAAGCGAATATGGAGCTGATTGATCTCATCCCTGAATTTAATCTCTATGAAGAATATTGGAAGATCTATACCAGAAGTGATATTATTGCCTCCCAGTACATTTCGGCGGATTCTGAAATAGAACGAAGCATTATCGGTGAAGGCACGGAGATTCACGGTAAGGTATTCGGCTCTGTGATCGGAGCAGGTGTTGTGATTGGAGAGGGAGCTACGATAAAGGATTCCATTATTATGGCAGGAACCAGCATTGGTAAAAACACCATTATTGACAAGTCCATCATTGCAGATAACAGCAGCGTTGGCGACAATGTGAAGATGGGTGTGGGCGTGGATGTTCCCAGCAAATTAAAAGCGGATGTGTATGCTTTCGGTCTTGTGACGGTAGGAGAGGATACTGTCATTCCATCGGATGTGACAATCGGTAAGAATACAGCCATTGCAGGTGTAACAGAAGCGAGCGACTACAAGGACGGTGAGTTGGCAAGCGGAGAATATATCATTAAGGCAGGTGATCAAGTATGAAAGCGATAGGAATGATTTTAGCAGGGGGGCAGAACAATCGTATGCAGGAGCTTTCCAGCAAGCGTGCGGTTGCGGCGATGCCCGTTGCAGGCAGTTACCGCTGTGTTGACTTTGCACTGAGCAATATGACAAATTCTCACATCAATACGGTTGCAGTTTTGACGCAGTACAATGCCAGAAGCCTGCATGAACATCTCAATTCTTCAAAATGGTGGAACTTCGGGAGGAAGCAGGGTGGTCTTTATATCTTCACACCCACTGTGACGGAGAATAACAGTTGGTGGTATCGGGGAACAGCGGATGCCATGTATCAGAACATTGACTTTTTACGCAGGAGTCATGAACCCTATGTTATTATAGCTACCGGAGATTGTGTATATAAACTGGACTACAATAAGGTCTTGGATTATCATATTTCAAAGAAGGCGGACATTACCGTTGTATACAAGAAATTGCCCAAGGATGCGGACGTAAGCCGTTTTGGCGTACTTCGTATGAACGAAGATTCCAGGGTGACGGAATTTGAAGAGAAGCCGATGGTTGCACTTTCCAATACGGTTTCTACGGGAATCTATGTGATTCGCAGAAGGCAGTTGATTGAGATGTTGGAATTGTGTGCCCATGAAGGACGTCATGATTTTGTCGTTGATATTTTGATTCGCTATAAGAACATGAAGCGGATTTACGGATATGAGCTGACGGATTACTGGAACAATATCTCCACGGTGGATGCCTACTATAAGACAAATATGGACTTCCTACAGCCGGAAGTGCGGCATTATTTCGGTCAGGATCCTCAAATTTTCTCAAAGATTGCGGATCTTCCGCCCGCAAAATACAACGGCGGTTCTAAGGTACATAACAGCTTGATTTCAAGTGGGTGTATCATAAACAGTACGGTGGATAATTCCGTTTTGTTCAAGAAGGTGTTTGTGGGCAAGAACTGTACCATTAAGAACTCGATTATTTTGAATGATGTGTATATCGGAGATAACACCCATATCGAAAACTGCATTGTAGAAAGCAGAGGAACATTGGGGTCGAACGCATACTTTAGCGGCGGGGACGGCGTTAAGGTGGTGTATGAACGGAATGATAGATACGTGATATAAGGTAAAAAAAGAACCATCTCCGAAAGGAAATGGTTCTTTTTGTTTCATCAGGTTCATCAATAACACAATATCTTTTAGATTCAAGTACGACTTTGCGTATATATGTTTCTATATCAGACACAGGTACATTGGTAAACTTACTGATTCAAAAGATTAGCGGATTGCAGTCACGTTAATCGCCTGAGGTCCCTTAGAACCTTCCGTAACGTCGAACTCTACTGCTGCGCCTTCTTCTAAGGACTTGAAACCATCCATGTTAAGACCGCTGTAGTGAACGAATACGTCATTGCCGGATTCATCAGAAATGAAACCGTAACCTTTTTGGTTGTTAAACCATTTTACTGTACCTTGCATTTTAGTACCTCCAAAAAATATAATTTGCGTACGCCTTTTTGCGTACTTGATAACTATAACACAGCTTTAAGGAAATGTAAAGCGAAATTTTCAAGTTTTTTGATTTTTTTCATAATAATTCGCAAGAAATGCCGTGATTGCGAAAAAAACGAGGTACCAAACGGTCCCATTCTTCTTCTAAGGACTTGTCGAGAGAGAAGCTTTGATAGGCGATTCCTGTTGTACAGCGTAGCTGTCCTCCTTGGTAGGTCAGACGTAAAAATAGAGCGGACACATCACTTGGAGCAAAACTTGACCCGCTGCGCAGTATGGTGCGTTCTTGATTTTCCGGGGAAAGCTGAAACAGGAACTGAAATGATAGGGGCGAGCGTTTTCCTTTCATTAGTTCATAGCAAAAAGGGCGCAGCATGGAATAGGGGGCAATGGTAGCTTGGGCAGTCAAAGAGGAGGCATCCGTCCCTGCCTGCCTGTCGGCAGGTGTAAGGGTTTCGCCGCCTTTTTCGTCTTCAAAAAAATCGGCATGGAGGTGTCCGTCGATTTTGTGCGTAACATAGGTGGTAATAGTGGCTTCCGGCAGAAGGAAACGGTCAAATAAATCACTACGCAAAAACAAGTGCATGAAATCTTTCAAATCGGGAAGGTGTAGGGCTATCATGAAATAGGAATATCCTTTCTTGTGGGAAGAAGTTCTGTTATAAATCTAGCATAAAAAGATTGGACTGTCAAGGACTGTAAGGTTACTACTCAGCTAGGCAATTGCCGAAACTCCGGCAAAGAGGTCATTGATAACGGAAAAGGGAGAGAGATTCTGCTTGATGGCAGTTTTGACGATAGACATTAAGGTGGCAAAGGATTTGCCCCCT